>CADCDE010000004.1:0-66796 GCA_902800065.1 uncultured Ruminococcus sp.
AATAAAATTTGTCCCTGCCGATACAAAACCTTGGGAAAGCAAAATAGGCGGCTGTCCCTATCTCGAAAAAATCGAGGATTATCCCAAAGATGAAAACGGAAACCCAATGTTCTTCATGGCTCAGATAAATCTTGAAGAAATGCCGAAATTACCCGATTTCCCCGAAAAGGGCATTTTGCAGTTCTATGTCGTTGATGACGAGTGCTATGGTCTTGAAGACCCCTGCAAAGTTATCTATATAGAAAATTATTCAAAAGATGAATCAAAATTACTGACTGAAAATCCCTTTGAAACTACCAATGAATATCCCCCCTTTGAAAAAAGCGGCAAGGCTGTTTTTACTCAAAAACAGGATATGATAGGGTTCAGTTGCAAAGGTTATGATGAAATTGCCAATGATGCAGAAGATGAAGATGAAGAAAACGCTCTTTGGGATTTCTGTGATACAGCAGGCAGCAAAGTTGACGGTTATCCGTGTTTTATACAGTCTCCGCCCGAATTTTACGAGGACGGTACAGCCGATATTCTTCTTTTGCAGATTGATACAGATGACGGTGAGGGTACTTGTGAAATTATGTTCGGTGACAGCGGTAACTGTCAGTTTATGATTTCAAGGGAAGATTTGCTGAACAAAAATTTCTCAAATGTATATTACGATTGGGCTTGCTGTTAATAAACGGAGGAAATTTAATGAGAGAAGCTAAATGGAAAGATTATGAACTGATAGACTGCTCGGACGGTGAACGTCTGGAACGCTGGGGCAATATTGTACTTATCCGCCCCGATCCGCAAATTATCTGGAATACACCCAAAAAAAATCCCCTTTGGAAAAATGCTCATGCACGTTATATGCGTTCATCAAGCGGCGGCGGTGCTTGGGATTATTACAAAAAAATCCCTTCTCAGTGGACTATCAATTACAACAACCTGACCTTCAACATAAAGCCTATGGGATTCAAACACACAGGCGTATTCCCCGAACAGGCTGTTAACTGGGATTTCGTTGACGAGAAAATCAAAAATGCAGGAAGACCACTTAAAATTCTCAATATGTTTGCATATACAGGTGCGGCAACATTAGCTTGTTTAAATGCAGGGGCAAGCGTATGTCACGTTGACGCTTCAAAAGGCATGGTACAGTGGGCAAAGGAAAATGCTGTTTCAAGCAATCTTGCTGACAAACCTGTCAGGTGGCTTGTAGACGACTGTGTAAAATTCGTTCAGCGTGAGCAACGCAGGGGCAACAAATATGACGGTATCATCATGGACCCGCCCTCTTATGGCAGAGGTCCGGGCGGTGAGGTCTGGAAACTTGAAGAACAGTTATTTTCACTTGTGGAATTATGTTTACCGATACTCTCCGACAATGCGGAATTTTTTATACTAAATTCCTATACGACAGGCTTGTCACCGTCTGTAATGGAGTATCTTTTGGGAGTTATGATAAAAAACAAGTTTGGCGGAACAGTGTCAAGTTCCGAAATAGGCTTGCACGTTACGGAAAGCGGTCTCACACTTCCATGCGGAAGTACCGCTATATGGCAGAGTTAATGGAGACAAAATTATGATAGAAGTAAAAGATGTATATTTTCAGTATGATGAAACTGATGACAAAAAAAAATTTGCCCTCAACGGTGTAAATATGACCATCAACAGCGGTGAATTCGTTGCGATAGTCGGTCATAACGGTTCGGGAAAATCCACCCTCGCAAAGCATTTCAATTCAATTTACATACCTACAACGGGAGATATATTCGTTGACGGTATAAATACAAAAGATGACGAACATCTCTTTGATATAAGAAAAAAAATCGGTCTTGTCCTGCAAAATCCCGATAATCAGATAGTTGCAGGCATTGTTGAAGAAGATGTCGCTTTCGGCTGCGAAAATCTCGGTATACCGCCCAAAGAAATCCGTCAAAGAGTTGATGACGCTTTAAAGGCAGTTGATATGTACGAATACAGGAAACACTCCCCCGACAAGCTGTCAGGCGGTCAGAAGCAGCGTGTTGCCATTGCAGGCATAATTGCTATGCAGCCTGAATGTATAGTTCTTGATGAACCTACCGCAATGCTTGACCCACAGGGACGTGATGAAGTTATATCGACTATACAAAAACTCAACAAACAAAATCATATCACTATCATTCTGATAACTCACTACATGGAAGAAGCTGTTCTTGCCGACAGAGTTATAGTAATGGATTCGGGAAAGGTACTGACCGAGGGTACACCCAAAGAAGTCTTTGCCAAGGTCGAAATGCTCAAAAGTCACCGTCTCGATGTACCTCAGGCTACCGAGCTTTGTTACAGGCTCAAGGGCTGCGGTTATGACTTGCCCGACTGTGTACTTGATGAAAATGAATGTGCCAACGCTCTTTTCAAAATGATAAAATCAAGCTAAAAAATATACCTTGCAGACATAATCATCTGCAAGGTATTTATTTTATTTTATTCAGTTTCTTTTTTGGTTACGCTTTCAGGCTTTTCTTCATCTGATGCTTCTGTATCATCAGCTTCACCTTCAGGCTTTCCCTCTGCTGTTATCTCAACTTCTGAAACAGTTGATGCTTCATCATCATCATCTTCTTCATCAACATTCATCGGTATTTCCTTGCCCTCCATAGCTGCTGCAAACTGTTCTCCTGACATTTTTTCATGCTCAAAGAGGAACTGTGCCACTACATGAAGCTGGTCTGTATGATCCTTGAGTATCTTCTCGGTCTGTGCATATCCATTTGTAATATACTCTTTTACTTCTTCATCAATGGCTGCAGCGGTTTCCTCAGAATAATTCCTGCCTCCGAAATCTCTGCCAAGGAATGTATCACCATCTGATGAACCGTATGTCATTGGTCCCAACTTCGGACTCATACCATACTTTGTTACCATTGAGAATACCAATTTAGTCGCTCTCTCTATATCATTCGATGCACCTGTTGAAATATCTCCTATGATAAGAGCCTCGGCTACACGTCCGCCCAACAGTACAACTATCTCCTCAAGCATTTCATTTCTTGAACGGTAAGATTTGTCCTCAGACGGCAGTGACATTGTAAAGCCGCCCGCCATACCTCTCGGTATTATAGAAATCTGATGAACGGGATCCTGTGTCGGACAATAATAAGTCGCTATCGCATGACCTGCCTCATGATACGCTGTAAGCCTTTTTTCCTTATCCGTCATGACACGGGATTTTTTCTCTGTACCTACAACAACTTTTATAGTCGCTTCCTCGACTTCCTTCATAGTTATAGCCTTCTGGTCTTTTCTTGCTGCAAGCAATGCCGCTTCATTGAGAAGATTCTCAAGGTCTGCACCTGTAAAGCCTGCTGTTGATTTGGCTATCGTCTTAAGCTCAACATCAGGAGCAAGCGGTTTGCCCTTGGAATGAACTTTAAGAATTTCCTCACGTCCTTTTATATCAGGTCTGCCCACTACTACCTGTCTGTCGAATCTGCCTGGTCTCATAAGTGCGGGATCAAGAACATCAGGTCTGTTAGTTGCAGCTATCATGATAACACCCTCATTTGCTCCAAAGCCGTCCATTTCCACAAGCAGCTGGTTCAATGTCTGTTCTCTTTCATCATGACCTCCGCCAAGTCCTCCCGCACCACGCTGACGACCTACTGCATCAATTTCATCTATAAATATGATACACGGGGAATTTTTCTTTGCCTGTTCAAAAAGGTCTCTTACACGGGATGCGCCGACACCGACAAACATTTCCACAAAATCTGAACCCGATATTGAGAAGAACGGTACACCCGCCTCACCTGCAACGGCTCTTGCAAGAAGTGTCTTACCTGTACCGGGAGGTCCCACGAGCAATACACCCTTTGGTATCCTCGCACCCAAATCGTTATATTTTTTGGGATTTTTGAGGAACTCTACTATCTCCTTCAATTCCTCTTTTTCTTCATCGGCACCTGCAACATCCGCAAATGTTGTTTTTCTTTTTTCATCGCTCAGATTCTTGATCTTTGCCTTGCCGAAGCCGAATTGCTTTCCGGCATCACCGAAGTTGCCCGATATCTTACGCCAGACATATATCCATACTCCGAGAAGTATTATCGTCAGAACAAGGCTCGGCAACAACTCTATCCATATCGAATTGTCCGTTGCCTGCTTCCATGTATATTTCATCGGCTTGTCGGTATTCTTCGCATTATACTGTTCAACATATTCATCTATCGAATTTACAAACATTGATATGCTTGCAACATACGTTTCGACCTCTGTCTTGCCCTTGTATTTCTCATTCAGCTTCAAGGTCAGCTTGCCCGAACCGAAATCAAGTGTATATTCATTGACCTTATTGTCCTTGAAAAGATACACTATATCTGATGTCGGATACTCCTCCTTGGGCTGACTTGAGAATATCACACCGACTATCAAAAGAAAAATGATAGGTATGCCAAGATAAATGATAAGATTGCGAATAATTTTCTTATTGTCCAAAGTGCTGTCACTCCTCGTTTATGAATAAATTTCGGGCTTAAGTACACCCACATAAGGCAAGTTTCTGTATTTCTCGTCATAATCAAGACCATAGCCGACTATGAAAAGATCATCAACTACAAATCCAACATAATCTGCCCTGACAGGCTTGATATGTCTTGAGGGCTTTTCAAACAGAGTACATATCTTTACACTTGCCGCACCCTTTTTAAAGATATAATCCTTGAGCAGATACAATGTATTGCCTGTATCAAGTATATCCTCGATTATCAGGACATCCTTTCCCATTACATCCGATGAGAGGTCTTTTTTTATTATTATCTCCCCCGATGAAACTGCCGAGCTTCCGTAGCTTGATGCTGCCATGAAATCCATCTGACAGTCTGTCTCTATTTTCCTTACTAAATCAGCAAAGAATATGACACTACCCTTTAGTATCCCCACAACAGTCAATTTTTTCCCTTTGTAATCACTGTTAATTTTTTCAGCAAGCTCTTTTATTTTTTCTTTTATCTGGTCTTCACTTGCGATTATTTTTGAAATATCCCTGTCCATTTTAATTTCCTTTCAAAAAATTTTATTCATCCGAGATACATGAGATAAAAACAATATTTTCTGTACTTTTTTTCACCGAATTTTTTTCGGAAGCTCCCACTCCCTCTATCCACAATATTTCACAGCCGTCTGCAAGAAGAATTATCTTATCACGCTGTTCCTGCGGTATTTTCAGTTCACTGAACAGTTTTTTGACGGATTTCGTAACTTTCCGCCTCAACAGTGTAAAAGTATCCCCTGCACGTCTCGTTCTGAAAACGGCTGTTAATGGTATTGTATCACAATCGAGCGAATTGTCAAACATTCTTTTATCAATTTTTTTACTATCATAAAATTTCTCTTTATTTACTTTACAAAGAGAAATATTTTTATTGTTTATTGATATATTTTCCTGACCGTTCCATTCGGCTTCCTGTGAATCAGCGTCATCACATTTCAGCACTATACGCAAAAAGCCCTGTTTTGATACTGCGAAAACATCTTGCTTTATCTCAACCGCACCACTATTATACACTATTTTTTTGATAAGTTCAATATGTTTAGCCTCGGGAGAAACATTGTTTTTTTTACAAATAATCATTATCGCCTGCGACAGTACAGCCTCATCCGCTTCCTGAAGCACGGATATTTTATATCCCTTTTCCGTATATGCACCTTCAAGCATATTCTCTGCACTTTTATTGATAAAATCCATTATCTGTATCATTCTTTCGGTCATACCCGAAACAGTATTCTCAAATGACGGATTTATTGCCTTTAATTTCGGGATAACTCCAAGACGTATCTTGTTTCTCGTATATTCATCTGTCAGATTTGTACTGTCCGTGACATATTCAAGATTTCTTTCCCTGCAATAATCTTCTATCTCACTTCTGGTACACTCTATCAGGGGACGGATGATATTATCCCTCACGGGAGGTATCCCACAAAGCCCCCCTGCACCGCTTCCTCTTGCAAGATTGAACAGCACCGTTTCGGCATTATCCGATGCAGTGTGAGCCGTTGCTATCTTTGCACTAAGCTTATCAGCCGTTTTTTTAAAAAATGCGTATCTTATATCACGTCCGCACTGTTCAGTGCTTTTTTTCTGTCTGACAGCCTCACCCTTTACATCTGCATGAAGAATATACAGCTTTACACCGTACCTCTCACATACGCTTTCTGCAAAATGTTCATCCCTGTCAGCTTCTGCTCCCCTCAACTGATGATTTATATGGCACGCTGATATTTTCAGACCAAGCTCATCCCTTATCGACACAAGAAAATCAAGCAATGCACATGAATCTGCACCCCCTGAAAGCCCCACAACGACACTTTCACCATATGACAGCATTTTATATTTTCTGACAGTATCATAAGCCTTATTATATAACAACATTTCAGCCCTCCGCTGTAAAACGCATGAATTCGCCCTGCCAGTGAAGCGGTACGGAACGTGTCTCACCGTGTCTGTTCTTTGCAACGATACATTCACCGCTGTTTGCCGTATCACTTACCTGACCGTCTTTTTCTTTATAGTAATCCTCCCTATACAAAAACAATACTATATCCGCATCCTGCTCGATAGAACCTGAATCTCTCAGGTCTGAAAGCTGGGGCTTATGCTCCGCTCTCTGCTCACTTGCACGGGAAAGCTGTGAAAGCGTTATCACAGGC
The DNA here is from genome assembly GCA_902800065.1 of uncultured Ruminococcus sp. Lineage (GTDB taxonomy): Bacteria > Bacillota > Clostridia > Oscillospirales > Acutalibacteraceae > UBA1213. The sequence goes on from CADCDE010000004.1 coordinate 6,673, forward strand.
ACTTCAAGCTCCTTCGCAAGTATCTTCAGATCCCTCGTTATCTCGGATACCTCCTGTACATGGTTATTTATCGGTCTTGACGGCTTCATCAGCTGAAGATAATCTATTACAACAAGATCGACATCCCTCATTCTCTTTAATTTCGCCTTTATCTCCGGAACACTTAAATTTGCATTGTCATCAATATAAAGCTCTGCCTTGCTTAAAATACCTCCTGCTTCAATCAGCCTCTGCCACTCGTCATTCGACAGCCTGCCTGTACGCAGCTTTGTTCCTGCAATAAGCCCCTCCATTGACAGAAGTCTCGATACAAGCTGTTCCCTGCTCATTTCAAGTGAGAAAAAAGCCACTTTTTTATGAGCCTTGACCGAAACATACTTTGCTATATTCAATGCAAAACTCGTTTTTCCCATACCAGGTCTTGCGGCAAGTATTATAAGATCGGAACGGTTCAATCCCGTTATAGTATTGTCCAATGCCCCTATTCCCGTTGATATCGCTTTATAGTCATCACTTTCCGGCGAATTCAGAAAATCCAGTCTGTCATAGGTCGCTATTATAGCCTCACTTACTCTCTGAAGACCTATACTGTCATTAGTTTCCCTTATATCAAATATTTTCTGTTCAGCAGCATTTATCAGCTTAGATGACCTCTCTGTACTGTTTGCATATGTATAGCCTATGATATCCCTTGCAGCAGATATCAGCCTTCTCACAAAATATCTTTCACGCACTATTTCCGCATAGTCCGATATACTTGTTGTCGATGGAACCATCTGTGTCAGATAAAACATATATTTTTTTATCTCATCTTCAGGGAATTTATTTCTTGCAGCCATTTCACCCTTTACTGTTACATAATCGACAGTCCTGTTCATTGTAAACAACTCAACCATACAAGAATATATCTCCCTGTTCATGGGATCATAAAAATAATCACTCGTAGGCAGCTTTTCCATTGCAACGGAAAGCTGTGACGATTTATATATTATTATCCCCAAAACAGCCTGTTCAGCCTCCATATCATACGGCATATTCTGTTCTGTTTGCCCCTGCATATACTTTCACTTCCTTTTTTTACAACAAGGAAAATTAAAAATTGAAAACGTCAAATCATTAAAAAATAACAACCCTCCGTTTCCAATTTTTTAATTCAAAATTATTCTGCTTCAACGACCTTTACATTCACGTTTGCCGATATACCCGTATACAGCTTCACTTCGCACTTATATGTTCCGAATGCCTTTATATCGCTTTCAAGAACTACTTTTCTCTTGTCTATCGCAAGGCTGTATTTCTGCTTTATCTCATTGGCAACCTCCTTGCTTGTCACCGAGCCGAACAGCTTTCCGCCCTGTCCTGCTTTCGCTTTCATAACAACGGTCTGACCTTCGAGCATTTTTGCATTTGCCTGTGCCTGTGCTGTTTCAACGGCTATTTTGTGCTGTCTGGACTGCTCTGCATTCTTAAGCTCATTTATCGCCTGTGCATCTGCTTCCTTTGCCAGCTTTCTCGGCATAAGAAAGTTTCTCGCATAGCCGTCCGAAACATTCACCAATTCACCCTTTTTGCCTGCACCTTTTACATCTTCAAGTAATATCACTTTCATAAAAAATTTCCTCTTTTCTCTTAGTTTATTTATTTCTATAAATGAATAAATTTACAAATTATTCGTGACAAAGATTCCTCGCTTTGCTCGGAATGACAGGTAGCTACGCTCGGAATGACAAGTTGTTTGTACAATTTTGAAATTTGCTCATTTATAGTTTATTTTATAACAGAATTGCTCTGTCCTGCCGCTGCCTTATTAAGATCAAGTTCATCTATTATTGAAACAAGTCTTTCCCTTGCTTCGGCTATGCTGACATCCTCCATCTGACACGCTGCCATTGTCTGATGACCACCTCCGCCGAGTGCCTCCATTATGACCTGAACATTCAGATCTCCCAATGAACGTGCCGATATATTCACCGTTTTTCCTGTCTTGTACATCACAAACGATGCCTTGACATTCTCTATCCCCAACAATTCATCTGCAGCCTGAGCCGCTACTATCCTTATATCAGGAATATTCTCCTCCGCAAAGGCTATCGCACAGTAATTGAATATCTCAGCTTCACTTACCAGCTTGTATTTCACCTTATAGGTATCAATGGAATTCGAGAAAAGTCTTTTGACCTCCACAGTATCCGCCCCGTTTTTCCTCAGATAAGCCGCTGCTTCAAATGTCCTAACACCTGTACGAAGTACAAAATTCTTTGTATCAAGCATTATTCCCGAAAGCATTGCCTCGCTTTCAAGACGGCTCGGACACTCATTACTCAGATACTGTATCAGCTCTGCCGTCATCTCACAGGCAGACGATGCATACGGTTCATGATAGAATACCACTGCATTGTCTATATGATTGACCATCATTCTGTGATGATCTATTACGACCACTCTTTCGGAATGCTCATAGACTGCCTTGGATTCAAGAAAATTCGGTGAATGTGTATCCACTATTATCAGAAGCGTATGATCATCCATCAAATCAATAGTTTCACTTTCAGTCTTGAACACATCCTCCATACCTGCTTTTTCCAGACTTGTCACAAGCGATTTTGCAAGAGTCTGCTGACGGTTTATACAGATATATGCCGTCTTCTTCAAGCCCTTTGACACTGCACTCCACATTCCTACGGCAGCTCCAACAGAATCAAGATCTGAATATCTGTGTCCCATTATTATAACATTACTGCTGTTCTTGATATGCGTTATAAGTGTCCCTGCAATAACTCTTGTCCTTACCTTGTCACGCTTCTCGACACCCTTCGATACGCCTCCGAAAAATTTATACGACTCCGCTTTTTTCACGGCAACCTGGTCACCGCCTCTGCCGAGTGCAAGCTCAAGTGCCTGTCTTGCCCACAGCTCATTTTCCTTATAGGTATTGCCCCCGTGTCCTACTCCTATGGATATAGTCGCATTTGTACGCTCATTTATCTTTATCTCCCTGATATCCTCGAGTATCTTGAACTTCTCATTCATGAACTTTTGTATATATCGTTCTTCCATGACGACAACGTAACGTCCGCCTGCTATTTTCTTGTAGAACCCTGTTGTAGATGCTACCCATTTTACTATCGTCTGTTCGACAAGCACTGTTATCTGACTTGCCTTGCCCTCCTCTGTCTCACGCTCAAGCTCCTCCCTGTTGTCAAACATAACTATTGCAACTACAGGACGTGAAGCGATATATTCATCAGAATTTGACTTATACTCATCATTGTCTATAAAATATACCAACGCTCCCTCACCGCTTTTCACTCCGAAGGCTGTATACCACCTGTCATTCCTGCGGGTATCCGCTCCCTTCTCATTGAAAATTACATGGAAGTCGCTCCCGTCAAGATATTCCGTTATATTTGCTCCTATCGGACTTTCACCGCTGCATATCTTCTCTTTGAAAAGCCTGTTGACAGCTATAATTTCATTCTTTTCTCCAAGAACTGCAGCTGCACAGTCTATTCCCTCTATTTTTTTTCTGCCCTCATCATCTATCGCATGGACAGCATCCAAAAATACCTGTGCCACATAATGACGCAGCTTCAATGCACTCAGTCCTACTACTATCAATGCACTCAGCGAAAGCAAAAATTCTCCTATGAAAACAAATTTATTCCACCAAAAGGATATCACTGCCATTGCAAACATTACAATGACAAGTATCAGCAGCAGCGGCGTGATAAAATTCCGATTTTTTCCGTTTTTCAAGTTAATTCACCAACTTTTTTCTGCAAATCAGACCTCCATTATTACAGGAAGTATCATCGGGCTTCTTCTGGTCTTGTCATATATCATCTTTGAAAGCTCATCCTTTATGGCATTCTTTATGACTCCCCAGTCATGTATGCCCTGAAGCTCACAGTCATTCAAAGCCCCTGTTACGGCATCTTTCGCCTCATACATCAGCGGTTCATTGTCACGCACATATACAAAGCCTCTTGATACTATATCAGGTCCTGCCACGATATGACCGTCATCACCGTCAAGTGTGACTACAACTACTATAAGACCGTCCTGTCCGAGATGCTTTCTGTCACGCAGTACGATACTTCCCACATCTCCGACTCCCAGACCGTCAACAAGTATCCTGCCTGCAGGTATGCTTGGAAGCTGGCGTATATAGGACTTACTCAGCTCAACCACATTCCCTATATCCCCGATAAATATATTCTCCTTCGGAATACCCATCTCCATTGCAAGATTGGCGTGCTTTACAAGATGCTTCTGCTCTCCGTGGACAGGTATGAAATATTTCGGTCTTGTGAGTCCCTGTATTATCTTCAGTTCCTCCTGACAGGCATGACCTGAAACGTGAACCTCATACATGGACTCATATATTACTCTGCTACCGTGCTTCATTAAATCGTTTACAACACTGCTTACCATTTTTTCATTTCCCGGAATAGGATTAGCCGATATTATGATAAAATCATTCGAGCCGACAGCAACTTTCCTGTGTTCGGAGGATGCCATCCTTGAAAGTGCCGACATTGCTTCACCCTGACTGCCTGTTGTAACAAGCACTATCTGTTCATCAGTATATTCCTCAAGCATATCAATATCTATTATAAGACTTTCATCTGCCTTGATATATCCGAGCTCCATTGCAATAGCCACGTTATTTTCCATGCTTCTTCCCGAAAATGCCACTTTTCTTCCATACTTTTTTGCACAGTCAAGTATCTGCTGTATCCTGCCGATATTCGATGCAAATGTAGCTATTATTATGCGACATTTCTCAGCTTCCTTGAAAAGATGGTCAAAGGTCTGCTTTACCTTTTGTTCAGTCATGGTATACCCGGGTCTCTCGGCATTTGTCGAATCCGCCATCAGTGCAAGCACTCCGCTTTTACCAAGCTCCGCAAATCTTGCCAAATCTATCATACCGTCAGTTGTCGGTGTACAGTCAATTTTAAAGTCACCCGTATGGACTATTACTCCTGCAGGAGTGTGTATTGCAATCCCAACAGAATCAGGTATCGAATGATTGACATGGATAAATTCTATCGACATACAGCCTAATTTTATCCTTTGTCCCGGACTAACCTTATTCAGCTTTACCTTACTGTTCAGATTATGCTCTTTCAGCTTGCTTTCAACAAGTCCGAGTGTCAGCGGAGTGCCGTATACTGGAAAATTCAGCTTTTTGAAAAGATACGGCAATGCACCTATATGATCTTCATGACCATGTGTCAGAACAATACCCTTAATTTTGTCCCTGTTTCTCTCTACATATGTGAAATCAGGTATCACCATGTCAACACCCAGCATCTCACCGTCAGGGAATGCCATTCCGCAGTCAAGCAGGAACATATCATTATCACATTCAAATAAAGTTATATTCTTTCCTATCTCATTCAGTCCGCCCAGAAACTTTATCTTCACGGAATGCTCCGTCTGTCTTGTATAATTCCTTTTTGTCTGAAAATCGTTTCGTTTCGAGTAACCGCTGTTATGATAATTTCTTGACGGTGCATTGTCGACCTTCAGTCTGTCTGCTCCTGATCTTTTTACCGCCGTACTGTTACTTGCACTGCCTTGGGAATATGTTCTTCCTTTTTCAAGCCTGAAATTCATCTTTTGAAGTCTGCTCTTTGAATGACTGCTATTGGAAAAGCCCCTTCCCTTTCCGCCTGCAGACGCATTTCTCTTATTAAATTCAGATATCACTATAAAATTACCTCCGATTTCTAATTTTTTCCGAACACAATATATAACTTATTTTACTATTGCAAACCTGTTTTGTCAATGGATTTTTAATTTCATAAACTGACATAAAAAATTCTTTTTTTAAAAATCAAAAAACATCTTCAATATTTTGTTCTTTTATGTTATAATTATATTACTTATACAAAGAAAGGAAAGATCATTGATGAAATTTGATGCTCAGGACTGCGAACTTGTCTTCAAAAAACAGCTCACCAATACAATATATGATCTCAGACTCAAAAATAAATCTCTCGCTGAGATAACAAAACCCGGTCAGTTCGTACAAATTTTAGTCCCCTCCAAAACTCTCAGAAGACCTATATCCGTATGTGATGTTGAAAACGATACTATCAGACTTGTATTTGAAATTCGTGGTGAGGGTACTCAGATACTCTCCGAAACTAAAGTCGGCGAATTTATAAATATTATTGCTCCTCTCGGTAATGGCTTTGATATCGCTCCCGATAAAAAAACTATCTTCATCGGCGGTGGAATCGGTGTTCCGCCAATGCTTTACAGTGCAAAACAGTGCGGTAAAAATGCTACTGTAATAAACGGCTTCAGAAATCAAAAGGCTGTAATACTTGAAGAAGATTTCAAGAGCTTTGCAGGAAATGTCATCATAACTACTGATGACGGAAGCTACGGCATACACGGATTTGTAACCCAACCTTTACAGGAGTATATCAAAAATGCTGATATGGTATGTGCCTGCGGCCCTATGCCCATGCTCAAAAATATTTCCAAAATCGCAAAGGAAAATAATATCCCTTGTCAAATATCTCTTGAACAACGTATGGCGTGCGGTGTAGGTGCCTGTCTCGGCTGTGCTGTCGCTGTTCTCGATGAAAACGGCTCTCAGACTTACAAACACGTCTGCAAAGACGGTCCTGTATTCAATTCAGAGGAGGTTGTATTTTAATGGCAGATTTAAGCGTAAATATAGCAGGCGTTCAATTCAATAACCCCATCATTGCAGCTTCGGGTACTATCGGCTTCGGTCATGAATACAGTGAATTCTACCCCCTGAGCGTATTCGGCGGAATTTCATGCAAAGGCACTACCCTCAAAGAAAGACTTGGCAATCCCCCTCCGAGAATTGCCGAAACTCCCATGGGTATGCTTAATGCCGTTGGCTTGCAAAATCCCGGTGTAGAACATTTTATCGAAAACGATTTACCGTGGCTCAAACAGCAAAATACCGTTGTTATAGCAAATGTTGCCGGAAGTACTCAGGAGGATTACTGCCGCATGGTCGAAATACTTTCCGATACCGATATCGACATGGTAGAATTAAACATATCCTGCCCGAATGTAAAGGAAGGCGGCGTTCAGTTCGGTACATCATGCGAATCTGTCGGAGCAATTACAAAAGCCGTCAGAAAATACTGCAAAAAGCCTCTTATAATCAAGCTCTCACCAAATGTATCCGATATAGCCTCCATTGCAAAAGCCGCTGAAAGTGAAGGTGCTGATGCAGTTTCACTTATAAACACCCTCACAGGCATGAGAATAGACATAAATACAAGAAAGCCCATTATAAAAAATATCACAGGCGGTATGTCAGGTCCTGCCGTATTCCCCGTTGCGGTCAGAATGGTATGGCAGGTCAAAAAAGCCGTTTCTATCCCCGTGATAGGCATGGGCGGTATCACTACATGGAAAGATGCCGTTGAAATGATGATCGCAGGTGCTGACGCTATACAGATAGGCACTGCTCTCTTTACAGATCCATATTCTCCTGTCAAAATAGCTGACGGTCTCAACAAATATCTTGATGACCATAATATGAAATCTGTAACAGAGCTTACAAACACCGTTATCGTTTAAAAAAGGAGTTTTTTCATTGACAAAGGTTATAATTGTCCGTCACTGTCAGGCAGAGGGTAACCTCAAAAGATTCTTTCAGGGAAAAATAGACAGCGACATTACAGATACAGGAAAAATTCAAATCCAAAAAGTCGCTGAATTTCTCTCCGACAAACACATTGACGAAATATATTCAAGCCCGAAAATAAGGGCTTTGAAAACTGCCGAGGGAATAAACGGATATCACAATCTGCCGATACATATTGATGATGAAATAGTTGAAATAGATGCAGGCGACTGGGAAGGGGTTCTCCTTACAGATATCGAAAGAATATACCCCGAACAGATGTATAACTGGAAAAATAATCCCGCTGAATTTCATGCCCCAAACGGTGAAAGCATGAGTCAGGTCTATGACCGTGTAAAAAAAGCTGTTTTGCGAATAGTTGCCGACAATCCGAACAAAACTATATGTATAGTATCTCATGGCTGTGCCATCAAAAATATGATGTGCTTTGCTCACGGTCTTGAAGTAAAGGATATAAAAGAAGTACCGCTTGGTACAAATACTTCCGTAAATATAGTTGATTTTGACGAAAATATGAAACCAACCGTCATTCTTGAAAATTATATCGGTCATTTGGATTAATATGCAAAAATCAAAAAAATTATGAATTAACAGGATTTTGGGAGGAGATTTTTAAATGATTATCTTATCAGTCGATTACGGCAGAGTCAGGACAGGTATAGCAGTTTGCGATAAGAATGAAATAATAGCTTCTCCCGCAGGAGTTATAAAAGAAGTCAGACAGGATATTTTAGCCGAAAAAATTTCTGTTATTGCAAATGAAAAACAGGCTGAAATGATAGTTTTGGGACTTCCGAAAAATATGGACGGAAGTGAGGGCGAAAGTGCCTTGAATGTTCGCTGTTTTGCAGATATACTCAGGGAAAAATCAGGTCTCCCCGTTGTATTCAATGACGAAAGAGGCACTACCATTACAGCATATCAATATCTCAATTTGACAGATACACGAGGTAAAAAAAGAAAGGCTGTCGTTGACAGCGTTGCAGCAGTCATTATCCTCGAAGATTATATGAATTACAGGAGGAATCGCCTATGAGTTTTCTCCCAAGCCAAAGACTCTCACTTGGAGAATTTTTTATATCCATTGCTGCAGGTCTTATGCTTTTCCTCCTTCCCAATGATGCAAAAAACCAGTTCAGTGATGCTGCCCTTGCCGAAGGATATGTGTTCGTGTTTTCCATTGTGATATCCGCTGCACTTATATTCACTATCAAAAGATATGAGGCTCTTGGAGTAGCTGTACTAAGCAATTCCGCACTGACTGCCATAAGTTTTATTTTATATATAATAAATGGCATTTTTACAAAAGGAAACGGTTTTTGGGCTAAAATGACGGAATATCAGCTTATCACCATGTTCATAACATGGGTAGTGCCGTTTTTTCTTGCAGTCTCCATACGGCTTTTGCTGAAAGGTCAAGGGGATACAAACGATTCCCGCATGAGATTTTCAAACTTCCTCGCATTCTCAATCAGAGCCCTTATGATAATATATATCCTCGTGATAATATTCAGACATCTCCTTTCCTATCAGCCGCATATGTCCGAGGAAAGAGATTTTGAATTACAGCTTTTCAAAAGAATAAATGACTGCATTGACGGTACTCACGAAAACGGTACTCTTTATCTTCTTTGGAACGGTCTTATTCTTTCTCCGCTATCCTTCAGTCTTCTGATACTCAATCCTAAAATAAAAATATGGCATATGACAATAATCTGCTTCTGTGTGGGAGTTACTCTTGAAATCCTCCAATTCGTTCTCAACACAGGTACTATATGCTCGGATGACATTCTTCTGTATATGACAGGCGGTATTGTCGGATATTTGTTAAAGCATTTCATTGACCTGATACGCTCAACAATAACCTCCGGTCAGGATAAATGTATGCTCAGCTTCAGTTATACTCTTAAGCAACAGCCAAATCGCATTAAAATCGACAAGTAATATAAAAAAGCACAGCAGAAATGTTTAACTTCTGCTGTGCTTATTATTTTAACGTGAGTTCGATGAAAACGAAAAATTATTATGCTGTCATTCTGAGGAGCAACAGCGACGAAGAATCTTTTGAAGATTCCTCACTGCGTTCGGAATGACATACTTCATTTCATCATTGTCAGAATATTTTTCAGTTATATCGAACTCACGATTCGTCACATTCTGTCGCTTTTCCAACAATAGTTTCGGGATCTATGCCCTGTTTTATATAATAATCACTCAATGCGGCTTTTATAGCCTGTTCCGCAAGCACCGAACAATGCACCTTTACAGGCGGCAGTCCGTCCAATGCCTCCATAACAGCTTTGTTTGTAAGCTTCAATGCTTCATCAATAGGCTTTCCCTTGACAAGCTCTGTTGCCATTGAACTTGTTGCAATAGCCGCACCACAGCCGAAGGTCTTGAAGCTCACATCAGTTATAATATTATCCCTGACTTTTATATACATCTTCATTATATCTCCGCATTTTGAATTTCCCACTTCACCTATACCGTCTGCATCCGACATTTCACCGACATTTCTCGGATTTGCAAAATGATCCATCACTTTTTCACTGTATGCCATTTTATTTACTCTCCTTTACTATCTTCTCCCACAAGGGTGACATTTTTCTTAATCTCTCAACTATCTGTGGAACCTTTGACAAAATATAGTCTATATCTTCTTCATTATTCTCATCACTGAAAGTCAAACGGAGTGAACCGTGTGCTATCTCATGAGGCAAGCCTATTGAAAGCAGTACATGACTCGGATCAAGTGAACCCGATGTACAAGCTGAACCGGATGATGCAGATATCCCCTGCAAATCAAGCATTAATAACAGTGATTCTCCCTCTATTCCCTCAAAACACATATTGACATTTCCGGGAAGTCTGTTTATCCTGTCACCGTTTATCCTTGAACGTTCTATCTTCAAAAGTTCCTCTATCAGCCTGTCACGCATCTTCTCAAGACGAGCATTCCTTTCAGCCATGTTCTCAACGGATTCTTTCAATGCTATGGACATTCCCACTATTCCGGCTGTATTCTCCGTTCCTGCACGAAGTCCCCTTTCCTGACCTCCGCCATGAATGAGATTCGGCAGTCTTATTCCCTTTCTTACATACAATGCCCCCATGCCTTTCGGACCGTGAAATTTATGTGATGACATTGAAAGCATATCAACTCCCAAGTCCTGTACATCTATCGGTACAGTTCCGACTGCCTGAACAGCGTCTGTATGAAAAACAACATTATGCCTGTGAGCAATTTCGGCAAGCTCTTTTATCGGCTGTATCGTGCCTATCTCATTATTCGCAAACATTATCGTAACAAGTGCGGTATCATCTCTTATTGCCTTTTCAAGCTCATCAGGACGGACTAAACCGTTTTCATGGACATCAAGGAGTGTAACTTCAAAACCATGCTTCTCAAGATATTCAAGCGTATGGAGTACTGCATGATGTTCAAACTTTGATGAAATTATATGTTTTTTGCCCTTTCGTTCACCGAGTTCGGCAGCACCTTTTATTGCCCAGTTATCGGATTCACTTCCTCCTGATGTAAAATATATATTATTTGGCTGAGGTGCATTTATGCACTGTGCTATCAACATTCGGGCATTGTCAACTGCCTTCTGACTCTGTCCGCCCAATTTATACAGACTTGACGCATTTCCGAAATATTCACAGAAATACGGTTTCATTGCTTCAAACGCCTTTTCCGACAATCTTGTTGTTGCGGCATTATCGGCATATACGATTCTTTGCATTTTGATTTTTACCTCGTTTCATAATTTAGTTTAATGTATTATACACCTTTTTCAAAAATAAATCAATACTATTTCGATATTTCATATCAAAATAGTATGTTATTGCAAAAAAACAAAATGCAGTCTGTACAGACTGCACAAAGTTATTATTAAAATCAAACAAAAATTACTGGAATTTTTTAGACTGTTCGACGGCTAATTTATCACATCTTTCATTGTAGGGATGTCCGTTGTGTCCCCTTACCCATACAACATTCACCTTATGAACATCAAGCAATTCAAGTATCTCCTCCCACAAATCAGGATTCTTTGCCTGTGTCTTGTCGCTCTTTATCCAGTTATTCTTTTTCCAGTTCTTCGCCCAGCCTTTTGTTATGGCATTGCAGACATACTGTGAATCGCTTGTCAATGTCACCTCACACGGTTCCTTGAGTGCTTTCAGTCCCTCAATGACAGCCATCATCTCCATCCTGTTATTTGTAGTATCGGCTTCACCGCCTGAAAGCTCCTTTTCATGCCCATTGAAAACCAATATAGTCCCCCAGCCTCCCGCTCCGGGATTGCCACTGCACGCACCGTCTGTGTAAATTTCAACTTTTTTCATTTCTTCATCACCTTAAATTCAATTATGCAAATTAATAGTACCTTATTGAATCTAAAACTTTGATGTCTTTGTCATTCCGAACAAAGTGAGGAATCTTTGGAAGATTCTTCGCTTTAAGATTCCTCGCTACGCTCGGAATGACATACTGCTACGCTCGGAATGACAAGTTGTTTGTACATTTTTCAGATTCGCCCATTTATAGTTATACAATTTTTTTGCTCCAAAATCAAGCCAATTTGAAATTATTGTATTGCAATATTTTTGAAAGTGTGTTAAAATTCATTCATACATTTTTTTTGGAGTGATTTGAAAATGAAAAATACTGAAAAAACTATGGATAAAATAGTCGCTCTCTGCAAGGGCAGAGGCTTTGTATATCCAGGCTCCGAAATTTACGGCGGTCTGGCTAATACTTGGGATTACGGTCCTTTGGGTGCGGCTCTTAAAAACAATATCAAAAATGCCTGGCTCAAAAAATTCGTTCAGGAAAACAAATACAATGTCGGTCTTGATTCCGCTATCCTGATGAATCCTCAGACATGGGTGGCTTCAGGTCATCTCGGCGGCTTCTCCGATCCTCTCATGGACTGCCGTGAATGTAAGACTCGTCATCGTGCAGACAATCTTATCGAGGATTTTGACGGTACAAATGTTGCAGGCTGGTCAAATGAACAAATGATGGACTACATCAAGGAAAAATCCATTCCTTGCCCAAACTGCGGAAAACACAATTTCACAGATATCCGTCAGTTCAACCTTATGTTCAAAACATTCCAGGGTGTTACTGAGGATTCCAAAAACGAGCTTTATCTCCGTCCCGAAACTGCTCAGGGTATTTTCGTAAACTTCGCAAATATTCAGCGTACAAGCCGTAAAAAAGTTCCTTTCGGTGTCGCTCAGATAGGTAAATCTTTCAGAAATGAAATTACTCCGGGTAACTTTATTTTCCGTGTCCGTGAATTTGAACAAATGGAGCTTGAATTTTTCTGCAAGCCCGGTACAGACCTTGAATGGTTCGACTACTGGAGGAGCTTCTGCCGTGACTGGCTCTACTCTCTCAACATTAAGCCCGAAAATCTCCGTCTGCGTGACCATTCCGCTGAGGAACTCTGTTTCTATTCAAAGGCTACTACCGATTTTGAATATATGTTCCCGTTTGGCTGGGGCGAACTCTGGGGCGTTGCCGACAGAACCGACTACGACCTTACCCAGCATATCAATACAAGCGGTAAATCTCTTGACTATTTCGACCCTCAGACTAATGAAAGATACATTCCTTATGTCATTGAACCGTCACTGGGTGTTGAACGTCTGTTCCTTGCTGTAATGACAGAAGCTTATGACGAAGAAGTTATTGATGAAAAGGATACCCGTGTGGTACTCCGTTTCCATCCGGCTCTTGCTCCGATAAAAGCCGCTGTTCTCCCTCTCTCAAAGAAACTTGCCGATGGTGCTGAAAAAGTTTATGATATGCTCTCAAAGAACTTTATGACAGAATATGACGATGCAGGCTCTATCGGTAAGCGTTACCGCCGTCAGGACGAAATAGGTACTCCTTTCTGCATTACATACGACTTCGACAGCGTTAATGATAACTGTGTAACTGTCCGTGACAGAGATACTATGGCTCAGGAAAGAATTTCAATCGACAAATTGGTTGAATACATCAATGAAAAAATAAAATTCTGATTATAAGCGGTTTTTCATACGAAACCTTCCTTTAATAAATTTTTGCAGAATGGCGGCAGATATTTTTGTATCTGCCGCTGTTTTGCAATATTTCAAATCAAAAATTGCATTTTTGGTCTTATTGACATATTGACAGAAAAAAAAATTAGTGATATTATATTTCTTGTAATTCATTTTTTGAAAGGAAGTCCTGACAATGGATAAGAAAAATATAGATTGGTCAAGTCTTGGATTTGGCTATATCAAAACCGACAAGAGATTCGTTTCAACCTATAAAGACGGTGCATGGGACGAGGGTGCTCTTATTGATGACGATATGATAACAATGAGTGAATGTGCGTGTGTTCTCCAGTATTCACAGTCCGTTTTTGAAGGTCTCAAAGCATACACTACTCAGGACGGTAAAACCGTTGTATTCCGCCCAGACCTCAATGCAGAACGTATGGCTACATCTGCTCAGAGAATGGAAATGCCTGTATATCCTGTGGATAAATTCGTAGAAGCTGTCGAAAAGGTTGTCCGTGCAAATAAGGAATTCGTTCCCCCCTATGGCACAGGTGCAACTCTTTATCTCAGACCTTTCATGTTCGGTATAAATCCCGTTATCGGCGTTAAGCCCGCTGATGAATTTCAGTTCAGAATTTTTGCAACTCCCGTTGGTCCTTATTTCAAAGGCGGTGCTAAACCTATAACTATCAAAGTAAGCGATTTCGATAGAGCTGCTCCTCACGGTACAGGCTACATAAAAGCTGGTCTTAACTATGCTATGAGCCTCCATGCTATCGTTACTGCTCACAAAGAGGGCTTTGACGAAAATATGTACCTCGATGCAGGCACAAGAACTAAAGTTGAAGAAACAGGCGGTGCTAACTTCCTTTTCGTTACTAAAGACAATAAAGTAGTTACCCCGAAATCAAACAGTATTCTCCCCTCTATTACAAGACGTTCTCTCATGGTAGTTGCAAAAGACTATCTCGGACTTGAAGTTGAGGAAAGAGAAATCTATTTTGATGAAGTTAAAGATTTCGCTGAATGCGGTCTCTGTGGTACTGCCGCTGTTATATCACCTGTCGGCAAAATCTACGACCACGGCAATGAAATCTGCTTCCCGAGCGGTATGGAAGAAATGGGTCCCGTTACAAAGAAACTTTATGATACTCTCACAGGTATACAAATGGGCAGAATTGAAGCTCCCAAAGGCTGGATAAGAGTTATCGACTAATTCGGTGTATATGAAGTGAATATACAGAACAGGCGATACGGAAATTTTTGTGTTTCCCTATCGCCTGTTTGCGTTATTTTTTGTCCCCGAATACAATATATATGAATATAATGTTACAAGAGAATTTTTTTCAAAAGGAGCTTTTCAAAAATGGAAACTGTCATATACATTGTCAAACAAGGGGATAATCTCTGCGATATCGCAAAAAAATACAACACTACCGCCAACATGATTGCCCGTTACAACGGTCTTATTGATACCGATATTCTCGAAATGGACAAGATTCTCAGAATACCCGTTTCTACTATCCCAAATATGAGCACTTCTATGGACTATACAATTCAAAGCGGTGACACTCTCGCAAAAATAGCCGAAAAATATGGCACTACCGTTGAGGCTCTTGCCAAGCTCAACGGAATTACCGATATTGATGAAATATGGGCGGGAAATGTTATCAAAATTCCCCTCTATTCATCAACTCTCCCTATGCCTCTCCCAGAAATACATGATGACGACAAAATGATAAAATATATCGTTCAGGAGGGCGACACTCTCTGGAAAATCGCCAGACGCTTCAACGTAAAATTAGCGGATATAATAAACCTCAATAAGCTTTGCAATCCCGACCTTATATATCCCGACCAGGTTATCATAATACCCGAATAAAAAAATACGGCGGTCTGTCATCAACAGACCGTCTTTTTCTTTGTCAATAACAAAAGTATTCCGTACACTGCAAGACATATCACTATCTCTACAGCAAAATGCACCGAAATAAACCTGACTAACATACATGGCGTTATTATGAAAATCATCGGCAATACTATCCATTCGATAATATTTACTTTTATTTCAGTGACTTTTATTAATCTCGCTATGCTCATTAATGTATTCAAAAGCTCACTTACGATTATTACTATTATCATCCCTTTTATACCCATTTTCGGAAGCAATATATATGTCAGTACAACTCTTATTAACGAATCTATTATATTGAAAATCAAATAGCTTGTCTGTTCATTAAGTCCCTTTAATATGCCGTCAACAACTGAATCCAAGTACATAAAAGGAACTACAGGTGCAAGAACAGCTAAGAATATCCCTGCTGTGTCATTATGATACAGAGCCTGACAAATATTCTTCGCAAAGAATATGAATATTACAGTGACAGGTATCGAATACAAAAGTGTAAGTCTGAACATCTTTTCCGTGATATGCCTGATACTCTTTATATGCCTTTTTGTAAAGGCTTCTGACATTTCGGGAACTATCAGTGACGCAAACGGCAATATGAATACTGTCGGAAATACCAATACAGGCATTGCCATTCCGTTTATTATACCGTACTGTGCAAGGGCTTTGGCACTGTCTGAACCGTTTTTCTTCAATCCCAGCGGTATCAGTACATTCTCAACTGCACTCAGTCCGCTCCTTAAACATGAGTTTGCCATAACTGGAACGGCTATCGGAATCATCTTTCTTAAAAGTCCGTCAGCCTTTTGATTTTTGCAGGATAATTTCCTTATATCAAATATATAGCATATTATCGAATATACAAATGAAATGACCTCTGCCATAGTCGTTCCTAATACAGCCGTACAACAGGCTTTTTCCAATGTATCGGGCTTTAAAACGGCAAATGCAAGGGCAAATACCCCCATTTCAATAACCTGCTCCAGAAGCTGTTCAACCGATGTCTGTATAGTCTGCCGTCTTGCAACAAAATATCCTCTGATACAAGCCGATACCGCCATGAACGGCAGGCTTGGTGCAAGAAATCTCAATGAAATTGCCGTTCTTTTATCCTTCAAAAAATACTCCGCTGTCAGGTCAGATGTAAAAAACATTGCACTGCCTAAAACTATTCCCAAAAAGAGTGATATTATAATGCACTTTTCAACGGAATATTTTGCTTTGCCGTACTCTCCCCTTGCGGTGAAATCGGAAAATAATCTTGTTGCTGTCAGTGAAATTCCTGTTGTCGATATTGTTGCATAAAATATATATACACTGATTATTAGTTGATATAATCCTATGCCTTCCGCTCCTATCGTATCTGCCATGAATACACGGAAAAACATATTCATACTTCGTATTATCAATGCCGATACCGCCATTATAATTCCGTTTTTGAGAAATAACTGTTTCTGTATTGCAAACCCTCCTTTTTTGTTGTAAAATGTATTAAGATAACTTTTTTGAAAGGAAATGACTATGTTCAGATTAAGGCGTTTTTTGAAAAACTACAAGCTTCAATTAACACTCGGTCCTGTCTGCAAACTCATTGAGGCAATTTTTGAACTCTTTATCCCTCTCATCACGGCAGATATCATCGACACGGGTGTCAATCAAAACCATGATGTCGGGTATGTTCTCAGACAGGGAGGTTTCATGATATTACTCGGGGTTTTCGGTCTCGGTTTTGCCCTTGTATGTCAGAAATCCGCTTCGATTGCTTCACAGGGCTTCGGTACAGAAGTCAGAAATGCCATGTTTAAGCATATAAACAAACTCTCCCATGCAGAACTTGACAAAATAGGCACTCCCTCTCTTATTACAAGAATGACCAATGACATTAACCAGCTTCAATTAGCTGTTGCAATGCTCATACGACTTGTCATAAGAGCCCCTTTTCTTGTACTCGGTGCAATTATCATGGCTATGTCAATAGACATCAAAATGTCTCTGATATTTTTAGCCGCTTCTCCTCTTATTGCACTGGTCTTATTCCTTATAATGTATAAGTCTGTTCCTTTCTTCAAGAAAATTCAGAAAAAACTTGATACCGTTTCTCTCATCTCACGAGAAAACCTCTCAGGCAACAGGGTTATCCGTGCTTTCTCAAAACAGGATTCCGAACAGTCACGCCTTGAAACACAAAATGATGAACTTGCACAAACTGCCGTTGCTGTCGGAAGAATCTCCGCTTTACTTAATCCCCTCACTTATGTCATAGCTCAGGCGGCTATTATTGCAATAGTATGGTTGGGGGCAAGATTTGTTTACAATGGAGATTTAACACAGGGTGAAATTATCGCTCTCGTCAATTATATGACTCAGATACTCCTCACTATGATAGTCGTATCAAATTTAGTTGTCATTTTTACAAAAGCCTCAGCGTCTGCCGCAAGAGTTAATGAAGTTTTCGACACCGTTCCAAGTATTCAGGAAAAATCCTCAGAATCTATATCCGTTGATGAAACCGTTCCTATAATTCAATTCAAAGACGTTTCATTCGGTTATGCAAACAACGGCTATGCTCTTAAAAATCTCAGCTTCTCTATCCAAAAGGGTGAAACCGTCGGTATAATAGGCGGTACGGGTTCGGGTAAATCTACTCTTGTAAATCTCATTCCGAGATTCTATGACACCTCAGAGGGAAATATTTTAATTAAAGGTGCTGATGTAAAGGAATATCCATTCAAGCAACTCAGAGAAAAAATGGGTATCGTTCCACAGGCGGCTATGCTTTTTGCAGGTACGATAAAATCAAATATGCAGTGGGGCAAGAAAAATGCCGATATTGATGAAATAAATAAGGCTCTTAAAATCGCTCAGGCTTATGATTTCGTTTATCAGAATCCCGAAAAATTGGACAGAGTTGTCACAGCAGGCGGTAAAAATCTTTCGGGCGGTCAGAAACAACGTCTCACCATTGCAAGGGCATTGGTCTCACAGCCCGAAATCCTTATACTCGATGATAGTGCAAGTGCCTTGGACTTCGCTACTGATGCCGCCTTGCGTAAGTCACTCAAAGAAGAAACTCAAAATATGACGGTTATAATGGTCTCACAGAGAGTCGGCACTGTACGTTATGCAGATAAAATAATTGTCCTTGACAAAGGCGAGCTTGTCGGGATAGGCAAACACAATGATTTATTCAATGAATGTAACGTATATAAAGAAATATGTCTTTCACAGCTTAAAGCGGAGGAGGTTCTGAACAAATGAAAAACAAGGATACTTTAAAAAGAATTCTTAAATATGCAAAGCCTTATCGTTCAAGCCTTATCTTCGCCATGATATTCGCTCTTTTATACGTTGTTCTGAATCTGACTGCACCTGTACTTATAGGCTATGCAATAGACAATATTATAGACAAAAATAATGTTAATTTCAGCGATATTTCAACGCTTTTATTAATGGTCGGTGTCACTGTCCTGTCATGTTCTGTATTTCAATGGCTTATGGGACTTTGCATTAATACAGTCAGCTATTGCACTGTTAGGGATATAAGAAAAGACATTTTCAGAAAATTCAATGCTGTTCCTCTCAGATACATTGACGGACACCCTCACGGTGATTTGATAAGCCGCATGATAAATGACGCTGATTCAGTCGGTGACGGTCTTTTGCATGGTATCACACAGTTATTTTCAGGTCTTGTAATGATTCTATGCACACTCGGTTTCATGCTCTTTATCAACCCTTATATCGCTCTTGTAGTCGTTATTATAACTCCCCTTTCAATGTTCGTTGCAGCTTTTATAACAAAGCTATCTCAAAAACAATTCCGTGAACAGTCCAAAACTCAGGGTGAAATAAGTTCCTACATAGAAGAATACATAGGTCAGCAGAAAGTTGTAAAAGCATTCGGCTATGAAGACCGTTCACAGGAAAATTTCGAGGAAATAAACGCACGTCTCCTTGATTGTGGCAAAAAAGCTCAATTCTATTCATCTCTCGCAAATCCAAGCACGAGATTTGTTAACGGCATTGTAACTGCCGCTGTATGCACTGTCGGTTCAATAAGTGCTATTCAAGGCACTCTCTCTGTCGGTCAAATATCTATGTTCATTACATACGCAAATCAATATACAAAGCCTTTCAATGAAGTAACAGGCGTTATCCCTCAATTACAATCTGCTGCTGCAGGTGCAGCAAGAGTTTTCACTCTCCTTGATGAACAAGACCAGGAACCCGACAAGGAAAATTTCATTGAAATGACTGACTGCAAAGGAAAAATAGATATTGAAAATGTCAATTTCTCATATGTCCCCGAAAAATCTCTTATCACAGATTTCAACCTCCATGTAAAACCCGGTCAGAATGTTGCAATAGTAGGTCCCACAGGCTGCGGAAAAACTACTCTTATAAATCTCCTTATGCGTTTCTATGACGTTAACAGCGGTGATATCAAAATTGACGGCACAAGTATTTATGATATAAAAAGAAATTCTCTACGTTCACTCTATGGAATGGTACTTCAGGACAGCTGGCTTTATAATGCAAGTATCAGGGATAATATAGCCTACGGTAAACCCGATGCAACTCTTGATGAAGTCAAAAAAGCTGCCAAAGATGCTTTCATTGACCATTTTATAGAACGTCTCCCCGACAAATACGATACAATCATCACCGAAGAAGGTGCTAATCTTTCACAGGGGCAAAGACAGTTAATGTGCATTGCAAGAGTAATGTTATGCGCCCCCCCTATGCTTATTCTTGATGAAGCCACTTCAAGCATTGATACCCGTACAGAAATAAAAATACAGCGAGCTTTCAACAAAATGATGGAGGACAGGACAAGTTTTATAGTCGCTCACAGACTTTCAACTATCAAGGAAGCTGATATTATACTCGTAATGAAAGACGGAAATATAATCGAACAGGGCAGCCATGATGAATTGATGAAGCAAAACGGCTTTTACTGCACTCTCTACAATTCACAGTTTGCCGCAACTTAACATTGTCATTCTGAGGAACGACAGCGACGAAGAATCTTTTAAAGATTCCTCACTACGTTCGGAATGACATAATTAAACGGAGGTCTGATATATGGCACTGCAAAGAATCGACAAAATATTATCTTCCCAAAATATTGGCTCACGAAACGATATTAAAGAAATGATTAAAAAAAAGAGAATTTCCGTTGACGGTAAAATCATTCTTAAACCCGATGAAAAATTTGATCCCAATATCTCCGAAATAAAAGTTGACGGGAATATAATTTCTTTCAAGAAATATCTCTATGTAATGATGAATAAGCCGTCAGGCGTACTTTCCGCTACCTATGACAAATATGATAAAACTGTTCTGGATATTCTCCCTAAGGAATTTCAGCGAAACGGACTTTTCCCTGCAGGACGGCTTGACAAGGATACCGAAGGCTTCGTTCTTATTACAGATGACGGAGAACTTGCTCACAAAATGCTCTCTCCTAAAAATCATGTCTATAAATTGTACAAAGCTGTCGTTGACAAAATTCTCACAGATGAAGATGTACACGCATTTGAAAAAGGAATCTCTCTCGGTAAAGATGATTTTCTTCCCGCAAGCATGAAAATTCTTGATGAACATACTGCACTTGTTGAAATATGTGAGGGTAAGTTTCATCAGGTCAAAAAAATGTTCAATGCCGTCGGGGCAAATGTAATTTACCTTAAAAGATTACGCATAGGAGGAGTTTTTCTTGATGAAAATTTGTCGGCAGGTGAGTGCCGTCAACTGACTGAAAATGAAATTTCAGATATTTTAAGCAAAACTCATGGCATTTGAGTATAAATTCAATGTGCAAAACGCACAATTTCAACTGTTAATATTTGGCTTATGTGAATTATATCTAAAGTATTCATAAAGATTTTAGTAAAAAAAAGTATTTTATTTTTAGAAAAAATCTGTTATATTTATATTGTTGAATATTGGATTCAAATTACGCTTTTTAACAGCGAATAATTCAGGAGGCATAAATAATGGCTAGTGTATCATTAAAAAATGTTTACAAAATTTACGATGGAAATGTCGTAGCAGTAAACGACTTTAACCTTGAAATTGAAGACAAGGAGTTTATCATCTTCGTTGGTCCTTCAGGCTGCGGTAAATCTACTACTCTCCGTATGATTGCAGGTCTTGAAGACATCTCTAAGGGTGAACTTCATATAGGCGACGTTCTTGCAAACGACATCTCTCCGAAAGACAGAGATATCGCAATGGTTTTCCAGAACTACGCTCTTTATCCGCATATGACAGTTTTTGACAACATGGCTTTCGGTCTTAAACTTCGTAAAACTCCTCCGGAGGAAATAAGAAGACGTGTTGAAGAAGCTGCTCGTTCACTCGATATCGCTCATCTTCTTGAACGTAAACCGAAGGCTCTCTCCGGTGGTCAGAGACAGCGTGTTGCCCTTGGTCGTGCTATCGTCCGTGACCCGAAGGTATTCCTTCTTGACGAACCGCTCTCTAACCTCGATGCTAAATTGAGAACTGCCATGAGAACTGAGATTTCAAAGCTCCACAAGAGACTCGGTACAACATTTATCTACGTTACACATGACCAGACAGAGGCTATGACAATGGCTGACCGTATCGTTGTTATGAAAGACGGTTTCATTCAGCAGGTTGATACTCCTCAGAATCTCTATGAGAGACCTTGTAACCAGTTCGTTGCAGGATTTATGGGTACTCCTCAGATGAACTTCATAGATGCTACTATCGTCCGTTCAGGTGATGACTACGGTATCCACTTCGGTAACTACACACTTCCTCTCCCCGAATCAAAGAACAAAAAGAATATCCTTTCACACTTTGTCGGCAAGGAAGTTGTTCTCGGTATCCGTCCCGAGGATATACATGATGAGCCTGAATTCCTTGAAAGATCAGAAGAAAGCATTATCGAAGCTCAGGTAGAAATTACAGAACTTATGGGTAACGAAATTTATCTCTACCTCAACATTGAAGGTACTTCCGCTATTGCCCGTGTTGATCCGTCTTCAACTGCTGAAGCAGGTGAAGTTGTCGAGATAGCTTTTGACGTTGAAAAAATTCATATCTTCGACAAAGAAACAGAAAGAACTATCACTAACTGATTTTCCCCTTTCAGTTTAATAAAAAGTTTTGAGGACTGTATCATCATACAGCCCTCATCTTTTTCGCCCCGAATAAGTGAATTTCAATACACGTCTCCGGGCGTTTCTTTTGCTCGAAATCTCCTTTTTTGGTAAAAATAAAAAAAATAACGGTTTTTTTGCAGAAAACTCTTGACAAAAAACCGTCTTTGGAGTATATTATTATAATACATCATAGTAGAGGATTGTCCATTTTTGGCTGTATCCCCTTAAACAACTTATAAGAATATTATCATAATTTACAAAAAAAATCAAGATATTTTTTGTAAATTTTTTTATCTCTTTTAAGTCTGATGTCTTTTAAAAAATTGAATGGAGTGATTGTATGGTAAATGTCAAACCGGTTCGTCTCGGAAACACTGAACGTATGAGCTTTTCCCACACTGACGAAGTTATTCCTATGCCTAATCTTATTGAGATCCAGAAGGATTCGTATGAGTGGTTCTTGAACAAGGGCTTGAAGGAAGTTTTTGAAGACGTTTCAGGTATAACTGACTACTCCGGAAATCTTGTACTGAGCTTCCTCGATTACAAGCTTGACAGAGAACACCCTAATTATTCAATAGCCGAATGCAAGGAACGTGATGTGACCTATTCTGCTCCGCTGATCGTCAAAGCCTCCCTTTTCAACAGGGAAACAGGTGAGGGTAAAGAATCAACGGTATTTATGGGCGATTTCCCTCTCATGACACCAAGCGGTACCTTCGTTATCAACGGTGCCGAAAGAGTTGTCGTTTCACAGCTTGTACGTTCTCCGGGTGTCTATTACAAGATGGATCATGACAAAACCGGCAAGGAACTTTTCAGTGCAACGGTCATCCCCAACAGAGGTGCTTGGCTTGAGTACGAAAATGATGTCAATGATATTTTCTATGTCCGTATAGATAAAAACAGAAAACTCCCTGTCACTACCTTCATCCGTGCACTCGGACTTGGCACTGATCAGGAAATCCTTGATTATTTCGGTGAAGATGACAGAATGCTGGCTACTATCGAAAAGGATTCTACCAAAAATCAGGATGACGCTCTCAAAGAGGTCTACAGAAAGCTCCGTCCGAGTGAGCCTCCTACAGTTGAAAGTGCAAAGGCTCATCTTGATATGCTTTTCTTTGATCCCAGACGTTACGATATGTCCAGAGTCGGAAGATATAAATACAACAAAAAACTCGGCATTGCTAACAGACTTGCAAATCATGTACTTGCAGAACCTGTAGCTGATCCTTCAACAGGTGAAATACTCGCTGATGAAGGCGAAATGATAACCAAGGAACGTGCCTTTGAGATAGAAGATGCAGGCGTTACAGTCGCATATGTACTTAACAACGAGGGCAAACCTGTTAAAATAATATCAAACGGCATGGTCGATATCAAAAAATACGTTGACTTTGATGTTGAAGAACTTGGCATAAACGAAAAGGTTCGCTTCAAGGTACTGCGTGAACTACTTGATACCTGTCCCGATAAGGAAACTCTTAAAAAAGAAATCAAAAAAAATAAAGATGCTCTCATCCCAAAGCATATAATAATAGACGATATCTTCTCTACTATAAACTATATGAACTCTCTTGCCTGCGGTATCGGTACCACTGATGATATCGACCATCTCGGCAACAGACGTATCCGTTGTGTCGGCGAGCTTCTCCAGAACCAGTTCAGGATCGGCTTCTCCCGTCTTGAAAGAGTTATCCGTGAAAGAATGACTCTCAATGCTCAGGATGTTAACAATCTCGCTCCCAATACTCTTATAAATATCCGTCCCGTTACCGCTGCTATTAAGGAATTCTTCGGCTCCTCCCCTCTCTCTCAGTTCATGGACCAGAACAATCCCCTTGCAGAGCTTACTCATAAAAGACGTCTCTCCGCTCTCGGTCCCGGCGGTCTCTCAAGAGACCGTGCAGGATTTGAAGTCCGTGACGTTCACTATACTCATTACGGCAGAATGTGTCCTATCGAGACTCCTGAAGGTCCTAACATCGGTCTTATCTCTTATCTCGCTACATTCGCCAAAATAAACGAATACGGTCTTATCGAGGCTCCCTTCCGTAAAATTGACAAAGAAAAAGGCATCGTTACAAGAGAAGTTGAATATATGACTGCCGATACCGGCGACAATTATATTATCGCTCAGGCTAACGAACCCCTTGACGAAAACGGCAGATTCGTCAACAAAAAAATTGTCGGAAGATACCGTGAAGAATTTATCGAAATTGAACCTTCAAAGGCTGACTATATGGACGTTTCTCCGAAAATGGTCGTATCTGTCGCTACTGCAATGATACCTTTCCTTGAAAACGATGATGCCAACCGTGCATTGATGGGTTCCAACATGCAGCGTCAGGCTGTACCGCTTCTCGTTACAGAGGCTCCTATCGTCGGCACAGGTATGGAATACAAAGCCGGTGTTGACTCCGGTGTCTGCATACTCTCAGAGGATGACGGCGTTGTCGAATATGTAAGTGCAGATCAGATAAAAGTAAAATACGACTCAGGAAGAACTCAATCCTTCATTGTGACCAAATTCACTCGTTCAAACCAGGGTACCTGCATCAATCAGGTACCGATAGTAGATGTCGGTCAGCGTGTCAAAAAAGGCGAAGTCCTCGCTGACGGTCCCGCTACAAGCAACGGCGAGATAAGCCTCGGCAAAAATGCACTTATCGGCTTTATGACCTGGGAGGGCTACAACTATGAAGACGCTGTCCTCCTTAATGAAAAAATTGTTCGTGATGATGTCTATACATCAATTCACATTGAAGAATATGAAACTGAAGCCCGTGACACAAAGCTCGGTGCTGAAGAAATAACCAGAGATATCCCAAATATCGGTGACGATCAGCTCCGTGAGCTTGATGAACGTGGTATAATCCGTGTCGGTGCTGAGGTCCATGCAGGTGATATCCTTGTCGGTAAAGTAACTCCAAAGGGTGAAACCGAACTCACTGCCGAAGAACGTCTTCTTCGTGCAATATTCGGTGAAAAATCCCGTGAAGTCCGTGACACATCCCTCAGAGTGCCTCATGGTGAATACGGTATCATCGTTGACGTAAAGGTATTTACCAAAGACAAAACAGGCGATCCAAACGAAACTATATCAGATGAGCTTGCTCCGGGCGTAAACAAGGTTGTCCGCTGCTATATCGCTCAGAAACGTAAAATTCAGGTCGGCGACAAAATGGCCGGTCGTCACGGAAACAAGGGTGTCGTTTCCCGTGTTCTCCCCGAGGAAGATATGCCTTTCCTTCCTGACGGCAGACCTCTTGACATCGTTCTTAACCCTCTCGGCGTTCCGTCCCGTATGAATATCGGTCAGGTTCTTGAAGTACATCTCGGCTACGCTGCAAAGGCTCTTGGCTGGAAGATCATGACTCCCGTTTTTGACGGTGCCCATGAACAGGATATCTTCCAGTGTCTGCGTGATGCAGGTATCTCCGATGACGGCAAGATATGGCTCAGAGACGGCAGAACCGGTGAGCTTTTCGACAATCCTGTCACTGTCGGCTATATGTACTATCTCAAGCTCCATCATCTCGTTGACGATAAAATACACGCCCGTTCAACAGGTCCTTACTCTCTCGTTACACAGCAGCCTCTGGGCGGTAAAGCTCAGTTCGGCGGTCAGCGTTTCGGTGAAATGGAAGTATGGGCTCTTGAAGCTTACGGTGCAGCCTACACTCTCCAGGAGATCCTCACTGTCAAATCAGATGACGTTGTCGGACGTGTCAAAACTTTCGAGGCTATCGTCAAAGGTGAAAATATCCCCAAACCGGGTATCCCTGAATCCTTCAAAGTACTTATCAAAGAACTTCAGTCTCTTGCACTTGATATCAAAGTCCTTGACAAAGACAACAATGAAATCGATCTCCGTCAGGATTTCGATGACGGTCTCCCTGCAAATACTGTCTTTGATGAGAAAAATGTTATCACTGATGATATAAATGACAGTTATCAGACTGTCGATGAAAAGGGTGAAGCTGAAACCTTTGATTCAAATGATGATTACTATCAGAGTGACAATGACGACGAATTTTATCAGAATGACAATGACTCACTTTTCGATGATATACTCAACCCATCAACCGATGACTGAAAGGAGGATTCCGATTAATGGAATTTAACAAATTTGAGTCTATAAAAATAGGTCTTGCTTCGCCTGATCTTATCAGAGAATGGTCTTACGGTGAAGTCAAGAAACCCGAAACCATTAACTACCGTACCCTCAAGCCTGAAAAGGACGGTCTCTTCTGCGAAGCTATCTTCGGTCCCCAGAAGGACTGGGAATGCCACTGCGGAAAATATAAAAAAGTCCACTTCAAAGGCAGAATATGTGAACGCTGCGGCGTTGAGATAACAAGCTCAAAGGTCAGACGTGAGCGTATGGGACATATCGAACTTGCAGCTCCTGTTTCACATATATGGTACTTCAAGGGTATTCCCTCAAGAATGGGACTCATTCTCGATATTTCTCCACGTACCCTTGAAAAAATCCTCTATTTCGCTATGTACATCGTTACGGAAATCACTCCCGACAGTGATGCTTCCCGTGAACTCTCTCTCCAGCAGTGCCTTTCCGAAAAAGAATACATGGACTTCAAAGACAAGTATGAAGATGATTTCGAGGCTATGATGGGTGCTGAGGCTATCCAGAAACTTCTCCGCAATATCGACCTGGATTCACTCTCAGTCGAACTCAAGGAAGAACTTGAAGGTGCATCAGGTCAGAAAAAAGTCCGTATCCTCAAACGTCTTGAGGTCGTTGAGGCATTCCGTCAGTCAGGCAACCGCCCCGAATGGATGATACTTGATGTTATCCCTGTTATCCCCCCGGATATCCGTCCGATGGTACAGCTTGACGGCGGCAGATTCGCTACCTCCGATCTTAACGATCTCTACAGACGTGTTATAAACAGAAACAACCGTCTTGCACGACTCATCGAACTCAACGCTCCTGACATCATTATCAGAAACGAAAAGCGTATGCTCCAGGAAGCTGTTGATGCCCTTATCGACAACGGCAGACGTGGCAGACCTGTTACAGGTCCTAACAACCGTGCATTGAAATCCCTCTCTGATATGCTCAAGGGCAAGCAGGGACGTTTCCGTCAGAACCTCCTCGGTAAACGTGTTGACTATTCAGGTCGTTCCGTTATCGTCGTAGGCCCTGAACTCAAAATGTATCAGTGCGGTCTTCCCAAAGAAATGGCTCTTGAGCTTTTCAAGCCCTTTGTAATGAAGATACTCTCCGAAAACAACAACAATATCCACAACATTAAAGCAGCTCGAAAGGCCGTTGAACGTGCAAGCCCCGAGGTTTGGGACGCTCTTGAAAGAGTCATCAAGGGACACCCCGTTATGCTCAACCGTGCCCCCACTCTCCACAGACTCGGTATACAGGCTTTTGAACCTGTACTTGTCGAAGGTAAAGCACTTAAACTCCATCCCCTTGCCTGCACAGCTTTCAATGCTGACTTTGACGGTGACCAGATGGCTGTCCATGTTCCTCTCTCCGCTGAGGCTCAGGCTGAAGCCCGTTTCCTTATGCTCGCTGCCAACAACCTCCTCAAGCCCTCTGACGGTAAACCCGTTACTGTACCTACTCAGGATATGGTACTCGGCTCCTATTACCTCACTCTCGATAAAGACGGCGAATTCGGTGAAGGCAAGATATTCCGTGATACAAATGAAGCTATCATGGCTTACGAGACCAAAGCCGTAAGTCTCCACGCTAAAATAAAAGTACGTCGTGAGGGTGAATGGAACGGTCAAAAGAGATCAGTTCTCATAGATACCACTGTCGGCAGAATAATATTCAACCAGCCCATACCTCAAGACCTCGGCTATGTTGACAGAACCAAAGAAGAAAACTTCATGAAATACGAGATAGACTTCCTCGTAGGCAAAAAACAGCTTGGTCAGATATTCGACAAGTGTATCAAAAAGCATGGTACCCAGCTTACCTCCGTTGTACTTGATGACGTTAAATCACAGGGCTACAAATACTCAACAAAGGGTGCTATCACTGTTGCCGTATGCGATGCCGAGATTCCTCCTGCAAAAAAGGATATCATCAAAGATGCAGAAGGCAAAATAGACAGAGTTACCAAAATGTACAGACGTGGTCTTATGTCCAATGAGGAACGCTACAACAATGTCCTCAAGATATGGGAACAGGCTACAAAAGACGTTACCGAAGCCCTCCAGGGCAATCTCGGACGATACAATCCTATCTTTATGATGGCTGACTCCGGTGCCCGTGGTTCTATGAACCAGATAAGACAGCTTGCAGGTATGCGTGGACTTATTGCCAATACATCAGGTAAAACCATTGAAATCCCTATCCGTGCAAATTACCGTGAAGGTCTTAACATACTCGAATACTTCATCTCCTCCCGTGGTGCAAGAAAAGGTCTTGCCGATACTGCTCTCCGTACAGCCGACTCTGGTTACCTTACAAGACGACTCGTTGACGTTTCACAGGAGGTCATCATCCGTGAAGAAGACTGCGGTACAACAGACGGTATCATTGTATATGACATAAAACCCGATAAATCCGTTATCGAGACAATGCACGAAAGACTCCTCGGCAGATATCTCTGCGAGGACTTCAAGGACGCTGACGGTAATGTTCTTGTATCCTCCAACAAGATAATGGATGACCATGATGCCGATATTATCGTTGACAGCGGTGTTGAAAAAATCAAGATCCGCTCAATCCTCGACTGCCGTGCAAAACACGGTGTATGCAGAAAATGCTACGGCTCTAACCTTGCAAACGGTATGCCCGTTACTATCGGCGAGGCTGTCGGTATTATCGCCGCACAGTCTATCGGTGAACCCGGTACCCAGCTTACAATGCGTACCTTCCATACAGGCGGTGTTGCAGGTGCTGAAGATATTACACAAGGTCTTCCCCGTGTCGAAGAACTCTTTGAAGCAAGAAAACCAAAACGTCTCGCTATCATCAGTGAGATTGGCGGTCGTGTTACCTTCGAGGAAATCAAGAAAAACCGCCATGCAGTTATCACTGACCTTGAAACAGGCGAGAAAAAGGAATATCTCATTCCGTTCGGCTCAAGAACAAAAGTTGAAGAAGGTCAGATGATTGAAGCCGGTGATCTTATCACTGAAGGCTCTGTAAATCCTCATGATGTCCTCACAATTAAAGGCACTGAAGCTGTTCAGGACTATCTTATCGAAGAAGTACAGAACGCTTATCGTATGCAGGGTGTTGATATCAACGACAAGCACATCGAGGTCATTGTCCGTCAGATGATGAGAAAAATACGTATTGATGATCCAGGTGATACAACTCTCCTCTCAGGCTCCGTTGTTGATAAGGGCGACTTCTATGCCGCTAACGAAGCTATCGAAAAGAGAATCGCAAACGGTGAAACAGGTCTTGCATTGGCTACCTATACTCCTATGCTCCTCGGTATCACCAAGGCTTCTCTTGCTACTGACTCCTTCCTCTCTGCAGCATCTTTCCAGGAAACTACCCGTGTTCTTACTGATGCAGCTATCAAGGGTAAGGTCGATCCTCTTATGGGACTCAAGGAAAATGTTATTATCGGTAAGCTCGTTCCCGCAGGTACAGGCATGAACCGTTACAGTGATGTTGAAATCGAGTCTACAGAAGAACCCCCTGCTATCATTACACCTATAACAACTCCTCCCGCAACAGGTGACTTTGAATAATCTCATATAACAATAACGGTCAGAAACCTTTCGTTCTGACCGTTATTTTTTTATACCATATTTTGTATTCAACGTGAGTTCGATGAAAACGAAAAATTATTATACTGTCATTCTGAGGCGCGACAGCGAAGAAGAATCTTTTGAAGATTCCTCACTGCGTTCGGAATGACATACTTCATTTCATCATTGTCAGAATATTTTTCAGTTATATCAAACTCACGTTATTCAAAGATTCCTCGCTTTGCTCGGAATGACAGATTTATAGTTTTATACCTTCTTGTATTCCATTATTATACCAGCTTCCTCCATTGATAAAATATCATCTTTCAGCGTATAATAGAATATTTCATTTTCATTCATTATCTGTCCTTTTGCCCATTTTATGTCCAAAACCGATTCTCCGCTTGACCATTTTCCTGTACCGTCTTCATTCAGTATGATATACCAGTCTTCCTCGTCAACCACATCTGTTATATCTTCCTCACCGTCAATCAATAAAGCTGAAAGCACATATTTCCCTGCATGAGACTTATCCACACTTCCTGATAATTCAACCTTTTCTTTGTCCTGAGAAGGTATCAGGGTTTCCTTATCCGCTCTCTCAAAAATCATCTCCACGTTCTCGTTAAACAATATCAGGCTGTCCTTTTCAAGCCTGTATTTTGATTTTTCACCATCTAAATTTATATATTTATCATTCCACTGCAATCCCACAACAACAGTACCAAAATCACTGAATTCTCCCGTACCGTCTTCATTTATTGTCATAGTCGCAAATAATCCCCTGTCATTATGGCTTTTCAAGTCCATTACAGTTTCTCCGTTCTCTTTCCACTCCGTCAGATTATAAAATCCTGCTATTTCCTTATTCGTCACAGGTATTAGTGTTTCATCTTCCGAACTTTCTTCTTCCCAAACCTCTGACACTGCTTCTTCACTGCTTTCCTCCGCTTTACTCTCTATTAAACTTTCTGCAATACTCTCATCTTCACTTTCTTCTTCACTTTCAGAAATGTTTTCAGATTCTGAAACGTCTTCTTTTACCTGGCTTATCTCGGATTTTTCTTCCGGACTGCTTTCTGCAACGCTCTTTTCTGAAACCTCATTACTTACCTTACTGACCGCTGAATCTTCAAACACCGATGACTGTACCGCCTCCGATACATCAAGAGAGGTATGCTCCTCTTTTTTATTCCCGTTACTGCACCCCACACTCATCACCAGCGACAGCATTATCATTACAACCAAAATCTTTTTCATTTTATTCTCAATCCCTTCGGATATTTATTCTTTAATCTTGAATCAGCCGTCTTGCCGAAGCCTATTACTATATTTCCGTACACGACAGCCGTATAGCCATTCTTACAGTCACTTTCAAGCTCCATGCCTGAAAGAAATTTTTTCGCCCCTTCATCATCAACATTCAAAACTCTCCTGATATTCTCAGGCTTCGCTGACATGAATAATGCGTGTGACGGTTCAAATCTGTTCTTTTTGAACTCCCCTGCAAATACTCCTGCCCTTATCACTCCGAGCCCTCTCATATCAGGCATATTCTCAGGCATAATATACAGCTTGTCATTAATAATATTATACTCACCTTTCGGCACTTCGTAAAATATATCTTCCAATTCTTTCGGAATATCTCTCTTTATACTCTTTGAAATTATTTCTTCTGTACTTTCACCCTTTTTTCTCAGCTTTGCCGCAAAATGCCCTTCTCCGCCCTCTATCGGAGTTATCCTCACTGCACACGGCAATTCTGTTTTTCTTCCGAAATGCTCCCCTATATCACACTGCTCAAATTCAGGGTTTTCCTCAAGAAATTGTTTTATTACTCCCTCATTCTCGCAATACGAAAATGTACAGGTAGAATATACAAGTATACCGCCTCTCTTAACTGCCTTTGCCGCTGACCTTAATATCGAAAGCTGTCTTTCTGCACATGAAACAGTATGTTCCACACTCCATTCCTTGACCGCTTCGGGATTTTTTCTGAACATGCCCTCTCCCGAACACGGTGCATCAACAAGCACTTTATCAAAATATCCCTCTAATTTACTGCACAATATCTCCGGATAACATGACGATACAACTCCCTTTGATATTCCCATCCTCTCAAAATTGGATAACAATATCTGTGCCCTGTTCCTGACAATCTCATTCGACCATATAAGTCCCGTATTATTCAAACATGACGCTATCTGGGCAGATTTTCCTCCTGGAGCGGCACATAAATCCAATATCCTTTCTCCCTCATGAACGTCAAGCAATGTCAATGCTGACATTGCAGACGGCTCCTGAACGTAAAATGCTCCTCCCAAATGCAAGGGTGTATTCCCTATCCCCTTTTCATCACAAGGGATATAATATCCGTCTTTATAAAAAGGCGTTTTCCTGACCTCAAAAGGCAACAGCCCTACAATTTTTTCATCCGCTTTAAGACGATTCACCGAAATACCCCTGAACGCCTCACCATCTATACCCTTTTCATACAAATCATAATCATCTTTCAAAATTTCTTTCATTTCATCAAGAAATTCCTTCGGCAGCATAAAACTTTTTTCCTTTCATTGTATAATTCAAACCTGCTCTGAAAATAATATTTACAGAAAGGTGGTCATCAATATGAGCAAAAACCATAAGAAAAATAACAACAGCACCAACTGCGACAACAAGCCTCAGTCCAAGAATTGCTGTGACAACAAATCCGATGATAAAACAACTGAATCCTGCGAAAAATTCCAGACCTACTACGAGGACTAAATCCAAGTGAGGAGTGAGGAGTGACAAGTGAGAAATATTCCTCACTCCTCACTCCTCATTTATTATGTCATTCCGAGCAAAGCGAGGAATCTTCAAAAGATTCTTCGTCACTGTCGTTCCTCAGAATGACAAAAATACGTCTTAATTGGCATTTACTATAAACTGAATGTGTACGGCAAAAGCTCACCCATTTTTATTATCTTGTAATCGTCAGCACTCTTTACCGAAATTATCTCAAAATCTTCTGAGCAAAATTCCGATATGAATTGTCTGCACATTCCGCACGGATAACAATATGATGACGAATCTCCCACAACCGCAATAACTAAGAAATCTTTTTCACCGTCTGCAACTGCCTTTGACACTGCTACTCTCTCCGCACATATTCCAACGGGATATGACGCATTTTCCACGTTACAGCCCGTATAAATCTTTCCGTTTGCCGTCAGAAGTGCCGCTCCTACTTTAAACTTTGAATATGGTGCATAAGCATTTTCTCTTGCCTCAAATGCTTTTTCTATAAGTTCGTTTATCATACTATCACTGTACCATTCGGCGTATCTTTTATAGTAATACCTCTTGCTTTCAGTTCATCTCTTATCTTATCAGCCATTGCCCAATCCTTATTCTTCCTTGCAGCGTTCCTCTGTTCAATGAGTGCCTGTACATCATCAGCCGCTTCTTCTTTCTCTACATAAAGCAAGCCCAATACATTTGCTATTTCCATATACAAATCATATGCAAATTTGCACAGTTCCTTTGATGAATCCGTCTTTGAAGTCACATTTGAATTAATATCCCTTGCCAATTCAAACAATGCCGTGATACCGTCCGCTGTATTGAAATCATCATCCATTGCCGTTATGAAATCCTCTTTATGCTTCAAAAGCATTTCTTTTATTTTATCCTCACCATCTTTTTCACCTGACGGGGCATTATCCATTACTCTTTTCAAATCGTCACGGCAGTTATACAGTCTCTCAAGTGCTGCTTTGCACTGTTCTATTATATCAACGGAATAATTTATCGGACTTCTGTACTGCGATGACAGCATCAAATATCTTATCGGTTCATAACCGTATTTTTCAGCTACATCTCTTACCGTAAAGAAATTATTGAGCGACTTCGACATCTTCTTATTATCAACATTAATATATCCGTTGTGCATCCAGTAATGTGCAAAGGGTACACCGTTACAGCACTCACTCTGTGCTATCTCATTTTCATGGTGCGGGAATACCAAATCCTGTCCACCGCAATGTATATCTATCGTTTCACCCAGATACCTCTTTGCCATTGTAGAACACTCTATATGCCAGCCAGGTCTGCCCTTGCCCCACGGTGAATCCCATGACGGTTCATCAGGCTTTGCACCTTTCCACAATGCAAAATCCATTGGGTCTTCCTTTGTTTCGCCTATCTGTATTCGTGCACCTGCCTCCAAATCCTCCAACGGCTGATGTGACAACTTTCCATACTCTTTAAATTTATTCGTGCGGAAATATACATCTCCGTATTCAGTCGAATACGCATAGCCCTTTTCTTCAAGCGTTTTCACCATATCAATAATCTGCTGTACATTCTCTGTCGCACGGGGATGAACACTCGCTTCACGCACATTCAAGCCCTTTGCATCTTTCTTATACTCCGAAATATATTTCTCCGAAACCGTCAAATAATCACTGTTTTCTTCATTGGCTCTCTTGATGATTTTATCGTCTATATCCGTGAAATTCTGCACAAATGTAACTTTATATCCTCTGTACTCCAAATATCTCCTGAATGTGTCAAATACACATATCGGTCTTGCATTTCCTATATGGATAAAATTATATACAGTAGGACCACAAGCGTATATTTTCACCTCGTTCGGTGTAATGGTCTGCAAATCCTCTTTCTGTCTCGTCATTGTGTTATAAATCTTCATTTAATTTTCTTCCTTTCGTTTTAATTCATCAAGCTCTTTTTTGAGCCTGTTCATTTCTTGTTCAAGAGCACAGAATCTCTGTGCAACGGGATCGGTGAAATGTATCTGGTCAAGCTCCTGACACTTCACTTTCTCTCCGTTTATCCTCACGACTTTTGCGGGAACTCCCACAGCAGTTGCATTTTCCGGAACCTCCGTCAATACAACTGCACCTGCCGCTATTCGGGCATTATCTCCAACTTTAAACGGTCCGAGAACTCTTGCACCTGCTCCCACAAGGACATTATTTCCCAAGGTCGGGTGACGTTTTCCGTGGTCTTTGCCAGTGCCGCCCAATGTTACATTCTGATATATCGTACAGTAATCACCTATTTCAGCCGTTTCTCCGATTACAACGCCCATTCCATGGTCAATGAACAAGCCCTTGCCGATAGTTGCACCTGGGTGTATTTCAATTCCCGTTTTATGCCTTGCCCTTTGCGATATCCACCTTGCAATATATTTCATATTATGGCGGTAAAACCAATTCGCCCTCCTGTAAGCCCTGACTGCCTTGAAGCCCGAATACAGCGTATACACTTCAAAACGACTTCTTGCGGCAGGATCACGCTCCATTATGGAATCCAATTCAGCTTTCAGTTCATCAAACAATGAATTTTCCCCCCAATCAAAAAACGCCATACCCCTGAAAAC
The DNA here is from genome assembly GCA_902800065.1 of uncultured Ruminococcus sp. Taxonomy (GTDB): domain Bacteria; phylum Bacillota; class Clostridia; order Oscillospirales; family Acutalibacteraceae; genus UBA1213. The sequence goes on from CADCDE010000004.1 coordinate 42,510, forward strand.
ATAGGGGTACAGCGATAAAACTGCACGGTTCCACCCGTAATCGACAAAAAATATTTTGTCCTCATTAAGTCTGTAACGGTGACAACCGTGCAAAGATACTCAATTTCCCCCTGCAAGCTCAAAAGTGCATTTCACGGACTCACTTACAATGCCCTTTCACCTTTCGGCATCTCTCTGTGGAAAGCAATTTTCCGTTACTTCTCTTTATCAACGCTTTTTTCCATATACACATATTATACACTATCTTTTTCAAAATGTTAATAGCTTTTTCAAAAATATTTTACCTGACTTTATTGATATATCCTTTGGCATCCATTATGCAAATACCTTCAAACGGAGATACCGTATGACATATCAATTTATCATTCTTATAGATTTCTATATTATGCATATCATTTTGTACAATGTGATAACCGTCAAGAAATACATTATTAGTATTTATATATCCCAGATATTCTGCATTTTCAGGAAAAAAATTTTCTATGTTTCCTCCAATGTCGAATTGTTCACATTTATCTCCGCTGATAGCATAAGAAAATGTTTGCCAACCTGAAAGACTACCGCCTCCGTTTTTTGAATGAAAAACCAACACTAAATCACTGTTTTGTATCAAATAATATCCCCTGAAAAATACTGCTGACAAAGCCAACACAGGCACTGCAAGCAATACCGCAACTACAATCCATATTTTCTTTGACTTTTCACTTACGGATTTATCACATTTAATTTTTCTTATGCTCAAAACTGCCGAAATAATATACAGTATTCCCGATATACAAGACATGACAGAAAAATTCAATTCCCACTCAAAACTAAATATATCCGACATTGTCAATGACAATGAAAGCATACTTAATAAAATAGGATATATTACATACACAATACTAACAACAGCAACTCCTTTCAATAAATTTTTATTTTTTGCTTTTTTCGACAAAACTAATGTAGGTATGGAAAGCAATATCAAAAAAAAGTCAATTATCCATGCACAAATTGTCATAAAAATTTCACTTCACTTTAAAAAGATTATTTTTTCAGAAAATCATACATCTTTTCTTTGAAATCAGGTGATGTATCATACACTGCATGACCAAAACCGCTGTATATCTCCATTTCAAAGCCATTATTTGACTTGAATATCTCAGCCATTTCCAAAGTAGGCTCTGTTCCGAAAACTTTATCATCATTATCACTTACAAGCATAACGGGACATTTTATTGATGAAACTTTATCGGTAATATCAAAGTTTTTCGCTCCGTTGGCAATGATTATAAATCTTTTTAATTCTTCATCGGAAACTGTTTCCGCTATCCCGCAAAGTGCTTCCCTGAATTTTTCAAAAGTATCTTTGGGATATATCTTTTCTCCAAACGATAAAAACAAGGATTTTTTGTCATTGCTCTCAGCATATTTTATCCACTCCGCTATAACCGAAAAGCGTTCTTCATCAATTCGCATGGCTGTTGAACAGAGAACAAGTTTTTTGACAAGCTCAGGATACTGCAAAGCTGTTTCCATAGCTATCATTCCGCCCTGAGATGCCCCGAAAATACTGATATTTTCAAGTCCGAGATATTTTATTACCTGTACAGTGTCATAAGCCATGTCACTGACGGAATAAACAGGCGGTACTTCCATACGGCGGTCAAATATATATACCGTGAAGTCATCCCAAAATAATTTGTACTGCTTTGCTATAAAAAGAGGATACAATATACTGCTTTGTACACTCAATCCGGGAATAATGACAAGTATATTGCTTCCGTGTCCGAATTTCAGATACTCCATTGAAAAGCCGTTCACTGATACTTTATCTTTAACAAAATCCATATTAGTTTTCTCCCGACAATTATTTTGCATTTTTTATAAAATCAAAGTTCTGTACTATGTAGATTATTCCCGACAACAGTGTAAAGAACACCGACAGCCACATAAATCCGTCACATACTATCTTCACCCAAAGGGCATTTTCTATAATATTAATTTCAATCAGATACTGCATCAGCATTATCACAAACACTGCTATTATCTGTGTAACTGTCTTGACCTTGCCCCATATATTCGCCGCAACAACTTTTCCCTGACTTGATGCTACAAGCCTTATCGAAGTTACAGTAAATTCACGGGCAAGTATTATTATAAGTGCCACCGCACTTGTCAAGCCCAATTCAACAAAGCAAGCCAATGCAGATACTATCATAACTTTATCCGCAAGAGGATCGGCGAATTTTCCGAAATCCGTTATCATATTGTATTTTCTTGCTATTTTTCCGTCTAAATGGTCTGTATACGAAGCCACTGCAAATATTATAAGTGCTATCAGATAATGGTGCGGAATTATCGGCATTAAAAGAAAAAATACATAAAACGGCACTAATATCAGTCTTAACACCGTCAGTTTATTTGGCAAGTTCATTTCAAAATCCCTTTCATCAACACATTACTCCAACCAAGTCACAATCCAATGTATCGCTTATTTCCACTTTTACTATATCTCCGATTTTAGGCTTTTTGTCCTCGGCTATTATAAACACTTTTCCGTCAACTTCCGGGGCATCTGCCGAACTTCTGCCGAAGAAACATTCCGCTAATCTGTCGAATCCCTCACACAATACATTTATTGTCTTTCCTATCATTTTTTGTGCATTTTCCGCCATGATAATTTGCTGTTGTTCCATGATGATTTCCTGACGGTGCTTTTTTGTATCTTCATCAAGCTGATTTTTCATTTTAGCCGCCGGTGTATCTTCCTCCGCAGAATACGCAAAACAGCCCATTCTTTCAAACTTCATCTCATTGACAAACTCCGATAATTCAGCAAATTCTTCCTCGGTTTCTCCAGGGAATCCCGTCATAAATGTTGTTCTCACCGTGATATTCGGCACTCTCTCACGAAGTTTGTTTATCAGTGCCGTTAAACTCTCCCTGTCACCGTGGCGGCACATTCTTTTCAATACATTGCCGTTACAATGCTGTAATGGAATATCTATATACTTTATTACCTTATCTTCATTTGCAAATACATCTATCAATTCATCAGTCATTCTGTCGGGATAGCAATACAACACTCTCAGATATTTTACACTCTCTATCTTACACAATTCTGTCAGCAGTTCCGCAAGATACGGTTTACCGTAAATATCCTCACCGTAACCGCTTGTGTCCTGTGCAATGAGTATAAGCTCCTTAACACCCTTTTCGGAAAGTTCTTTCGCCTCCTGCAAAATATCTTCCATCGGGCGGCTTCTGAATTTTCCTCTTATCATAGGAATTGCACAATATGTACAATTATTGCTGCAACCCTCTGCTATTTTGAGATAAGCATAATAAAAAGGGGTAGTCCTTACACGACCTCCGCATAACTGCAGCTCCATTTTATTTGGAAATATCTCTTTTTTCTTTCCGTCAAGAACTGTTTTCACTATCTCCGCAATATCCTTATTTGCACCTATTCCGACAACTGCATCGACTTCATAAAGTTCTTTCATAACTTCCTGCTGATACCTCTCAGCAAGACAGCCTGTTACGATAATAGCCTTTATTTTGCCCTCTTTTTTGAGTTCGGCAAGTTCAAGTATTTCATCAATGCTTTCCTGTTTAGCGTCCTCGATAAATCCGCAGGTATTGACTATCGCAACCTCACTGTTCGCAACGTCTGCAACTAATTCATATCCCGCCTCACGCAGATTATAAAGCATCATTTCACCGTCAACACGGTTTTTTGCACAGCCTAAACATACCATTCCTACTCTTTCATTCATTTCAGTATATCCCCCTGATTTCAAAATACACTCCTATTATATTACAATTTCACCGAAATTACAACACAAAATTAAAAGAGTGGAATATTAACCCCACTCTTTATTCATTGCTTCATTTATATCAGACCATCTGTATCCCATTGCTTTGAGAGAATTTACAGTCTTTGCAATATCCTTTTCATTGGATAATTTTCTTGCAAATTTTGTTTCCAAAAGCTGTTTTATCTGTTCAACGGGGTCGGGTTCAAGTTCGTCTAAAATTTCCTCTGCAATGTCCTTGTCAATGCCTTTTTTCATCATTTCAAACAATGCTCTCTGACGGGAAAAACCTTTTTTATTAAGCAAAATTTCCGCATATTCACGGGCATAACTTTCATCATTTATCAAGCCAAGTTCTTCCAAACGCTCTATAGCAAGAGTTGAGGCACTCTCACCAAAAAGCGGTATAAGTTTATCGGATAATTCCTTTTTTGTACGGTTTCGATACTCAATCAGATACAATGCTTTTTCCTTTGCACGGTTAAATTTTGACGTTTCTATCAGTTCATACAGTTCTTCGTCTGTTATCTCTGAACCGACTTTTTTACCCGTTGAAAGAAATGTCATTGTATCGACTGTAACAGCATATTCACCGTCTATATAAAGAGCCGTCTGACTTTTTTTTCTCTCCTCGAATGATGTTATTATCATTATTCTTCTACCAATGTATCAATCTTTACATCAGCTGAATCAGTTTGAGGAGTTTCCGTTTTTTCACTCTCGACAACGGCATTTTCGGTTTTTTCCTCTGTCTGTTCGGAAAGTGCTTTTGCACGGGCTTTCGTAGTCTTTGAGAAATTCAATTTATCCGAACTTGCTTTGAGTTCTTCCTCGACCTTTGCGGCAATTTCGGGATTATCTCTGAGGAAATTCTTTGCATTGTCACGTCCTTGTGCAATCCTGTTTCCGTCATATGAGAACCATGCACCGCTTTTTTTGATGACATCTGCATTGACTGCCAAATCCAACAATTCGCCTACTCTTGAAATTCCCTGACCGTACATTATGTCAAATTCAGCCTCACGGAACGGAGGTGCTATTTTATTTTTAACGACCTTTGCACGAGTTCTTGAACCGACTACTTCACCGCCTGCTTTGAGAGTTTCGATTTTTCTTATATCAATTCTGACTGATGAATAGAACTTTAATGCACGACCGCCGGGAGTAGTTTCGGGATTTCCGAAAAGTACGCCTACTTTTTCACGGAGCTGATTTATGAATATTGCAACACAATTTAATTTAGATATAGAGCCTGCCAATTTTCTCAAAGCCTGTGACATAAGACGTGCCTGCAAGCCTACATGAGATGCTCCCATTTCACCGTCAATTTCAGCTTTCGGAGCAAGTGCCGCAACAGAGTCTATTACAATTATATCTATTGCACCTGAACGGACAAGTGATTCTGTTATTTCAAGTGCATCCTCACCTGTATCGGGCTGCGAAACAAGAAGTTCATCTATGTCTACTCCCAAAGCTGCCGCATATACGGGGTCAAGAGCGTGTTCAACGTCTATGAATGCCGCTATACCTCCTGCCTTCTGAGCCTCTGCTATACAGTGGAGAGCAAGTGTTGTTTTACCTGATGATTCGGGACCATATATTTCAGTGATACGTCCTTTCGGAAGTCCTCCTATACCAAGTGCAATATCCAAAGAAAGTGAACCTGTCGGGATAGCATCCACCTTCATTGCCGCATTCTGTCCGAGACGCATTACTGCACCCTTACCGAACTGTTTTTCTATCTGACTCAACGCTGTTTCAAGTGCCTTCTGCTTATCAATTGCCATTATCTATCATTCCTTTACTGTTTTATTGCAAATACATTATACTACATTATGCAATGCTTTTTCAATATATTTTATTTTTTCACAGTCCCTAAAACTACCCTATCTAAATTCTGAATATCCTTGACAACACAAATTTGTGTTATTTCCTGCATTTTCAGGAGTTCAGAAACACGTTTTGCTTGTTCCTCGCCTATCTCAAGAATTATCTTTCCGCCTTTTTTGAGTTTTTTTATCCATTTTTCGGCGATACACCTGTAAAAATCCAATCCGTCATTTCCTCCGTCAAGGGCTGTTGTCGGTTCATACTGCACTTCACTCTGCAAATCCGGTATTATATCTGTACGGATATAAGGTGGATTGGATATTATTATATCAAACTCACCGTCAACACAATTTTCATTAAAAATATTGTCATGTATCAGCCTTACATCTGTACTGTGATATTCTACATTCTTTTCAAGATATTCATAAGCCTTGTTTTCAAGTTCAACCGCATAAATTTCGGCTTGCGGAAATTCCTTTGCAAGCGTAACGGCAATTATTCCACTCCCTGAACACAAGTCTATAACCCGTTCAGTACCTTTCATTGAATTTATACATTCATTTACGGCTACTTCCGTATCATCTCTCGGAATTAAAACTCCCTCTCCGACAAAGTATTCCCTGCCCATGAAATAGGCTTTCCCTGTCGCATACTGCAAAGGCATACCCGAAAGTCTTTTCTCTACCGCTGTCATAAATTCAATTTCACTTTCGGGAACATCATTTCCATGAATTGCAAGTTTCAGCCTGTCAATACCGAAAATATCTTCCATGATACACATAGCTTCATACTCGGTCAAATATTTTTTCGCATAGGAATATAATTCAAAATATGTCATTTGATAATATCCTCACCATTTTCGGGGATAACATCTTTTATAGCGGCTATGGCTACTTCTATCATGTCATCTTCGGGTTCTTTCGTGGTGATATGCTGCATCCATATACCCGGGGCTGCTATAATTCTTGTGAGAAAATTATCATGTTTTCCGCATATTTTTATAAGCTCATAGCCTATTCCGACAGTGAACGGCAAAAGAAGTATTTTGACAGTTGAACGAATCCACACATCTGTAAACGGTATAAACAAGCCTATCAAAATACCAACTATCAGCATAAGCACTATAAAGCTTGTTCCACAGCGTGGGTGAAATCTTATCTGTTTTCTGACGTTCTCGACATTCAGTTCAAGTCCCTTTTCATAGCAGAATATAGTCTTATGCTCCGCACCGTGATATTGAAATACCCTTTTTACATCCTTTTGCAGAGTGCAAAGGCTCATATATATCAAAAACAACATTATTCTTATGATACCCTCAAATGCTGAACGCCATATTATCTGGTCATTAAGAAACGGGAATGCACCTGCAAGAAGATTAAACAAAAGTGTCGGGACATAGAAAAATACTCCCACACAGAATATTATTGCAACTACCATAGAAACAGTCATAATAATACTCACCATTTTATCACCGAAATGCTTGTCGAGCCATTTATCCAATTTTGACATTTCTTCTTCGGCTATTTCCTCACCCTCCATTGCTATATCCGCTGAACGCATGAGTGCCTTATTTCCCGTCACAAGAGAGTCTATCATATTGGCAACTCCCCTCAATATCGGCAGGCGGAGAATCTTATATTTCTTCACCAAGTCCATCGGCTTTATCTCCTCAAGATAGATAGAGCCGTCATTTTTTCTTGCACCGATAGTTGATTTCAAAGGTCCTCTCATCATTATGCCTTCCATCAACGCCTGACCGCCTATTGATGTAACAAATTTTGTTTTTTCCCTTTTCAAAAAAAATCCCTCTTTTCAAAATATTATCCGTGAATATAATTCTACCACGAAAACACCCGATTGTAAACAGCAAAAAACAGGACAGAATTTTTTTATTCTGCCCTGTCGGAATTTATCTAAGTAATTTGATTAAAGCAAAAGAAACACTACTTCAAATCAACCCAATTACCATTTGGATGAATCATCGTTTTATATTGATATGTTACACCAAAGTAATCAATGACACTACCGCCATCATAACCATTAACATAAATCTGTAAATTATTTTTATCGTCAAAATACTCGTAAATATCCGAATTAATACATTTGTTATTTTTACAATCGAATAAATCATAAGTAATGCTCGAATCTTCGACGTTTTTTATAATTTGATATCTTCCCGACATAAAAGAAGCAACAACATTATTTTTCACTTCATATTTATTTGTAAAATAAATTATACAAGCAAAAATAAAGATAAACAACATAATCACAGTTGACAATATTAAACATACTTTTTTATTTTCTTTCGCACTTATCATTTTATCAAACTCCATATGATATATTAGTTTGTAGAAAGAATAGCACCCTTATCGGCTGATGTTACAAGAGCCGCATATCTTGCCAGATATCCCTTGACATCCTTTTTGATAGGAGTCCAGCCCTTGCGTCTTTCAGCGAGTTCTTCATCACTTACTTTTATATTTATTGTGTTTGCATTTATATCTATTTCGATAATGTCACCGTCTTTTACAAGTCCGATATTTCCGCCTGCCGCTGCTTCGGGTGATACATGACCGATAGATGCACCTCTTGTTGCACCTGAGAAACGTCCGTCTGTGATAAGTGCAACAGTACTTCCAAGTCCCATTCCCATAATTGCAGATGTAGGATTAAGCATTTCACGCATACCTGGACCGCCCTTTGGTCCTTCATAACGGATAACAACTACATCACCTTCAACTATCTTTCCGCCTGTAATTGCTGCCATTGCTTCTTCTTCGCTGTTGAATACCTTTGCAGGTCCTGAATGTCTGAGCATTTCAGGAGCAACTGCTGAACGCTTTACTACACAGCCATCTGGGGCAAGATTTCCTCTGAGTACTGCTATACCGCCTGTCTGACTGTACGGATTCTCAACAGGTCTGATTATTTCAGGATTCTTATTGATACAGCCTGATATATTCTCAGCAACGGTCTTTCCTGTAACTGTTATCAAATCTGTTTTCAGCAAGCCGAGCTTATTTATTTCGTTCATTACAGCGTAAATGCCGCCTGCTTCATTCAAGTCCTCCATATATGTTCTTCCTGCAGGTGCAAGGTGACAGAGATTCGGTGTATGTGAGCTTATCTCGTTGGCTATATCCAAATTCAGCTCTATACCACATTCATGTGCAATAGCAGGCAAATGAAGCATACTGTTTGTACTGCAGCCGAGTGCCATATCCATTGTAAGAGCATTTCTGAAAGCGTCCTCTGTCATAATATCACGGGGCTTTATATCCTTTTCAAGAAGCTCCATAATTTTCATACCTGCACGCTTTGCAAGCTGTATTCTGTCGGAATAAACTGCCGGTATTGTACCGTTGCCCCTGAGAGCCATTCCAAGTACTTCTGTAAGACAGTTCATTGAATTAGCCGTGTACATACCCGAACATGAACCGCAGCTCGGACATGCCTTATTTTCATATTCATCAAGCTCATCTGCTGTTATCTTGCCTGCATTGTAAGAGCCTACTGCCTCGAACATACTCGAAAGACTTGTTTTATGTCCCTGAACGTGTCCTGCAAGCATCGGTCCGCCGCTCACAAATATTGCCGGTATATTCAGTCTTGCGGCTGCCATGAGAAGTCCTGGAACATTCTTGTCACAGTTCGGTATCATTACAAGAGCGTCAAAAGCATGAGCCAAAGCCATAGCTTCCGTTGAATCGGCTATCAAATCACGGGTTATCAATGAATATTTCATACCCTGATGTCCCATTGCGATACCGTCACATACAGCTATTGCAGGGAATACAACAGGATTTCCTCCTGCCATTGCAACACCCATTTTAACGGCATTTGTTATCTTATCAATATTCATGTGACCGGGAACTATCTCATTATATGAGCTTACAATACCTATCAAAGGTTTTTCGATTTCCTCGCTTGTCATACCGAGTGCATGGAGAAGTGACCTTTGAGGAGCACACTGCACGCCTTTTTTCATATTATCGCTTTTCATTTTTTATATCACCTTTCAAAAAAATATAAAATACTTACAAAGACCATTGTATCACGATTTTTTTATAATATCAACAAAAATTTTTCAGTTTTTCCAAAAAGCATGAACCGAATTTAATACTTCCTCGGCTGTTATATTCAGTTCATCATCCGCATCCGTATGGAATATCTTCGCACAGAATACTGCATTGGCTTTCGGATTTTCAACATTCAGCAATATCATATCATTTGTATCCACGCCAGAATACTCCTCAGCGGTATATCTGTATATCTCAAGTACCTTATCCCCAAATGAAGCTGTCTTTGAATTCCATATATAAAATGTCATCTTCCTTGTATCAGGGTCAGACACTGCTGTTACTGCATTGTTTATCCATTTATTCGGCATTGTCATATAATATCTGTCATTGTAATTTATCACAGTATTCATCTTTGTTCCAAGAGCCTTGTTATAAACGGAATACTGCTTCCATGCTGTCATACTGCATACATTCACGGAATTAGCCGAGGCTGACATCGGTGTCACAACAGGTACTTCTATTATACCGTCATTATCAGAATCTCGTGAATATATTGTATCTTTTCTTGCAGTCGGGTTTGAATATATCCCGTTATCTTCCGTAACAAGAGGATTATTCAGATTTTCACCGTCAAAATATATAAGCTGTGATGTAAGTATATTTCCGTTTTTTGCCCCGTCTATTACAACGCCTGTCTGATTCTGTGCAATATTGCCTACAGTCACATTAACTAAAGATATAACTTCGGGATCCGTTTCAAGAGAATATTTGGCAATAGGTTTTTTCTCTTTTTCTGAATATTGAAGAACCTTGAATGTAGCAGGATTTTTTTGTGTTGCAAGAGACATTAAAATTATATCATCAACATTGTCATCTGTTATATCAGCTATCACCATTTCATCATATGTATCCTCAATAGCTATTTCATATGCAGTATCAGATACATAATATGCACTTATCGTCTTCTGTGAATTGCTGTAACCTGTCCACCCTATTATAATTTCATCTGTGCCGTCATTGTTCAGGTCGCTGAACATTACACGGTCAACGCCTGAACCGTTATTCGGAAAATTTCCTATACACTGCCATTCACCATCAATAAACGCTATTATACAGGCATTTATCTTTGTATTGTCATTATCTGAGGCATACAGTGCAAGGGCAAATTCATTGACAGCCTTTTCACTTTTCATTGTAATTGCGGAACGGTATTCTCCATTCTGCGGATATTTGAAAGTATACTTTCCGTTAGCCTGCTTTGCTATGATATTCTGTATCTCGGCTTTATCTCCTGTTGCCCTCGGAGGTCTGAGAAGTGTATTCTCACCCAATACAGTTGAACATCCGCTTAATAATATCACACTTAATATTATCAATAATATCAGATTTTTATTTTTCATCAGGCATATCTCCCTTAACTGCAATGAGAAATTTTATCTTTATCCCCTCATCAGAGAACATCTTCTCGTGCTCCGTCATAATATTCGGCTCATATCCCGAATTATGCAGGTCATAGGTTATATACTTCACTGAAAAACCGCATTCTCTGAAATATTCCAGACTTTCCTTAAAAAGCTCATCATCATCCGTCTTGAAATGAATCTCGGCATTATCCTTCAAAAATTTCCTGTAATTCATCAACTGCCTTGTGTGAGTGAGACGGCGTTTTTTGTGCTTTGAGCGGGGCCAAGGATTGCAGAAATTAATATATATCCTGTCCGTTTTATCATTTTCATCAAGCATCATATCAATTCTTTCAATATTATGAGCTGTCAGCAGAACATTGTCTGTCGGGATATTTTTTTCTTTGTATACTCTCTCGACATTTCTCTTGGCAAGTCCCAGCATTTCAAATTTTATGTCTATCGCAAGCCAATTCACATCAAGATTACTTGAAGCCGCCTGCGATATGAAGCCGCCCTTTCCGCACCCCAATTCTATATACAAGGGCTGTTCCTTCTTAAACTGCTCTCTCCATTTTCCTTTGATATCATCGGGATTTTTTATAAAAAAACTGCTTGCCTCAAGCTCAGGCTTCGCCCACGGCTTATGTCTTATTCTCATTTTATCATCTTCCTTAATTTTATTTGCACGAATAAATAAATTATATCAAAATCATCGGCAATGATTTTTCTTTTAAAGAATATTGTATTTTTTTGCATAAAAAGACGGCTGTGAATAAAATATCCACAGCCGTCAGTTTATTTTTCAGAGATTTACATACTCAAAATCAGAGATTAACCCTCTTTTATAGCAGCCTGAGCAGCAGCAAGACGAGCTATCGGTACTCTGAACGGTGAGCATGATACATAGTCAAGACCGATTTCATGGCAGAATTCAACTGATGCAGGGTCGCCGCCGTGTTCACCGCAGATACCGCAGTGGAGTTCGGGACGGGTTGCCTTACCGAGTTTAATAGCCATCTTCATGAGCTTGCCAACGCCTACCTGGTCGAGTTTAGCAAACGGATCGTTCTCGAATATCTTAGCATCATAGTATGCACTGAGGAACTTACCAGCGTCATCACGGCTGAAGCCGAATGTCATCTGAGTAAGGTCGTTGGTACCGAAGCAGAAGAATTCAGCCTCTTTAGCGATATCATCAGCTGTCAGAGCAGCACGAGGAATCTCTATCATTGTACCAACTTCATATTTAAGGTCAACACCGGCAGCAGCTATTTCAGCGTCAGCTGTTTCAACTACTACTTTCTTGACATACTTCAATTCTTTTACTTCGCCTACGAGCGGAATCATAATCTCAGGTTCTACCTTCCAATCAGGATGAGCCTTCTTAACATTGATAGCTGCACGGATAACAGCAGCTGTCTGCATCTTAGCTATTTCAGGATATGTAACTGCAAGACGGCAGCCACGGTGTCCCATCATCGGGTTGAACTCATGGAGTGAGCTGATTATCTCTTTGATTCTTTCAACAGATTTGCCCTGAGCAGCTGCGAGCTTCTCAATGTCAGCTTCTTCTGTCGGAACGAACTCATGGAGCGGAGGATCGAGGAATCTGATTGTAACAGGATTGCCTTCAAGAGCCTCATAGAGAGCCTCAAAGTCACCCTGCTGTACAGGGAGAATCTTAGCAAGAGCTGCTTCTCTCTCTTCAACTGTATCTGCACAGATCATCTCTCTGAATGCGTCTATTCTGTCTCCTTCAAAGAACATATGCTCTGTACGGCAAAGACCGATACCTTCTGCACCAAGCTCACGAGCCTTTTTAGCGTCAGCAGGTGTATCAGCATTTGTTCTAACCTTGAGCTTTCTGTACTTGTCAGCCCATGCCATAACTGTTGCAAATTCATCAGCTATTGTAGCAGGAACTGTCGGAATCTGACCGTCATAGATATTACCTGTTGAACCGTCTATCGAGATAAAGTCACCCTCATGGAATTCTTTTCCGGCAAGTGTGAACTTCTTGTTTTCTTCGTCCATAGCGATCTCTGAGCAGCCTGATACGCAGCATGAACCCATACCACGAGCAACAACGGCAGCGTGTGATGTCATACCGCCACGAACTGTAAGAATACCCTGTGATGCCTTCATACCTGTAATGTCTTCAGGAGATGTTTCGAGTCTTACGAGAACGACTTTCTTACCTGCTGCATTCCAAGCCTCTGCATCTTCAGCTGTAAATACGATCTGACCACAAGCTGCACCAGGTGATGCACCAAGTCCCTTGCCTATCGGTGTAGCAGCCTTGAGAGCCTTTGCATCGAACTGCGGGTGGAGAAGTGTATCAAGGTTACGAGGATCAATCATAGCAACAGCTTCTTTTTCTGTTCTCATACCTTCTTCAACGAGGTCAACTGCTATTTTAAGAGCAGCCTTAGCTGTTCTCTTACCATTTCTGGTCTGGAGCATATAGAGCTTACCGTGTTCAACTGTGAACTCCATATCCTGCATATCTCTGTAGTGTTCTTCGAGAGTTGCACAAACCTTCTGGAACTGTTCAAAAGCTGCCGGGAATTTGTCAGCCATTTCCTGTATTTTCATAGGTGTACGAACGCCTGCAACAACGTCTTCGCCCTGAGCATTTGTAAGGAATTCACCGAACAAGCCCTTGTCGCCTGTAGCAGGATCACGGGTAAATGCAACGCCTGTACCGCAGTCATCACCCATGTTACCGAATGCCATTGACTGTACGTTTACAGCAGTACCCCATGAATACGGGATATCGTTGTCACGACGATATACGTTAGCTCTCGGGTTATCCCATGAACGGAATACGGCCTTGATAGCTTCCATGAGCTGTACTTTCGGATCTGACGGGAAATCGTCACCTATCTTAGCTTTATATTCAGCCTTGAACTGGTTAGCAAGTACTTTAAGGTCATCAGCAGTGAGTTCAACGTCCTGTTTAACTCCCTTTTCTGCCTTCATCTTGTCGATGAGTTCCTCGAAGTATTTCTTGCCGACTTCCATAACAACGTCGGAGAACATCTGAATGAATCTTCTGTAGCAGTCCCAAGCCCAACGGGGGTTGCCTGACTGTGCAGCGATAACTTCAACAACTTCTTCGTTAAGACCAAGGTTAAGGATGGTATCCATCATACCCGGCATTGAAGCTCTTGCACCTGAACGAACGGAAACGAGAAGAGGATTTTCTTTGTCACCGAATTTTTTGCCGGTGATTTCTTCCATCTTTGTGATGTACTCCATGATCTGAGCCTGGATCTCATCATTGATCTTTCTGCCGTCCTCATAGTACTGTGTGCAAGCCTCTGTTGTAATTGTAAAGCCCTGCGGAACAGGAAGTCCAAGTCCTGTCATTTCAGCAAGGTTAGCACCCTTACCGCCGAGAAGTTCACGCATATTAGCATTACCTTCGCTGAAAAGATATACCCATTTTTTAGCCATTGGAAATTACCTCCTAGATATTTTTTACTTGACTGGGTTGTCTTGATATATTATAACATATCATTCCGAAAATTTCTATTGTTTTTTGAAAAAATTTTCAAAAAAAACAAAATTTTTCTTATGAAATTATGCAATATCATTGACAAGTTATTCCGAATCTTCTTTTTCCTCGATAAGAACAGGGATTTTTATAGTGACCGTTGTACCGACACCCTCTGTACTGTCGATATCAAGCGTACCTTTGTGGAGCTTGACTATTTCATCGGCTACCGCAAGACCTATTCCAGAACCTCTGACAGTCTGATTCGCTTTATAGAATTTCTGTTTTACTTTCGGCAAGTCTTTTGCCGATATACCACAGCCGTTATCAGCTATCGTTATTATAACCTGACCTTCGGTTTCCTCTGCATTTACCGTGACAACACCCTCTTTATCGGAATATTTCAGGGCATTGTCTATGATATTTATAAATACCTGACGCAGACGGTTCCTGTCACCGAGAACTATCGGCAGTATTTCGGGTTCATCATATACTATATGCTTGTTTTCCGTGTTGGCACGTTCACGGAGCATATATATGGATTCATCAAGCTCGGCAAGTATATCCAGCTTATCCATAATAAGAACCATTCTGTCCTGCTGTATTCTCGAAAAATCAAGTACTTCCTCAACTATGCCGTTGAGTCTCTCTGTCTCCTTTACGATTATCGCAATACCCTTTTCAAGAGTTTTCTGGTCACGGCATTTGTCAAGCTGCATTGTTTCAGCCCAGCCCTTTATTGCCGTCAGCGGTGTTCTCAGTTCATGTGACACAGACGATATAAAGTCATTCTTCATTTTATCAGCCGTTCCCAATTCTCCAGCCATATAATTTATCGTATCGCACAGGTCACCTATTTCATCATCATAGAATTTATTGATACGGGCATTGAAATCACCCTGAGCAATCTTCTTTGCCGTATCGGTTATTTCCCGTACAGGCTTGACTATTGACCGCAGAAAATATGTACTCGATACGAATATAAAAAATAATATTATCAAGCCCACTATGCACATCATTGAAATGGATATAAAAATTTTCCTGTCGGATTCCTCGAGCGAAACAACATATCTTATCGCACCTGTGGGAATATTCCTGCTGTCTGAGATAACTCTCGTCACAGCCATGACATTCTCGCCTGAGCTGAGGCTTCCGTGCCAGTTTCCGAAATTCTCATCATCCTTGAGTGCAAGCTCATAGTCAGGCATTTTCTGCTGATTGTCAGGGGCAAATCCCGTTGAGGTTATGATGACCTTGCCGTCACTATTGATGACCATAAGCTCCATAAGTTCCTTATCGGGAAAATTCTCTACATAGTCCCTTGCAGTTTCCGTGAAATCCGCTGAAGCATTGAATATATTCACAAGCTCAGTTGAGCGTCCGTTGAGTATCTGGAACACATCATTATAATAAAATCCCTGAACGATGACCGCAAACACCACCACTACTATAAAAAGTATTATAAGTATCACACCGAACATATTGACAAGCCATCTTCTTGTTATTCCTTTCAAAAAAACACCAGCCCTTCAATATACACGGAAATCAAGTTTCTCCAAAAGAAAAATAAAATTATGTCATCCTGAGCGAAAGCGAAGGATCTTTGTCACAAAAGTATCACGAAGACAAAGATTNNNNTTTGTCACAAAAGTATCACGAAGACAAAGATTCTTCGTCGCTTCGCTCCTCAGAATGACAAATCGGGATGCTTATATTTTAAAAATTGATTTCCGTGTTAAATATATTATCTTAATTTTCATTTGTTTCCCATTTATAACCGAGTCCCCATACTGTAGTGATATATTTCGGTGAAGATGGATTATCCTCTATTTTCATACGCAGACGGCGGATATTTACATCAACTATTTTTTCCTCGCCTGCATACGGCTCTCCCCATACTTTCTTCAGAATATCACTTCTGTCAAGTGCCTTTTTCGGATTTGAAAAGAAATATTCCATTATCTGAAACTCCACCTGTGTCAGTTCAATTATCTTTCCCCTTTTCATAAGAGAATGATTCTTGAGATTAAGAACAAAATCGCCTGAGCGTATCTCCTCCTTGAAATTATTTTCGGAACGCATCTCTGCAATGGCAATTCTCCTGTAAAGAGCGTCAACTCGTGCAACAAGCTCTGTCGGGCTGAACGGCTTTGTCACATAGTCATCCGCTCCGTTCATGAGTGCAGAAACTTTGTCCATTTCCTGAGTTTTCGCCGAAAGCATGATTATTCCCAAGCCACTGTTCTTTTTTCTGAGCTCCTTGCATACCTGAAGACCATCCTTTTCGGGCATCATCACATCAAGTATGACTATATCGAAATCTCCGTTTGCATTATCGTATTTTTCAACGGCAACTGCACCGTTTTCAGCCTCTGTTACATTATAGCCTGCTCTTTCGAGATTTATAACGACAAAATCCCTTATTGCAGTTTCGTCTTCCGCTACCAAAATATTCTTCATTATTTTATAACTCCTTTACATTCAAGAATTTTTATATATTTTCCATGCTTCCTTTGCCCATTCACGGTCTATTTTTATAAATCCCGGCTGTTTGCCGAAATCCTCAAAATAATCTTTAACTATCTTCATTGAACGATTATATACTTCAAGTCGAGTTGTCTGTATATAAGGGCGTTTTTCATTTCCGACATAAAAATGAAAGCTGATAGTATTTTCACTCTTATCCATATCGAGAAAATATCCCGATATGACCTTTCTGTTTGCACTTTTTTCAACTATCCTCTCAACTGCATACTTGGCAAGCTCAACAGCCATATCATCTGCACCTGCATCGAGAACCGCTATCTTTTCCTTAAGTTCATTGACACCGGACACAAGACGTTTTTTGATATCCCTACACTCTGCAAATTCCTTTTCGAGCTTTTCATCGGCGATGACCTTTCTCTTTACATCGGGTATGTAATACACCATGAATTTATTTTCAATATCATTGTAGAGCAACGGATGCTGAAGTTCTCCGTGAAAACCACATTTCGGACATTTCCATTCAAAAAACTTATCCCCGAATATTCTTTCCTTCATATCGGGAAAGCTCCTGTTATTCATACTGCATATCAGTTCAGTCTCCGACTTTTCGGAGCATTTCGGACAAGCAATCATCTTATTTACCTTTTCAGACATAAAATTCACCTGCAAATTTTTTTGATATAATTATAACACACTAATATCGTTTTGTCACACATATTTTACAGATTTTTCTGAAATAAAAAATCCTCTCCGCCAAGAAGCCCCAACGGAGAGGATAACTAATACATTATTGAGTTACAGTAACTGTAAAATATTTTTTGGAAACAGTACCGATACTGTCCTTGGCTTTAACGCATACATCATACTTTACAGCGGCTGCGGGAGTTATCTTGACACTTGTATTTGCCTTGAAATCCTGTACAGTACTCCATGCTGAAGAACTCGCCTTTTTATACAGAACAGCGTAGGTATATCCACCCGAACCATTCTTGGCTGACGCTGTTACTGTAACAGAGCTTTTGAGTTTTATCGAAGTTGCCGAGATAGTCGAGGTATTCGAAATTGACGGCTTCACGGTAAGCGTTGCATAAGCCTTTGAAACACCGCCGATGCTGTCCTTAGCCTTGACACATACATCATATGTACCGTCATACGCAGGCTTCCATGTAACTTTTGTATTGGAGCTGAAAGCCTGTTTTTCAACCCACTTTGAATCAGTGGATTTTTTGACATATACAGCATATGTATAGCCTCCGCTTCCGCTTGAAGCTGATGCTGTTACGGTATTTGACTGACCTTTTATTATCGTTGTCGGAGAGAGTGAAACCTTTGCGACAACAGACGGTTTTACAGTTATATTAAGATAAACCTTTGAAGTACCACCTATACTGTCCTTTGCCTTGACGCAAACTTCATATGTACCGTCATAGGCAGGCTTCAATGCAAGTTTGTTGTTTGATTTGAAATCCTGCTGAGTTACCCATTTTGAAGTTCCTGACTTTCTCATCAGAACTGAATATGTATAACCACCACTTCCGTTTGAAGCTGTTGCTGTAACAGTCGTTGTCTGACCTTTGATTATAGTTGAAGCTGAAAGTGATGCTTTGACGGAAACAGCCGCTGTCACCTTGAAGGTAGAATATACTTTCTGGACATTTCCGCTGCTGTCCTTTACTTTTACACATACATCATATGTGCCTACAGCTGTGGGTTTCATTTCGACCTTTGTATTTGTTGAGAATTTCTGTTTCTCTATCCAGTTTTCAGAAGCGGAATTTTTGTAATAGAAGGCATACGTATATCCGCCTGTACCGCCTGTTGCACTGACAGATGCAGTATTTGTCTGACCGCTTATTATAGAAGTTTTTCCAAGAGTCAGCTTTGGCACTATCGGAGTTGAAACTGTGAGAGTTTTTGTTACACCAACAACCTGTCCAAGACCGTCTCTTACACATATATTTACTTCATAAGTACCTGTTGCCGAGATTGCAAGACTTACAGAAGCATTTGAACTGTAATTCTGTTTTACTGTCCATGCAGTTGTACCTGATTTTCTGTACTGAACGAGATATGTATATGTTCCAGAACCGCCCTTTGCACCGCAGCTTACTGTAACTGTCTCATTTGTTCCTACAGATGCCGAGGAGAGCTTTGAAGTATTTGAAAGCTTCGGATTGACCGAAAATGTAAGATATTTCAGGGCAACTGCACCTGTGCTGTCCTTGACTCTTACACAGACTTCAAAATCACCTGATTTTGCGGGAGTGATATTTATTTTTGCATTTGAACCGTAATCCTGAACTGTTGCCCATGATGTTGTACCCTTTGTATGATACCATACTGCATATGTACAGGTCTTTGTACTGTCTGAAGAAGCATTGACTGTAACCGTTTGACCGAGATTTATCTTTGAAGCCGATATAGTAGATTTATTTGTAAACGCCTGTGTACATGATACGCTGAAATCCTTGTCAAGAGTTTTGCCTGTTGCATCCTTCACTCTTATTTTGACGGTATAGCTTCCGTCTGTTTTCGGAGAAAATGCCACAGAATTAGTTGTGCTGTATGCTTTCAGAGTTGTAAATGAACTGTCAGTAGACTTCTTATAATAATAAGCATACTGATATGAACCGCCACCACCTGTTGCTGCACCCTTGAGAGTTACAGATTTTCCGAGATACATTGAAGTTGCACTTATTGAAGAAGTATTTGAAAGTACAGTGCCTGTTACCTTGAAGGTCTTGTATACCTCTCCGCTCTGTCCTGACAGGCTCTTATACTTCACCATGACGGAATAATCGCCCGGTTCCTTCGGAATATAGTTATAATACGAAACACTTGAAAAATCCTGAAGGGTAGTCCATGAGGTACTTGACGGCAGCTTTACAAAAAAGGCATATGTCGGAGAAGAACCGCCCTCCTGTGTTACTGTCATATTCACCTTTTCACCCAATGCAAAGGAATCCTTTGCCAATGACAGAGTACAGGTCATTTTTGCTTCAGCCTGCACTGAGGCTGTCTGTGATGCCTTCCTGCCTGCATCGTCCACCGCTGTGACTCTTACAGTATATGTTTTTGCCTCTGCAGGCTTGAACTGACAAGTCTTGCTTGTAGTTGACGAAGTTATAGTCTTCCACGTTGATGAGCCTGATTCGGCATACTCATATGTATATTTTACAGGATCAACTGCTCCTGATGCAGATGCAGTAATTGTCGCAGAAGAACCCAATGTAACCTTTGCAGGTGAAACGCTGGCTGATACAGACATTACGCTTGAAGAATTGAGTATGATATTGAAGCTGAGATTCTTCTCATAGCTGGCATATTTGCCCTTACCCTTTATAACAGCGGTTGCTGTTCCTATCTTGATATTATTCTGATATTCAACAGTATAATCCGTATCAAGCACCAGATTATTTCCTGATGCATCCTTGCCCGATATAGCCGGAGTTATTGGCTTACCCGTATAATACTGATCAGGTATCGCTGCAAATGAACATCCGTCAAGGCTGACCGCCTGTGCCTTAAGCGTTGCCGATGCCGATACTGAAGAATCCTGCTTCAGCGAAATAGTTACCAGACTTTCACCAGGATAAATTGCTGTTATCGTATTGTAATTCAGCGAGAAGCATTTCGGATTTGCAATCTTAACATTCATGTTATCGACAGTCAGACGAGCTGATGCCGAGGGATACATGGAATTGGTCACATACACACCGACCTTTATGCTTGCTCCGCAGGTCATCAGTGCATTATTCGTAAAGCTCGTTCTCATATCCGAAAGCACTGACGGCAGAACAGATATCGGCTTGTCCATCACCTCATTGCTCTTGTCAAAAATACTTGAATCGAATCCGCTTGAGGCATCGTATGAAAGCAATACACATACATATTTGTATCCGTTTACCCTTACAACACCTACGCCTACAGACTGGAATACAGTAGACAAAAGCAGGTCAAGACTGTTTTCATCACTTTTCCATTGATACATCAGGGAAGAATTGCTCATAACATTGTAGCCGACAAGCTGTGAATATGTACCCATATACTGTGAGCCGTTCGGACGTGTTACCGAAGCATACACTGAAAGCTCGACAGCTCTTGTAAAGGCATCATCCATAAGATTCTTGTCCATAGAAAGCGTTGAACACTGCATTTCCTGACGATATTTGTTGATAAGGTCAAAAATACTTTTTGTATCCTTGTAGCTGTATGTGACATCCGCAACAGTAACATTGACTGTCCCTGCTGCTTCAGCCTGTATCTGACCTACCGCAAATACAGAAATTACCATGACAAAAACCAACGCAATACTTGCCATTCTTGTTTTAAATTTAGAAATCATATCATTTCACACTCCTTTTTTGTTTATATTTTACCACATATTTCCCTAAAAAACAAGCATTTATATACAAAAACCACGGAAATCAAGTTTCTCCAAAAGAAAAATAAAATTATGTCATCCTGAGCGAAAGCGAAGGATCTTTGTCACAAAAGTATCACGAAGACAAAGATTCGGTGATACACTTTCATGTACCACCGCTGAAAATTCAATTACTTAACTGTAATTGTGAAGTATTTCTTAACAACTGTTCCTGCATTGTCCTTTACCTTGACACAAACATCCTTTGTGCCTGTGCCCGCAAATTTAATTGAAGCAGAGGTTGTTGTTGAGAAAGCCTGCTTTTCAGTCCATGTTGATGCAGAAGAAGCCTTGTAGTACACAGCGTATTTGTAAGGAGATGTACCGCCTGTCGCTGCACACTTTACAGTTATAGTCTTGCCAAGTGCAATGCTTGTTGCAGAAACTGTTGAGTTATTTGCAAGAGCTGCATTTTTAACTTTTACAGTAAAGTACTTCTTAACAACTGTTCCTGCATTGTCCTTTACCTTTACGCAAACATCCTTTGTGCCTGTGCCTGTGAACTTAATGGAAACAGAAGCTGTTGTTGAGAAGTCCTGCTTTGTTGTCCAAGTTGAAGCAGTAGAAGCCTTGTAGAAGAAAGCGTATTTGTAAGGAGCTGTACCGCCTGTTGCTGCACCCTTTACAGTTATTGCATTGCCGAGTGAAACACTTGTTGCGGAAACTGTTGAGTTATTTGCAAGAGCTGCATTTGTTACTTTAACAGTAAAGTATTTCTTCACTTCTGTACCTGCACTGTCCTTAACCTTAACGCATACGTCATAGGTTGTAGCCTTTGCAGGTTTGAAAGTAACGGTTGTATTTGATTTATAAGCCTGTGCAGTTGCCCATGTGCTGTCGGAAGTTTTCTTGTAGAATACTGCGAAGTTGTAGTAGCCTGTACCGCCCTTTGCAGCACCCTTAACTGTTACGGAATTACCAAGTTTAATACTTGTTGCGGAAAGAGTTGAATTATTGACAAGAGCCGCTTTTACAGTGATGTCAAAGAATTTCTTGACTTCTGTGCCTTTCTTGTCTTTTACTTTAATGCAAATCTGATAAGCACCTGTTGATGCAGGTTTGATATTTGCAGTAGCAGTTGTGCTGTAAGCGGAAGCCGTTGCCCAATTTGACTGTGTGGACTTCTTGTAAACTATCTGATATGTGTAAGGAGCTGTACCGCCTGTTGCTTTAGCAGTTGCCTTGATGGTGCTGCCAAGAGCAATGCTTGTTGCGGAAACTGTTGAATTGTTTGTCAAAGCAGCAGCCTTAACTGTTACAGTAAAGTACTTTTTAGAAATATTGCCTGCATTGTCCTTAACTTTTACACAAATGTCCTTTGTACCTGTGCCTGTGAAAGTGATGGAAACAGAAGCATTTGTAGAGAAATCCTGTTTTGTAGTCCATGTTGAAGCAGTAGAAGCCTTGTAGAGTACAGCATATTTATACGGAGCTGTACCGCTTGCTCCTGCACATTTTACAGTTACGGGGGTGCCGAGTGTAACTGTTGTTGCTGAAACTGTTGAGTTGTTTGCAATACCGCTGCCTGCTACAGTGAAGTCAATATATTTCTTGACTTCTGCACCTGTGCTGTCCTTAACCTTGATGCAAGCCTGATAAGAACCTGCGGCAGAGATAGTCGCAGATGCACTTGTTGCTGAGCTGTAAGCTTTTACAGTTGTCCAAGAGCTTGCAGAACTGCTCTTGTAGAGGTAAGCGTAAGTGTAAGGAACTGTACCGCCCGATGCAGCACCGTTCATTGTGATAGAACCGTTTGCAGCTATTGTAGTTGCAGAAAGACTTGAATCGTTTGTAAGCTCATTCGGAACAGGGCTTCCGCCTTCTGAAGTAAATGTCTTTGTAGCAGTTGCAGATTTGCCTGCGGAGTCTTTGATGACACACTTGAGAGTGTGCTGACCTGATGTTGTAGGAGTCCATGCAACAGAAGCAGTTGCACTTGAAGCCTGGATAACTTTGCCGTCAACTGAGAATTCATACTTGTAAGGAGCTGTACCGCCGTAGCCTATACCCTTGATAGTCATAGCAGTTGTTGAAAGCTGAGGAGCTGAACGATCTGTACCGAAGTTAACCTGGAGAGGAAGTTCTGTCGGAGGAGGAACGGGAGTATCGCCGCCTGCACCGATTCTTGCAAGAGATGATGTAATAATATCAACGTCTTCTTTTTCCATTGATGTGCTGGGGTCTGCGGAATAGTCGCCTGTTGCATTGTCTACCATTGAAAGGTCGTAAGGGATACAGTCAAGAGCTGATTCACCACGGGTTGCAACGAGCATTGCACCGATACCGTTTGTTGTGAGCTGGCTCTTTGTGATACCGAGAGTTTCAAACGGTATTTTCATCTCATAGAAAGAGTCATATTTTGTATCATGGTTCTTTGTCTTGAAGTCTACCCACTGTGCAGAGTCGCTTGAAACATCTGTGGGGTCGCCTGTACCGTCAAGACCTATGATTTTGCTGCAAATATTTGTAGTAGCCATCTTGTATTCAATTCCGCCTGCCGCAAAACCAACGCCGTAAGGAGGATCATAATCTGTATTGCCCTGTGCATCGGCAGCCTTGAACATTGACGGTTTGCCAAGTCCGGGTTTACCGCTCATATAGAACAGTCTGTCAACATGGGTATCGAATTGGAGTCCCATTTTCTGTCCCCAGATAGAACCGCCTGCTGTATTTTTGTTTGTCATGCCTACTGAGTTGGGGTCAACGCTGAGTGCGAGTATAAGCGGAACATCAAGTACACGACCGCCGTCACTCAAAGGACCGTCACCGGGATTTGCCCATGTATCTGTTGTATTTACCATCTGCCAGCCGATATAGAGG
>CADCDE010000004.1:66930-67599 GCA_902800065.1 uncultured Ruminococcus sp.
ATAAGCATATCTTCCGACCAGTCGCTTGCATCACCGTCAATTGTAATAGTAGCCTGCTTGCCCTTGCCGTTGGAGGGGTTTGTCTGATATACGCTTGCAAGACCTGCAGATGTGCTTGTGGTCTTCTTTACATACTTTTTAGTATAAGTAAGTGTCTTGTTTGTTGTCTTTGAACCATCGGTTGCAGTTACTTTTACAGTAACATCTGTGTCGGCAATTTTACCTTCACCGATAGTAACCTTTGTTGTTTTTGTGAATTCCTTTACAGGACCGTCATCAACCGAATAAGTACCCTTTGTTGCATTTGAAAGTGAAAGAGTAATGTCAAATGTTTCGGTTGTGAAGCTTGTGCCGCTTGCCTTGTCAACTGTAACAGCAGGTTCTGTTGTCGGAGGAGGAACAACAACGTCTGAATAGTCAGCCCATTTGTTGCCTGCACTGAACAGCTTTGAAGTACCGCCTATTTTCAATCCCGGCTGCATATCAGCAGGGTATCTGTTTGTTGCAGAGCCTGTACCGTCATTGAAGATTACCTGACCGTTTTCATAACCCGATACATCAAGCTTGAAGTAGCCTGCGGAGTTCTTGTCGGTCATCTTAACGCCAGGCCAAGCTGCCATTGATTTAGCTGTACCCGAGCTTTCGTCATATACATAAGCATAAACGCTG
>CADCDE010000005.1 GCA_902800065.1 uncultured Ruminococcus sp.
ACAATACTGTAAAACACGCAATATTATAAAAAGTGAAAAACAGCTTTTAAAAATAACTCACAGATTGACAAATATTCGTCATGACCATATTCATAAAGCAACTTCCGAAATAGTAAGCCGACAGCCAAAGTTTATTGTGATGGAAGATTTGAATGTAAAGGGCATGATGAAGAACAAACACCTTGCCAAAGCTGTACAGGAACAGTGTTTCTATGAATTTTACAGGCAGATACAGTACAAATGTCAATGGAATAATATCGAGTTTGTCACAGCAGACAGATATTATCCGTCAAGCAAAAAATGTATTTGTTGCGGAAGTATCAAGAAAAATCTGAAATTATCCGATAGAGTATATCATTGTGATAATTGCGGAAATACTGTTGACAGAGATTATCAGGCAAGTGTCAATCTGATGAGATATTATGGATTAACGCCATAGCCAAAACAAGTGTCGTTAATATGTACCCATACGTTAATGGGGAATTTACGCCTTTGGAGTGTCATATCAAACATGAGTAGATTTTTATTGAAAGTGGACACGGTGAACAAGGAATGGAACATAAAAGTTGTTTTTATAACTTTTTATAAGTTTTCAGTAACGGATATTATGAAAAATTGGTTTCATAAAATTTTCATTCAGGAAACGAGCCATACAGGCATACAGTTTTTCAGAAGTATATTTGTAGGCGGAATTGCGTCTGTAGTTGATATCATGGTAATGATACTTTGCAAGGAGCTTTTTAAAATGCCTGAATCGTGGGCGGCTGTAATGGCTTTTATTGCAGGGCTGACAGTTAATTACATAGTATCGACATTCTGGGTATTTTCAAAGGCAAAGGTAAAAAACCGTGCGGCGGATTTTATCGGCTTTGCGGTGATAGGCATAATAGGCTTGGGACTTACTGAGCTTATAATAGCACCTTTTTCTGAGGTCAATATATTCAATACAGCAGGATTTTTGGTAAAAAATGCAGTATTCGGTTCAATTGTTCCTGTTGATAAGTATTATATAATAGGTAAATGTCTTGCAATAGTACTTGTTTATATGTGGAATTTCTTTGCGAGAAAGTTTATACTTTACAGAAAAAGCGAAGGCTGATATAAAAATATCCCGAAATTCATTAAAGAGTTTCGGGAATTTGTTTTTTCAGTTCATATTTTCAATATGTCTGCAAAGTGCATCAAATGTTTCGGGGCTGAGGTCATGTTCAATGAGACAGGCATCTTCTTTTGCAATATTTTTGTCAACGCCCAGACCGATAAAAAAGTTTGTCAGAGTTTTATGACGATGATATGTGCGTGAGGCTATTTCCATTCCTGTATCTGTAAGGCTTATAAGATTGTCTTCGTCCATAGTTATGTATCCACGTTCCTTGAGACGTTTTGTAGTATATGTAACACTTGGCTTTGTTACTCCCAAAAGATATGCGACATCTATTGAACGCACTGTTCCTTTTTCTTCTTTTATCATAAGCATTGCTTCAAGATAATCTTCTATGGTTTTTTCAACATTTTTTTCTTTATTCATAAAATACAGCTCCTTCTTTTGAAAGGTTTTATTTAATATTAACATATAATATGTAAAAAATCAAGCTGTAACGAAATTTTTTACACGGAAATCAAGTTTCTCCAAAAGAAAAATAAAATTATGTCATCCTGAGCGAAAGCGAAGGATCTTTGTCACAAAAGTATCACGAAGACAAAGATTGCCGTTGAATCCGCTGTAAAAGGATATGCCCTCATCATCAAGCATTTCAGCGGCTTCATCCGATATTTCTCCGCATAAAACGGCATCAGCTTTCAGAAGAATAAGAAGTTCGGAGAGATTTTCAGCACCGAATTTTCCCATTGTACTCATTATCTCACTGCATATTACATCGCCTTCGTCTATGTCATACATTTTGAAGAACATTGTCGAGTCGAAGGAAGGGGATATATCATCGCTGTCCATGTCAAATGATACTGCAAGTTTCATATAAAAGAATTCTCCTTTGTTTTTTTGAGATAATTATATCATGACTACCCGTGGAATTCAACAGTTCTTTTCATCGGGCAGAGGCTTTGTTTTTTTAAAGAGTTGTCCGTCTATCAGTTTGTCAACGGGTTTTTCAATGAAACGGAAAAGAAATGCAAAAATTATAGTTGCAATGAATGATACGGCGAAGAATATGTATTTTTGAGGGATATACGGTTTTAAGAGTATCATTGGTATTCTTTGGAGTATGTATATTTCAAATACATATTTTCCGAGAAATTCTATAATTGGGTTTGAGAATCTTACTTTGAGTGAGAGTGCAAGAAGAAGGACTATTCCTGCAATTACAAAGACTTCATAGGAGGTCAGCTTTGCCTTGTCTTTAACGGCGAGTGATATTATGATAATACCGAAGGTCGTTAAAATTATATAGTTTAGTATGCCTGATGACATTATTTTTTTGAATGACGGTTCTATAGTTGCGAATATCATTCCCATAAGATAGGCTATGACAGTATTGTACCAATAGCCGGGTTTGAAGTGTGACATTGCTATAACGAAAGCCGAGGTCAGCAAAGCCATTATAAACAGTCCGAGACGGCGGTTTGTGCCGACAAATCTAAAACTGAGGAAGGTGAGTATGTAAAGTACGAGTGTATCGAAGATATACCAGTTGCTGTTTCCGATACCGTCCCATCCGAGGAAGGTGAAGATGAGTTTCGTTGGGGGAAAGGTTTTTCCGATGATGAGATTTGTAATAATAAAAAGTACTATGGCAAGTGCAAAATGAGTCCATATCTTCGGGAAACGCTTCAATATGATACTGTTTACATAAGGCTTGCCCTTTTTGCTGATGGAAAGCATTATGCCGTATCCCGAAAAGAACAGGAATGGTACAACAAGAAGCTGACCGCTCCAGTTTGCAATATTATTGTATATCATGTCATAGTCACCGAGCTTTACATAGCCCTTGAAGTGCTGTATAAAGACTATCAGCACAAAAAATCCGTTTATGCACTGAGTCTGTCGGCGGGATATGTATTCATCGTTAACATCCTTGAAATGAAATTTTGCTCCGATGAAAAACACAATTAAAAAAACCAAAAAAATAATATCCAAAATATTCATCTCCCAATTCAATATGCAATAGTAAACGACAAAATAAATTGCTCTATGTCATTCCGAGCAAAGCGAGGAATCTTTGAAAGATTCTTGGTTACTTCGTTCCTTCGTTCCTCAGAATGACAAAAGGAAATTTTCATTGACGTTTACTAAAGAATTATTATATAATTTTTTTGTTCCAATGTAAATAAGAAATTTTTTATACAAATATTTTCCACTGATAAATTTTGAAAATTTACTGTTGTATAAATCGAAAAAATGATGTATAATATCTGTGTTATCTTTATGAAAGGAGTATTTTTATGAAGCTGAACAAAAACTTTCTTGTGCATAAGACGGGCGGTGAGGTCGTTGTTGTTCCTACAGGTGATGCTAATTTTTCCGGAATCATAAGGGGAAATGAGAGTCTAAGTATAATATTGGAATATCTTAAGAATGATGTTACAATTGACGAGATAATATCCGGTATTAAAGAAAATTATGAAGACGAAAATGATATGATAGAGCTTGATGTAATTAACGCTATAAAACGCCTTAAGTCTGTCGGTGCGATAGATGATTGATGATTTTTTGGGAGGAATACAAAGTGAAATTAAGGAAAATTTTATGTCTGATAATGGCAGTTACTGTTTCATGCGGTGCATTTTCGGCCTTGCCTGCAGGTGCAGTTGATGTTATATCCGATATTGCAAGTGAAGCTTCAATCGAAGAAGTATATTTTGACTGGGATAAGAGCAGTGATGAAGGTATTTCGTTTGACACGGGTTCTTTATCAAAGAATGTTGTTCTCAAAAGAAACGGTATAATAGTTGCATCAAGCCTGTTGAGCAGGAATCTGTCGATAAATGACGGACAAGTTTCGATAGGTGCGGGAATACTCGGTAAATTTTCAGAAGGTGAGCATACATTCAGTGTTATATTAAGTGACGGAATTTTTGACTTAACGGTAAATATAACCGACAATGAAAGAGAAATAACTGCCGAAAAAACGGATTTTGAATGGGACAGAAGCAGTCTTTTGGGCATAACTGTCAATACGGATTCAAAATCAAAGAAGGTTGTTGTTCTTAAAGATGACATGATAATATCTGAAGGTCTTTTGGATGCAGGCATCATACTCGGTAAGGTCACGATATCAAAAAATGTTCTCGGAAAACTTGATGATGGGGAAAATAAATTGCAGCTTGTGCTTGATGACGGTCTGATAGATGTGAATGTAAATGTTACAAATGAGAACGCTGAAAAATATGTCACTGCAAAAACAGATTATTTTGAATGGGACAAAAGCAATATTCTCGGAATATCCGTTGATACAAATTCCCGTTCAAAAAATGTAAGCTTGTATAAAGATAATGAGTTTATTTCGGAAAATGACGGGCTGAATCTGTATATACTTCTCGGAAAAATCGGTATTTCATCCAAGATACTCAAAACTCTTGATGTGGGTGAAAATGTTCTGACACTCAGCCTTGATGACGGAACAATAGATATATTGGTAAATGTTACTGACAAGAAAAACGCTCCTAAAGAGATAACAGCTGATAATACTGTTTTTGAATGGGACAAGAGCAATATCCTTGGAATATCTGTAAAGACAAATTCAGAGTCCAAAAATGTCAGTCTGTATAAGGATGATGAACTTATTTCCGAAAATGACAAGCTGAATTTATATATACTTCTAGGAAAAGTTGGAATTTCATCAAAAATACTTAAAACGCTTGACATTGGAGAAAATAAACTCACACTGAAATTAGATGACGGTGAAATAGATATAACTGTTAATGTTACGGACAAAAAGAATGAGGTGCAGGAAGAAATTTCAGCCGAAAAAACATTCTTTACATGGCAGAGAAATTCTCTTTCAGGCATAGAGGTTGTTACAAACTCAAAATCGAAAACTGTTGCGATACGCCAAAACAACAGACTTTTCGCTGAAAGTGATGGTCAGAAGCTCTCAATTTCAGACGGCAGGATAAATATTTCTGCAGACCTGCTTTCAAGACTTGATGACGGAAGAAATACCCTGACGCTCAAGCTCGAAGACGGTGAGACAGATATTATTGTCAATGTAGTGAATTCTGCTGTTTCAGGTACAAAAAATAATTCTAACATTAATACATCATCCTATTCTTCAAACAGCTATACAGGCTTCAATACAGGCGATAATATGGATTTTATCTCTCTGATAGTGTCATTGGCAGGTATCAGCCTGATGTGTGCATTTTTGCTTATGAGAAAAAATAGGGCTGAAAAGTAATCTTACAGTACAAAAATACGGCAGACAAATCAAAAGTTCTGTCGTATTTTTTTATTATTTTAAGGAATTTTATGATACTTGTTGACAAATAATGGATAAGATGTTAGAATAATATTAGCAATTTTATTCAAAATTTTTTTTAAAATACAAGGAGGTATAGTTCTTTATGGAAAAAATTATAGGCGGAATAAAGCATGACTGCTATCCGTTAACCCCGGCACAGATGGTGCATATGTATACACTTCAGTTGAGTCCTACACATGAGATAGTAAATATCGGTACAGGTCAGTTTTTTCAGATTGAGATGAATGTATCGGTACTGCGTGAAGCTCTGAACCGTGCTATTGAAAGATGCGAGGCTATGCGTATGAGAATATGGCGTGACCCCGAAACAGGTGAGCTTTGGCAGTATATCATGCCTTACAGAAATCAGTATTTTGAATACTATGATTTTTCTGCTTTGACTGAGGAAAAAGCCCATTCTATCCTTGAAAAATGGACTTCTGAACCTTTTGATACCTACGGCGGTGAATTGTCAAGAGTAGTTATTGTTTCAATGCCTGACGGCTACAACGGCTATTACTTCAATGTACATCACGCCTGCGAAGATTCATACTCGGCTATCACATTTACAAAGGATGTCCTTGAAATCTATTGTCATCTTATGTATGACTTGCCGGCTCCTGCTCCCAGAACATCATATATCGAATCCGTCAAGAAAGACCTTGAATATCCCAACAGTAAAAAAGCTAAGCGTGACGAGGAATTCTGGCATGAAAAGCTCGCACAGCCTGAGCCGATTTATACAGACTTTACAGGTCCCGGCAGACTAATGCAGCTCAGAAAGGAAATGGACAACCCGAATCTCAGATGGGGTTCGCTTCCAACAAAGGATGCTGCAGGTGCGACTGTTACCTACAGCCTTGACGTTGAATCGACTGACAAGATAATCGACTTTGCAGAGAAATATAATCTTCCGACAAGTGTTGTTATCCTTCATGCAATAAGAACTGTTCTTGCAAAATTCAATAATGAGAACGATATAACGATCAGAGATTTTGTAAGCAGACGTTCAACACTTCTCAATAAAAAATGCGGTGGTGTAAGAATGCACTGCTTGCCTTTGAGAACTATAATCGAGCCGACAGCAACTGTACTTGAATCAATGGAGATAATCAACAAGGCACAGCAGGATGTATTCCTCCATGCAGATTACTCGACAATGAAGTATTACTATGAGGAAAGAATGAGATACCAGTACGGTGCAGCAGGCACTTACAGCAGTATCAGCTTTACATATCAGCCCGCTACAAGAAAAAGCCTTATACCGTATCTTAAGGATATTCCTTTCAAGAGCCGTTGGTATTGCAGCGGAAGACAGCCTCAGCCATTCTATATCACCGCTATGCACAGACCTGGTGACGGCGGTTTGAACTTCTATTTCGGCTATCAGAAAGATTCCGCTACTCCCGAGGAAATAGAATTCCTCTACTACTTCACAGGCAGAGTTCTTTTCAGAAGTATCGAGAACCCCGACAAGACCGTTCAGGAAATCATGGACATGGTATAAACAATTAGCAATGAGCAATTGATTTGATAAAAGGAGATTTTTGGATTATGTTTGATAAATTAAAAGATTTGATAGTAAATTATGTTGATGTAGATCCCGACAGCATAGAACTTGATTCAAGATTTGCAGAGGATTTGGGATTCAACTCATACGACTTTATGTGTATGCTCGGTGACTGTGAGGATGAATTTGACATTGAAGTTGATGAATCCGTTGCAGGCAAGAAAAAGACAGTCGGTGAATTGGTTGAATATTTAGAGGATCAGGCATGATGGAAGTAAAAACTTTAAAAGACCTTGTGTATCGTGCGGCTGAATTGTTCGGAGATGAGCCATGGGTGCGTGAAGCCAAGAAAAAAGATATGGTCGAGCATAGTTATAAGCAATTCAAGGAGGATGCTGATAAAGTAGGTGCATGGCTTGAGGATAAGTTCGCCGATAGAGTCCATGCGGCAGTTGTCGGCTTGACGAGCTATGAATATCTTGTAGCATGGTTCGGTATACAGGCAAGCGGAAATGTATCCGTACCGTTGGATTGTGCCAACAATGCAGAGAAAATAGCTGATGAAATAAACCGTTCCGACAGTGAAGTGCTTTTCCTTGATGACAAGCATGAAAATGACCTTGATACATTCAAATCACTATGTCCGAAGGTGAAATACTATATCCATATCCACAAAAAGACGGATAATATGCTGTATTTGGGTGATATAATAAGCGAATACAAGGATAAAGAACCGACAAAAAGCTCGGCTGAATCTGATGTTGCAGCGATACTTTTTACATCGGGTACAACAGGTCTGAGCAAGGGTGTAATGCTCTCAAACGGAAATCTGGTTGATAATGCGACCTGTGAGCCTGATGAGGGTTATCACGGATTTACGAGAATGACAGTTCTCCCTGTACATCATATATTCTGTTTTACCTGTGATATTCTTTGCAGTCTTTGGTATGGCAGAACTGTTTGTGTCAACGATTCTCTTATGAGAATAGTCAAGAATCTGAAAATATACAGACCTACAGAAGTAACTTTTGTGCCCATGATAGCAGGCTCTATCCTTACAAGAATGAATCAGCTTGCACAGGGCGGTGCAGATAAGAAAGCGATAGGTAAAGAAGTTTTCGGTGAGGATTTCAGAGTCATGTATACAGGCGGTGCTTATCTCAGCCCGAAAATTATTGAGGGATATAAGGAGTACGGCATAAAGGTTTCACAGGGCTATGGTATGACAGAATGTTCTCCGAGAATATGCACGGGCGTAGTTGACTGTCCCGAACCTGAATCGGTCGGAAGAATAGTTCCTCACTGTGAAGTAAAGATAGTTGACGGTGAGATATGGGTAAAGAGTCCGTCAGTCATGCAGGGATACTATAAGAATCCCAAGGAAACGGCAAAGTCACTTACGCCTGATGGCTGGCTTATGACGGGTGACTTGGGTTATCAGAAAGACGGCTATGTATTCATCACGGGAAGAAAGAAGAATCTGATAATTCTTTCAAACGGAGAGAATGTATCTCCTGAGGAGATAGAAAATCAGTTTGCATATTTTGCTCCTATAAAAGAGATAGTTGTCTACGATAAACAGGGACTTATCACGGCAGAGGTATTCCCTGATCCCGATTATGAAAGTGCAGATATAAAGGCGGAGATACAGGCTAAAATTGATGAAGTCAATGATAAATTCCCTGCAGCAAAGCATATTGTAAATCTCGTTATCAGAGACAAGGAATTTGAAAAGACAGCATCAAGAAAAATAATTCGTTCAAGCGTTACTGGTTAAATTATAAAAACATGGCGGTTAAACCGAAATAAAGGTTTAGCCGCCTTTTGAATGGGATGGTCGTTTGAAGATTGATCAGAAAAAGTCAGGTATTGTTCTTTCATACATTTCTCAGGGAATACTGATATTGTCGGGGGTAATATATACACCTGTCATGCTGAGATTGTTGGGACAAAGCGAATACGGTCTGTATCAGCTTGTTTTTTCGACAGTCTCATATATGAGTCTTCTCAGCTTTGGTTTTTCGGCATCATATATACGGTTCTATTCAAGAGCAAAAGCAAAAAATGATGATAATGAAATAAGCAGGATAAACGGTATGTTTTTGCTGATATTTGTTGTGCTTTCTATTATTTGCTGTTTTTGCGGAGCCGTGATGATAAGCAATATCAGGCTGATATTTTCGGGAGGACTGAGTGACGGGGAATATGAGACCGCAAGGCTCCTCATGGGAATTATGGTATTCAGTATGGCTCTGACATTTCCGAACAGTGTTTTTGAGGCTGTTATTTCAGCACATGAAAAATTTTTCTTTCAGAAGCTGATTGCTGTAATACAGAATATACTGAATCCGTTTCTTGCATTGCCTTTGCTCATAATGGGATATAGCTCGACAGCACTGGTGTGTGTTTCAGCTTTTCTGACACTGTGCAGACTGACGGTCAATATTTGGTTTTGTATAAGGAAACTCCGTGTCAGATTTATTTTCAGAGGTTTCAGACCAAGATTATTCAGGGAAATGTGGGGATTTACATTTTTTATTTTTCTGAATCAGATAATAGACCAGATAAATTGGAGCGTAGATAAATTTTTGCTTGGCAGGATTTCAGGTACTGCAGCAGTAGCGATATATTCTCTCGGCGGACTGATAAATACAATGTATCTGACGTTTTCAACATCGGTATCGGGAGTTTTTATACCGCAGGTCAACAGGATAGTAGCTGAATCTGATGATAATAACAGGCTGACGGAATTGTTTATAAAAGTCGGGCGTATACAGTTTATGATACTGTCGGTCATTCTCACGGGATTTATTTTCTTTGGAAAGCAGTTTATGGTATTATGGGGAGGAGAGGAATTTTCCGAATCGTACCTTGTGGCATTGTTTCTAATAGTTCCTGTCACTGTACCGTTGATACAAAATATAGGGATAGAGATACAGCGGGCAAAAAATAAGCATAAAGCGAGGTCAATAGTGTATTTTTTTATTGCAATGGGAAATATATTCATAAGTATACCGCTGATAAAGCTGTTCGGCTGTACGGGTGCTTCAATGGGTACGGCAATTTCATTGACGGCAGGAAATATAATTTTTATGAATTGGTATTATTATAAGCATATAGGTCTTGATATAAAGCTGTTTTGGAAAAATATAGCAGGAATGGTGAGAGGTATGATTGTTCCTTGTATAGTGGGGGTATTTATAATGCTATTTGTGCCGATATATAATTGGCTTGTTCTGGGGGGATATATTGTCTTATATTCACTGATATATTTGATTTCCATGTATTATTTGGGTATGAATGACAGCGAAAAAAATTCATTAAAAAACGTGAGTTCGACATAACTGAAAAATATTCTGACAATGATGAAATGAAGTATGTCATTCCGAACGCAGTGAGGAATCTTCAAAAGATTCTTCGTCGCTAAATAGAAAGTCCCTTTGCCGTTGAGTGGACTGACGGCAAAGGGACAGATTTATTGAGATGTGCGTGAAGATGATTATTTATTGACAGCGTTAAAACCGTTCTCAAGGTCGGCAATTATATCATCAATATGCTCTGTGCCGATTGACAGACGAATGGTGTTTGGTTTGATGTTTTGTTCAAGAAGTTCTTCTTTTGAGAGTTGTGAATGAGTTGTTGATGCAGGGTGGATAACAAGGCTTTTTACATCGGCAACATTTGCAAGAAGCGAGAATATTTTGAGATTGTCGATGAATTTCCATGCTTCCTCCTGACCGCCTTTTATTTCAAAGGTGAAGATAGATGCAGCACCGTTGGGGAAATATGCTTCATAGAGTGCATGGTCGGGATGGTCTGGGAGAGATGGATGGTTGACTTTTTCTACTTGAGGATTGTTGGAGAGATATTCAACGACTTTTTTGGTATTTTCAACGTGTCTGTCAAGACGGAGTGAAAGAGTCTCAACGCCCTGAAGCAAAAGGAAAGCATTGAATGGGGAAATGGATGCACCTGTATCACGCAGGAGAATTGCACGGATATAAGTCACGAATGCTGCAGAACCGACAGCATCATAGAATGATATTCCGTGATAGCTTGGGTTCGGCTCAGCGATATGCGGATATTTGCCGCTTGTTTTCCAGTTGAATTTGCCTGATTCCACGATGATGCCGCCGAGAGTAGTACCATGACCGCCGATGAATTTTGTTGCAGAATGTACAACGATATCTGCACCGTGTTCGATAGGTCTGATAAGATACGGTGTGCCAAACGTATTGTCAACTACAACGGGTAAGCCGTGTTTGTGAGCAATATCTGCAATAGCATCAATATCCGGAATATCACTGTTGGGGTTGCCGAGGGTTTCGAGATATATGGCACGGGTATTTTCTTTGATAGCGTTTTCGACCTCGGAAAGATCGTGAGCATTGACGAAGGTGGTTTCAACGCCGTACTGGGGGAGTGTATGGGAGAGGAGGTTGTAGCTGCCGCCATAGATGGTTTTCTGAGCCACGATATGACCGCCGTTAGCAGCGAGTGCCTGTATTGTATATGTGATTGCAGCAGCACCTGAAGCAACTGCAAGAGCGGCACTGCCTCCTTCAAGGGCAGCAATTCTTTTTTCGAGGACATCCTGAGTAGAGTTTGTAAGTCTGCCATAGATATTTCCTGCATCAGCGAGACCGAAACGGTCAGCGGCGTGCTGTGAATTATGGAATACATAGGATGTTGTCTGATATATCGGAACTGCTCTTGAATCTGTTGCGGGGTCTGCCTGTTCCTGTCCTACATGAAGCTGTAATGTTTCAAATTTATAGTTACTCATAGTTATTGTCTCCTTTTATTATTTTTGATTGTTTATAAAAAAGTTTTCTGACATATATCGGAGCATGGCATTCGATATTGGTCTGCACTATATTTTCTTTTATATGTTTTGTGGAGCATTTTTATTTACCTCCTGAAAATATTGGAATTGTTTTTATGGAATGAATGTATTATATCACAGTTAACCTATCATGTCAATAGGTATTGTAGATTTTTATTAAAAAAAATAAAAAAGGCTGTACTCATTTTATTCAGTACAGTCTTTTGGATTCATACTTTAATTTTAAATAAACCGTGTCTGGAACAGTATGCGTATAAATATTTTACACGGTTTATCCTGAATCTTGCTTCACAGTTTCCTTCTGGGTATAATTTTACGAATTGTATTCCGTTGTCTGATATTGCTGTAAGAAAAGATATATAATGTTCCTTTGTCATCTGATGTCTGACAGTGACATAATATTCATTTTCTATTTTTTCAAAATTGATAAAATGATCTTTATCAGGTGTTTCGGGTTCAAGCGGAGGAAGTGTTATTCCGCAGCAGCTTATCAGAGCTGTACCAATGGAATTTATAACATTGCCGCAGATTGGACATACATAAAATACATTTTTGAACATATTGGAGGATATATTTTCATTTTGTACGGGATTTCCCGATATCAATTCAATAACAGAAACATCAAGAGCCTTGGAAAGAGGTTCAATAAGGCTTATGTCTGGAAATCCCTGAGCTGTTTCCCATTTGCTGACGGCTTTGCTGCTGACAAATATTTTTTCTGCAAGCTCCTCTTGTGTCATTTTTTTGCTTTCACGAAGACGGCGTATTGTAATGCCTGTGATATATTTGTCCATAGTTTCATCTCCTTTCGTGATACAAGTTTATCATACGGACATACAAAAATCCACCTACGCATCGTAGATTTGATAGCTTTATTATGGTGAAGAATTTTGTTATTGACTTTAAAGCTGCTGGGTGGTATAATACAATGGTATGAGATAGAAGTGCTTTTATTAAAAAAAGATCAATAAATCACAGGCTGTATGCACTTTCAGTATACAGCCTGTTTTTTTTGAAGGATAAAGTTTTTGGGAGGAGAAATTTGATGAATTGGCTCGAAAAAGTAAAGAACTTTATAGTTATACGTGCAGTCGCAATTTATGGAGGATGCCACATAAAAAAATATTTCTCACAAAGCAAAAAAGCCGATAAATTCAGTGAAAAAATGCTTTTGAAGCTTTTGAAAAAAAATAAGAATACCGAATTTGGCAAAAAATACGGTTTTGCCGACATAAAATCTGTTAAGGAATATCAAAAGAAAGTTCCGTATACATCTTATGAAGATTATCAGGAGTATCTTGACAGAACTGCCGAAACAGGTGAACAGAATCTTATTACTTCTGACAAGATAAGCTTTTTTGCCAAAACATCTGGTACAACGGGTGTTACCAAAAGAATACCTGTTGTTGATAATTCTTATAAGCCCTATATGGGCTGTGTTGCATATAACTATACATTGCTTTTAAGAGAAATGAAAAGAAAAGGTGTAATATCGGGCAAGGGGCTGAATACTACGGAAACCGAATGTACATATACAAAAGGCGGTATAAGAGAGGGATTTATTTCATCTTATGCCTTGTCGAGTGCGGGAATGGTTATGAATACCATTTGTTTGCCGAGGGAAATAGACGGATACGGTGACAATATTGATATGAAGTATATAAAAGCCCGTTATTCTTTGCAGGACGCTGAATTGATATTTTTAATGGCTATCTTTATGTCAAATCTGTGTGATTTGATGAAATATATTTTTGACAATTATCAGATGCTTATAAATGACATCAGAACAGGTACTATTGATGAAAGCGTGAATCTTCCTCCCGACTTAAAAGAAAAGCTGGAAAAAAATCTCCGTCCTCTGCCTGAGAGGGCTGAACAGCTCAGACAGATATTTGTAAATGAACCCGATAAGGGAATTATCCCGAAATTATGGAAAAATATGTCGATAATAGTTGCGATAGGTACGGGAGAATTTACGCCTTTCACGGAAAAGATGAAATATTACTGTGGTGAAGACATTGCTTTCAGCTATGGTATGTATGCTGCATCGGAAGCTGCCGTTGCTACTGCATTCAATACTGAAAACAAGGATTATATGCTTGCGATAGACGGAGGATTTTTTGAATTTCTGCCGATAGATGATGAAAATGCCACTCCTTTGCTTCTTCATCAGCTTGAAGTTGGAAAACTGTATGAAATTATTATAACGAACCGTTCGGGATTGTACAGATACAGGATAAAAGATGTTGTAAGAGTGACGGGTTATCGTGACAAGATACCCCTGATACAGTTTGCATACAGAAAAGAACAGCTTATCAATATAACGGGTGTTAAATTGACCATTGAGCATATCACAACTGCAATAAAAAATTTCCAGAAGCAGATAGGAGTAAGAATATCGGATTACAGTCTTTATACCGATACAGACTTTACTCCGTGGAGGATAGTGGCATTTATAGAATTTGAAAATGATATTCCAAAAAATATTGAAAGTGAAGTCAGGGAATTTTTTGACGAGGAACTTGCCAAAGTAAATCCCGAATACGGCAGAATGTTGAAAATAGGAGAGTGTTCCAAGTCATTTGTATGTGCTGTGAAAAAAGGGACTTATGCCGAATACCGCAAATGGAAAGTGAAGCACGGTGCTTCCGAAAATCAGGTCAAAACAATACGCTTTATAGATACAAAGGAAAAACTCGAATTTTTCAAAAGCTGTACAGAGCATTATTATAATTAAGCGGAGGATATTATGGGAAGAAAACAATCTATAAAAGAAACACTTGCAACAGTTAAACAGGTCGATGAAAATATATGGACACTTGTTTACAAAGGCTCATACGGTCTTGATGAACTGCTCCAAAAGGGTGTTTCGGGTATGTTGGGCATAATCAGGTTTGCACAGAAATATATACATTCAAAGCAGGTACTTTTGAATCCCTTTGTAAAGGATTTTGGCTGTTCGAGCTTTAATACGAGAACTCCCGAAAATGATGTAATTTTCGGCAGAAATTTTGATTATAAGGATTCACTGTGCTTTGTGGTGTGGACTTCTCCCGAAAACGGATACAGAAGTATGACAGTAACTCTTGGAACATTTTTACTGTACGGAAAGAAATGGCAGAATCCAAAGAAGCTCAAAGACCATATCCGTATGATGGGAGCACCGTACTGCTGTATGGACGGTGTGAATGAAAAAGGTCTTGCAGCAGCGATACTGGAGATAAAAACCAAGCCTACAAAACAAAAAACAGGCAAAAAGTCTATCACAACACCTATTGCGATAAGGGCGATTTTAGACAAATGCAAAAATGTAGATGAAGCTGTTGCACTTCTTGAACAATATGATATGAGAGATTTGATTTTTGCAAATTATCATTATCATTTTGCTGATGCAGAGGGAAACAGTGCGATAGTTGAGTATGTTAATAATGAAATGCACGTTATAAGACAGCAATATCAGGGGGAAAATCAGAAGCTGACAAACTATTTTCTGACAGAGGGCGGTGATAACCGTAAGGAAATGGGGCGTGACAGGTATAAAAAAATAGATGATAAATTGTGTGAATGTGAGCATAAAATTTCGGAGGAGGATGCAATGAAGCTCCTTGAAAACTGTACTTTGAATTATCATCACAAATGGATGCCTCACATGGTAATAACAGTATGGAGTAGTATATATAACTGTACAAAGAAAACAATGAAGATGTGTTCGGGAATGAATTATGACAATATGTACGAATTTTCTCTTGACGAACCGGGGAAGGTCAAAAAAATAAAATAAGGAGGGCTTGCTTTTGGAAATTACAAAGAAAGTTCTTTTGGATGCACAGGATATTTGGAAATCTTACGGAAAAGGCGAGGCAAGAGTTGATGCCCTTGCAGGCGTTTCAATGCAGATATTTGATGGTGAGCTTCTTACTATTCTCGGAAGCTCGGGCAGCGGTAAAAGTACCCTTTTGAATTCACTTGGGGGAATGGACAAACCCGACAGGGGGAAAATTATCGTCAACGGAAAAGACCTTTGCAAAATGAATGACAGGGGACTGACTGATTACAGGAGGAAAAATATCGGCTTTGTATTTCAGTCTTTCAATCTGATAGCCGAACTGACAACGAAAGAAAATATTGCCATGACAGCGGATGTCGAGCATGATCCGAATATTGTCGAAAAAGTATTTGAAATGGTAGGGCTGAGAGAAAAAATGAACAATTATCCGTCACAGCTTTCAGGCGGTCAGCAGCAGAGAATATCCATTGCAAGAGCATTGGCGAAAAATCCTGAACTTTTGCTGTGTGATGAGCCGACGGGTGCATTGGACTATGAAACGGGAAAACAAATTCTGGTTGAGCTTGAAAAGCTTGTCAGAAAACACGGCAAAACGGTTGTAATTGTCACTCATACACAGGAGATAGGTAAGATGTCAGACCGTATAATAAAAATGCGAAACGGTAAAATAACGGATATTATTATAAATAAAAATCCCGTTTCAGCGGAAAGCATAGAGTGGTAAGCCTATGAAAAGAATGTTGTTTCCTATCATAAAAAAGTATCTTAAACTGCTTATTTCAATAATGCTTGTATCGGCAATGGGATGCGGGATAATGACAGGTCTTTCGAGTGCATATGTTTCGCTTGAAACATCTCTTGATAACTATGTTGATGATTATAATTATCCTGATGCAGTGATAACAACAGATGTCACCAACCGCAAAAAAATAGATAAGCTTAAGGAATTACAGTCTGTTTCCGAGATAAATGCCCGGCTTTGCGGTGATACCTATATCAAAAGCAAAGAGGGAAGATATTTGTCCGTCAGGGTATTTTCATATAATCCCGATGATATTCAGAAATTCCATATATGGTCACAGAGGGACAGTAATGGCAGGGATGATATATTTCTTGAATACAATTTTGCCGAGGATAACGGCATAAAAGCAGGAAGTACAATCAGCGTAAAGGTCGGTGACGAATACAGGGATTATTTTGTATCGGGTATAGTAACAATGCCGGAGACACTTTCCGTTCAGCCGACAGACGATTCATGGGGAGTAAATACAGATTTCGGATATGCCTATGCACCCGTAAGGCTATTGAAAGATGGGTATGACAAGAAATACAATGAAGTAAAAGAAGAACTTGATGATAAGCAGTCAGAATTGGATAAAGAGTGGGAGAAGGCTCAGAAAGAGCTTGAAGAAGCCGAATCAAAACTGAACGAAGCCAAAAAACAGCTTGCCGAAAAGGAACAGCTTTTCAGGGATTCTTCAGTTGAGGCGGAGGATAAGCTGACTCAGCTTGTGCAGGCGGAAGCCGAACTTCAGGCAATGAAAGCTGAACTTGAAAACAAGAGAAAACAGCTTGCCGAAACAAAACAGACCTTACAAAATACAATAAGTGAAATTAAGGGCAATAAAGACAAGCTGATACAGGCAGTCAGCGGTCTTGAACAGATAGACGATGCGCTCAAGGATATTGACAATATAACAGAGCTTATGTCAAAAGGTGAAAGTGCGGGATTTTTGGGTATGCTCGAAGCCTTTCCGAAGGCAGACCTGTCATATATTTTTGATAGAGCAGAGGATATTCAAAATTTTGTGAATATTTTACAGGAATACGGTTTCAGCTATGATCTTACAGATGAAGTTTCTGATTTTTCTCAGAAGCTCATAAATTATATGGATAAGGCAGAGTCCGATTATATATATATAAATTCGGATAAAATAAATTATCTGTCAGATGAAGAAATTATAAAGATAGTAAAGAGATATTCTATTTATAACCCGAATAAAAGCATTAAGGAAAATATCGGAAATGCCCGTGAAGTTCTTGGATTTATCCATAATATTGTCGAGGAAGGGAATATTTACAGTACGGTATCATATCTGCCGATGATAGGAAGTGACAAAAAACTTCAGGCACTTCTCTCGGATATAGAGGATATGGGAAATATTGTCAGTCAGTTGACTGACTACACCGGACAGTCCGTGAAAACGGCAGAGGACTTGACAAAGGCATATAAAGGGCTTGCTTCAGAGATAGAACAGCAAAAGGAAGCTCTGACAGCCCAGCGTAAGCAGATAACGGATACTCTTGCGGAATACGGTCTGACAGAGGATGATATTGATGATGCTCCTGCTATGATAGAAGAAAAATTATATGAAGCGGAAAACGGTATCATACAGATAGATGACGGCATAAGGCAGATAGACGAGGGATTGCCGGAAATTGAAAGCAAGCTGTCTGAAATTACCGAGGGAAAGGAAAAGATAATATCCGAACTTGACAGTGCAGAAAAAAAGCTGTCGGATGCCAAAAAAGAAATTTCTGAAAATCAGAAAAAATTTGATGATGAAACTGCAAAGGCATTGAGTGAGTTTGAAAATCTGCAGGAGGAGCTTGAAAAGGCATATAATGAGCTTGAAGACGGTGAAGGCTATGATATGCTCTGCAATCAGTTTTTGGTATATTTCAAAGACGGTTCGGACAATACAGCGGAGCTTGAAAAGCTGAAGCAGATTCTCGAAGATGATGAAATAAATATAAAAAGTAGTTTTACCTATGAGGATTCGGCTGTTAAAAAGAGAATAGATGTGAATCTTGAGCCTATTGAAACAATGTCGGTATTTATGCCAATGATATTTTTTGTAATAATACTGATAGTAGTATTCCTTTTTATGTCACTGATAGTAAAGCAAAGCAGACGTGAGATAGGTATACTTCGTGCATTGGGCTTTACAAAGACAAGCATAAAATTATTATTCTGTGGTGTTGACCTGATAGTGTCATTGGGTTCGGTTGTGCTTGGAAGTGTAATTGGATACGGTCTTCTCAGATATGTATGCGATTATTACAAAGCGTTTTTCCCGCTGCCCGAATTTACATTCAAGGTAAATATAGGAATGTACCTGTTTGCTGCTGTTCTTACGATAGTAACGGGACAGATATCAACGCTGATAAGTACAGGAACTATTTCAAAGATAATGCCGTCTGAGGCTATGTCAAGACCTGCACCTGAAACGGCTGATGTACCGAAATTGATTCAAAGATTAACGGCTCATGCTTCTCCGATGACAAAATTCAGTGTTGCTACGATGCTGAGAAATAAAATGCGTTTTGTATTTTCAGTGATATGTATTTCAGCATCCGTAATGATGATATTCTCGTCACTTGCGTTCATAACATCAAAGAATTATCTTCTTCATCAGCTTTATGATGAAAGAATACATTATGATTGCCAGATATTTTTCAAGGAAGAACCCACAGATGATTTTATAAAAGAGATGAATGAGCTGAAATTTGTTCGTGAAGCACAGAAAATGCCATATTATCAGGCTGATATAAGCTTTAACGGCAAGACTGAATCGGGTGTTATAAATGCCCTCGACAGAAATACTCAGCTTGTGGGAGTATATGACAGATATGATAAAAAATTGGATATACCCGAACAGGGGATAATCCTTGAAAAGCATCTTGCGGAAGAAATTGGTGCAGATGTCGGAGATACTGTCGATATAAACGGAGTATCCGTTAA
Organism: uncultured Ruminococcus sp.; assembly: GCA_902800065.1. GTDB lineage: Bacteria > Bacillota > Clostridia > Oscillospirales > Acutalibacteraceae > UBA1213. The sequence goes on from CADCDE010000005.1 coordinate 19,306, forward strand.
GATAGCAGAGATATCAGACCAGTCAATAAGCCGTTTCCATTATATATCTTATGAAGCGGCGGAAAAATTGGGAGATGTTTCTCTGGGTTCAGTGATATGCAATATATCACAGGATGATGAGCAAAAGTTACTTGAATTTCTTACGGAGAATGATAATTATTTATATGCGGTATTCACAAGGCTTGCACATCAGGGAAATGAAAAGATATTCAAGACATACGATTTAGCGGCATGGATAATAATAGGCTTTGCGATAATCATAGGTCTTGTGATAGTTATAAATACTGCACAGACGAATCTCCTTGAAAAGAAAAGAGAGCTTTGTGTTCTGAGGACACTGGGCTTCCAGCATAGTGAAATATCAAGAAAATGGTTTGTACAGTCATTCCTGCAGTTTGTGTTATCATGTATCGTAGGCTTGCCAACAGGAATATATATAGCACAGATAGGCTTGCAGAAATTGAGTACAGAGGGCAGGGAATATGTTTTTGCAAACAGCTTTAATGAATATATCTTTACGATACTGCTTGTACTTGCATATATGATTGTCAGCCACTTTATCGCCATGAATTCTATGAAAAAATGGGATATGGTAGAGAGCGTAAAGGATAAGGAGTAAATGAAAGCACTCATGATAAAAAAGTCATGGGTGCTTTTTGTATTATTGTGAGCAAAGAAATTGTCATTCCGAGCATATGTCATTCCGAGCATATGTCATTCCGAGCGTAGCGAGGAATCTTTGCGAGAAGATTTATTAAACGTGAGTTCGACGTAACTGAAAAATATTCTGACAATGATGAAATGAAGTATGTCATTCCGAACGCAGTGAGGAATCTTCAAAAGATTCTTCGTCGCTTTTTTTTTAATTTGGTGGTTTTGCTATGGATAATATATGCAGCTTCGGGATAATAGGCGGTGACAAAAGACAGCTATACTGCGGAAGATCAGCCGTTGATGACGGTTACGGAGTATATGTGAGCGGTTTTGAAAAATGCGGTACGATGCTCGGCATGAATAACTTGGATATCAGAAGCACTGTCGGAAATTCAGATGCGTTTATATTGCCTCTGCCTGTTTCAAAGGACGGTCTGACACTCAATGCACCTCTTTCTGATAGTGTGATACAGCTTGATGAGCTTTTTGATATGATAGGTGATAAGCCTGTATTTTGCGGTATGAAGGATAAACTGCCGTTTGGCAGGGATAATGTGTTCGATTATGCCACGAGGGATGAATTTGCCGTTGCAAACGCTGTTCCGACAAGTGAAGGGGCTATTGAGACCGCCATGCTCGAGTATGACGGTACGGTGAACAATTCAAAGTGTCTTGTTGCAGGCTACGGTCGTATCGGCAGGGTACTTTCAGATATGCTTCGTGGACTTGGTGCTGATGTCACGGTCAGTGCAAGGAATCTCAGGGATATCGAGTTTATCAAAGCAAGAGGCTTTCATTCTGTTTGTACGGGAAATATCACAGGGAAATATGATATTATTTTCAATACTATCCCGTGTATGATATTTGATGCACACACTCTTGCGAGGATTGCACAGAATGCTCTTGTTATAGACCTGGCTTCAATGCCCGGCGGAGTCGATTTCAAATCAGCCGAAAGACTTGGAATAAAGACTGTCCATGCATTGTCTCTGCCTGGGAAGGTTGCTCCCAAGGCTTCGGGTATTATCATCAAAAATGCCGTTTACAATATTATCAGGGAGGAAAAACTATGAACAGTCCAAAGGTCGGTTTTGCAATGTGCGGTTCTTTCTGTACATTTTCAAAGGCACTCGAGCAGATGGATATTCTCATCAGATCGGGCTGTGAGATCATACCGATAATGTCTTTCAATGCAGGTTCAATTGACACAAGATTCGGAAAAGCAAAGGATATATGTGAGAGAGTAGAAGAAATGTGCCAAAGAGAGATAATAAGGACAATAAAGGATGCCGAGCCGATAGGACCAAAGGGGATGACTGATATAATAGTTGTGGCACCGTGTACAGGTAATACTCTTGCAAAGCTGGCAAATGCTGTCACGGACACTCCCGTTACAATGGCGGTCAAATCGCATCTTCGTCAGCAAAAGCCTGTTTTGCTGAGTATTGCAACAAATGATGCCATGGGGGCATCCGCCCAGAATATCGGAAAGCTGCTTAATACAAGACATTATTATTTCGTTCCGTTCAGACAGGATGATTATTTAAAGAAGCCGAATTCACTTGTTGCAGATTTTACTCTGATTCCGAGGGCATTGCAGATGGCTTTGGATGAGGAGCAGATACAGCCTGTTTTATTATAAAAAAAGCAGTACAGAAAATATAATTCTGTACTGCTGAAATTTTTTTATGCTTCGTAAACTATGTTAAAATCAATGTTGTTTCCGCCTGTTTTAGGATATTGGTGTGCTTTTCTTCCTGTACCATTATCGTTAAAAACTATCAGACCGTCTGACAATTCTTTTGCAACATCATAGCTGTATGTACCATCATTGTTATCTGTCATTTTTTCGCCAGGCCATCCGGCATTTTCAACTTTACCGTCATCGTTTTCTATATAAACATAGGCATAAAGGATATCGTTCCAATCGTCAGGCTTTTTGAATTTTACTGTACCTGCAGAAGTTGATGAGGTTTTTGATTCAACCCTTGATGAAGTGGAGGTGCCTGATGTTTGTGATGTTGATGATGAGGTTTGATTTTCGCTGCCTTCATCATTGTTGTTGAATAAAACGAAATAAGCCACTACACCCAAGGCAATCAAAAGCACAAGTATTATGATTATCGGAGCGACCATATTATTTTGGGTTTTGGGAGCAGTTACACGATTGACATTTGTGGTAACGACCTTTGCATTTTCATCATGCTTCATAGGCTGTGCAACGACATTTGAGGCATTATTGAATATATCCTCATTCATACTGTTGTCGCCGCCGCTCATTTTACCTTGGTACATCTGTTTTTTAAGATTTTTTACATAATCTGTCTGATTGAAGTTGGGATCTGAAGGAACCTGCTGAGGAGGAAGATCGCTCAGTCGTTCACCTGTTGAAGTAACCTCTGATCTTTCCTGCTGTATCGGTTGTAACGGGACATTTCCTGAAAATTCATTAGGATTATTTGACCATTGTCTTTGTTGCTGCTGAGGTCTCGGCTGTCTCTGAGGTCTCTGCTGCTGCATCTGAGGCTGCTGTTGAGGCATCTGCTGATTGCCGTTGAATTCATTTGGATTATTTGACCATTGCCTTTGCTGTCTCTGAGGTCTTTGCTGCATTTGAGGTTGTTGCATAGTTGGTTGCTGTTGCATTTGAGGCTGCTGTTGAGGCATCTGCTGATTGGCGTTGAATTCATTTGGATTATTTGACCATTGTCTTTGTTGTCTTTGAGGTCTCTGCTGAGGCTGCTGCATTTGCGGCTGCTGCTGGGGCATCTGCTGATTGGCGTTGAATTCATTTGGATTATTTGACCATTGTCTTTGCTGTCTCTGAGGTCTCTGCTGAGGCTGTACAGGCTGCTGTATCTGAGGTTGCTGAATTTGAGGCATCTGCTGATTGGTGTTAAATTCATTTGGATTATTTGACCATTGTCTTTGCTGTCTTTGAGGTCTCTGCTGAGGCTGTACAGGTTGCTGAATTGGCTGTTGTACAGGCTGTTTAGGTATAACAGGTTCTTCCTTTTTCTGTAAAACGACCGAAGGTTTTGCGGGCTGATTCGGAACACTTATCTGAACATCTATCTCAGGCTTTCTTGCGGATGGAGCCACATTTGGTGAAGATGTCATTTCTATTGATATATCGGGCTGTGAGCGTTTAGGAAGTCCTGCATCAGGGCTGTTTATATCCGGAAGGGCATTTTCCACTGTTTCTCCCTGTATGGGTGAAAGCGGGACAGCAGGGGTATTAAGTATTTCATCCATGCTGACCTCTCGCTCAAGCTGCATAGGAGGAAGGATTGTCTGTTCCTTTTCCTTTGGGAGAGGTGTCAGATTAACAGCAGGTGCATTCATTATATCGTTTACACTTACTTCTCTTTCAAGTTGCATTGGGGGGAGAACACCTGTATCACCTGTAGGTATCTCAGGAAGATTCTCAAGACTATTATTAACCTTTCCACTGATATCCGTAGGTTTGGTGAGATTGGGTGTTTTTCTCTGCTGCACTCTTCCAAAAAAGCTGTTCTGCTGAGCCTGTCTTTTAGCTTCCTCAGCGGCAAGTCTTGCCTGTTCAGCGAGTCTTTCTTCTTCAAGTCTCTTAGCCTCTTCAGCCGCACGTTTTTCTTCTTCTATTCTTCTTTGTTCTTCAAGTCTTCTTGCTTCCTCGGCAGCTTTGGCTTCTTCTTCGGCACGAAGTGCCTCTTCAGCAGCAAGAAGCTCCTGTTCCATTTCCTCACGGGTTTTGCCTGTTTTCACGCTGTATCCGCAGAACGGACAATCCTGACCGTTGTTTACTATCGAATTTCCGCATCCGGGACAGTCTATTAAAAATGCCATATCAAAAATCTCCTTATCGGTTTAATTTCAGATACATAAAAAGTGCAATTTATACATATATCCGTATAATATTATATAATATATAACCATTCTCGTCAATGTTTTTAAATGAAAACCAACAATTTTATCACAATTCACTAAATTTTAAATACTCTTTACGGCAATTATTACACATTTATTTTTTATTTTTTTTTCTGTCAGCATTTTGAGTTTCATGCTCATTTTTTGAAATGAGCTTCTTATGATAATTTTTTATTGCCTTCATTTCCTCATTGGTAAGCTCACGCCATTTTCCGGGCTGGAGCATACCCAATTTAACAGGACCTTCAGCGACTCTTTTCAGCCTTGCGACTTCAAGTCCGACAGCTTCACACATTTTTCTTATCTGACGATTCCTGCCTTCTTCGAGGATTATTTCAAGGACAGTTCTGTCCTGTTCGCTTTTGATAACTCTTATTCCGGAGGGCATAGATTTTCTGCCGTCTATCATTACGCCTGTAGTAAGTGTAGTGAGTTGTTCTTCGGATATTCTCGGACGGACTGTCACACGGTAGGTCTTGGCGAAATGTGTTGACGGATGAGTTATCATATTGGCAAAATCACCGTCATTAGTCATCAAAAGAAGACCTTCGGATTCCCTGTCGAGCCTGCCGACATAGAATAATCTTGCAGGGATATCTTCGACCAATTCTGTAACGCATTTTCTTCCGCCCTCGTCATTTGCTGTTGTAATGTATCCTCTGGGCTTATGAAGCATAATATAATATTTTTTGCTGTCTGAATTTACTTTTATCTCACGACCTGCAACGGTTATTTTATCCTTTTGTGGATCAGCCTTGTCACCGAGCTTTGCTTTTTCGCCGTTGACCGTCACAGCACCCTTTTCAATAAGTGTTTCAGCCTTTCGTCTTGACGCTATTCCTGCATCGGCTATTATTTTCTGAACTCTTATTTTTTCTCCCATTTATATATTCCTTTCATTATCATACAAACAATTTTCGCTTGTTATCAAATCGGTTTTGCATATAATTTTATTGTCAATATAATATCTCACTTCACCTATGGCTTTATTTTTTTCAACAGGTGCATAGACAAAATGAGGCATATAAATTTTTTCGCTGATATTTTCCTTTTGATTTTTCAGGACAGAAACACAGCATTTTTCTTTTGGAATGACTTTTATAATTTGTTTTTTTGAGCCGACCACGGGCAATTCAAATATTTTTTGACTGTCACAGAGAGATATATTTTCGATTTGCGAGAAGCCGTAGTCATACATTGAGATATGGTCGTTCCAGTCGTTTCCGTCATTCAGGGTGACGGCTATCAGACGTACACCGTCTCTTTCGGCACATGAGGTCAGAGTTCTGCCTGCTTTTTTGGTGAAACCCGTTTTTATCCCTATACATCCGTCATACAATGAAAGCAGCTTGTTATGATTTCTGTATGTCATTTTCTGACCGTCAGGGGAAATAAATTCCACGCTCATGCTTTTTTGTGAAACGATATTTCTGAAATTTTCATTCTGCATTGCATAACTGCACAGTAATGCCATATCATAGGCTGTTGAATAATGCAGTTCATCATCGAGTCCTGATGGTGTGACGAAATGAGTATCCTTCATTCCAAGACTGTCAGCCTTTTTGTTCATCATGTCTGCAAATTTTTCCATGCTTCCGCCGAGTGATATAGCTATTGCATTTGCAGCGTCATTTCCCGAAACCATCATCATTCCTTTTACAAGTTCGGATATTTTTATCACATCTCCGACCTTGAGATACATACTTGAGCCTTCAGCTATCATACTGTAGTCAAATTTTACTTCCTTGTCTTCACATTCAAGGGCAATTATCGCTGTCATTATTTTGGTAATACTTGCGATAGCCAATTTTTTATGAGCCGACTTTTCATAGAGTATCTCATTATTGTCGGGACAATATAGTATTGCTGATACCGCCGACACTTCGATTTTACTTTTACCGACAGCATTAACAGCCGAAACAGAGAATAACAATGCAAATACAAGACATAATATTTTTTTGAGCAACAAACAAAACCACCCACCCTATTTTTTAAAAATAATATGCACAAGGAAGATGGTTTATTAATAAGTGAGAAGTTAGGAGTTAGGAGTGTGAAGTATTTGTACTCCTCGTTTCTCACTCCTCACTCCTAACTTCAAACTTATACTTTGGGGTCATCAAGACCTGAATTATTTTCTTTTGTAACTTTTTCGGGTTTGTCGTCTTCTTTTTTGTCCTTCTTGAATAAAGCAGTTATCTTGTCGATTATCTCAGGGATACTTCCGATAGCTCTGTCCTGAGCATCACTGTATGCGGAAATATTAAGGAGCTTAGCCTCACCGTTGCTTACGGAAATGAATGCAATAGGAGTTATTGTAACGCCTGCACCCGAACCGCCTCCGAATAGATTTTCTGAATCAGGCTTTTTTGAGTTGAATTCTGAACCGCCTGATGCAAATCCGTATATAACCTTTGAAACGGGGATAATGGTAGTTCCATCAGGGGTAGTAATGGGAGTACCTATAACTGTATTGACATCGACCATTTGCTTTAATTTATCAAGAGTCGTATCCATAAGATTATTTATCGGACGATCACTCATAATTAAACACCGCCTTTTTTGTTAACTATTATAATATAATTTATTCTGAAATGCAAGTTATCGGGGGAAAAGTTTTTATTGTTTTATTTTCATGAATATTTTCAGAGCTTTTATAAGTGCTTCAACTGCCCCGATTATGACGAATACAGGCATTATACGGGCTTTGAGGATAAATCTGACTTGTGTTTTATCGGCATTGAAGCCTGCATCTATATAGACATCATGTTTTTTTATCCTGATGTGCTGGTCAAGTATCGAAAGCAGGGGATATATCGCCGAACAGGCATAGCCGTATTTCATAGCGGTATCGGCAGGATCGTTTCCCACTATCAGCAGGTCAAGCCTTAATTTTGATATTACGGTATGCCGTCTTATAGTATCGGTCAGCTTCAGTACTATGCCAACGAGTTCTTTAAGAAGTTCGATAAGTCCGTCAAGTCCATGCTTCTTTGTGAATTCAATAACAGGATTCGGGGATTTTTTTTCTTTTTTGTCGGAAGTTTTTTTCTTTTTCTTGGATTGCTTTTCTTTTTTGGGTTTTGCGGGGAGTATTTTTATTATTGGAAAGAGATAGCCTATTTTCAGGCTGACAGTTTCCTGATAGACGAGTTTAAATGAAAAGGGGCAGAATAGTATAAATAATATTATAAGCGAGAATACGAGCCAAAATATTTTCATTGTGTTTCACCCGTTTCATCATCAGGTAAATGGGGTAATTCCTCTAATGAAGATATCTGAAAGCATCTGAGAAAATGTTCGGTAGTACCGTATATGAGCGGTCTTCCGGGCAGTTCAAGTCTGCCACGTTCTTCAATGAGCTGTTTTGCGACAAGGCTGGAAATAACTCCTGAGCAGTCAACTCCCCTGACCTGTTCGACAAAAGCCTTTGTAACAGGCTGATTGTAGGCTATAACGGCAAGTACCTCAGCCGCTGCATTTGAAAGAGGGACATCTCTTTTGATATCCATAACGTTTCTGATATAGTCTGCATATGCTTCGACACTGCACATCTGATAGCTGTCATTGAGTCTTACTATTTTTATTCCACGGTCAGCCTGCTTGTATTCCTCGACAAGACCGTCACATATCGCCATTGCCTGTAACGCACCTATATGGAGTCCCTGTGCTATTTTTGAAAGCTCGACAGGCGTTCCGCTTGCAAATATTATCGCTTCAACGGCATTTTTCAGTTTTCTTTCGTCCAATTTTTTTCGCCTCCGATATTCATTACGAGTACAGGTACACCGTCATCATCTTCTATTCTGACACGCTTGCCCTTTATTAATTCAAGTATTGCTAAAAAAGTTGCCACAAGCTCGCTTTTGTCGATTGAGCCGTCAAAGATATTTTCATATCTTATTTTTTCATTCTTCGTCAGCTTACGCATGACACCGATTATCTTTGAACTTACGGAAACAACACGCCTTGCAACTATATCCGAAAAAACATCCTTAGAAGGCGGGAGCTTAGCCTTGCCCCTGCCGACAGCCGACATATATGAGCCTAAAAGAGATGTGGGGAGATGTGTTCTTTTGTATTTCATATCTGCTTTTATCTTCACAGGTTCACGGCAGAAGCTGTCGAAGCAGATATTATCCGAGAGGATTTTCGCCATTTTCTTGCACTTTTGGTATTCTATGAGTTCACCTGAGAGAGTTTCACGCATTTTTTCGCCCTCGTCATATTTTGGCAGAAGCATGGCTGATTTTATCTGTACAAGCCTTGATGCCATTGAAAGAAATTCTCCGGCAATATCCAAATCCTGTTCCTGCATGATATTTATCTGTTCCATATATTGTTCAAGAAGCTCTGATATCTGTATATCATAGATATTCAGCTTATTTTTTTCTATCAGATGCAGAAGCAGGTCAAGAGGACCTTCAAATACTTCAAATTTGTATAAAAACTGTTCTTGTTTCATATTATGCAAGACCGAAGGGGAGAGCTGTCAGCCAGTCGATTTTATCATACAGCCACCATTGTACAGGTGAAAGGATATTTCCGACAGCCCCCATCATAACAAGTACAAAAAATGCCATAGATATATACATCTGATACTGATTTATAGTATATATCCATTTATCAGGCAGAAATGCCATAAGAATTTTCGAGCCGTCAAGTGGAGGTATCGGGATAAAATTGAATACCGCAAGACTTACGTTTATTATCATAAGATACTGAAAAAACAGAATACAATAATACACAAATCCGGGATTATTCAATGTATTATAAGCATCCATCATAGAAGAGCTTGTTTTTGCAACAATAAAAATTATCAAGTTCATCAAAAGACCTGCGGCTATTGCGGCAAGGAGATTTGATACAGGTCCCGCAAGTGCAGTAAGTGCAAGGTCTCTTTTCGGTTTTTTGAAATATCTGGAGTCAACGGGGACAGGCTTTGCCCAGCCGAAGCCTATCAGAAGTATCATCGCTGCACCCATATAATCTATATGTGCAAGCGGATTGAGAGTAAGTCTTCCTTGATATTTCGCTGTATTGTCACCGAGCTTATAGGCAACAAATCCGTGAGCCCATTCATGCAGGGGCATTACGAGGAATATTACCATCAATGAAGATATGATATATACTATCACGGAAAATATATTTACATTTCCCGACTGAATCATACTTATAAGCATATTTCTTTCCTTCCTTTCTTGAATTACCAAAAAACACCAACTCAGATAAACTCAAAGTTGGTGTTTTTTTAAATAAATTGACTTTCAGAAAATATCAGTTTTCACTGTCATCATCAAGTTCATCTTCATCATAGTCAAATTCGAGTGTTTCACCGCATTTGGGACAGGTGATACCACCGTCATTCAGTGAATCCTCATCAAGACCGATGACTTCACCGCAGGTCGGACATGTTACTTCATAAGCATTTCCATCCTGATCAGTGCAAAAACCGCAGTCGCAATATGATGATTCATCTTCATCGTCATAGAGCATATCCTCAACGCCCGACAGGTCTTCGTCAAGAGCATCTATCTGGTCGCAGACATCATCATAGCATTGGTCAAGCTGTGAGACTTCCTCAGCTATATCATTCACGACATCAATAAGAGCTTTGAGGATTTTATTCTGCTTGTCGTTCATATCAAGCTCCATGCCGTCAAACAAGCCTTTTACATAGGCTGCTTTTTCGCTTATATCCATTTTCCTTTTCCTCCATTGCAAATTGCAAATTGCAAATTGCTAATTGTTCAAGCTCTTGCCATGTATTCGCCTGTTCTGGTGTCGATCTGAATTTTATCGCCCTCGTTGATGAAAAGCGGAACTTTTATTTCGGCACCTGTTTCGAGAGTAGCGGGTTTCATTACATTTGTAGCAGTATCGCCCTTGAATCCGGGATCTGTCTGTGCAACTGTGAGAACAACGAAGTTCGGAGGCTCAACGCCGAATACATTGCCTTTGTAAGAAAGAACTTTGCATACCATATTTTCTGTAACGAACTTGAAGTTGTCACCGAGAACGCTCTTGCTTATCGGAATCTGCTCATAGGTTTCGTTATCCATGAAATAATAAAGATCGCCGTCATTGTAGAGATATTCCATATCCTTTCTCTCAACGAAAGCTGTGGGATATTTGTCATTGGGGTTGAAGGTTCTTTCAACAACTGCACCTGTGATGACATTCTTTATTTTTGTACGGACAAACGCTGCACCTTTACCGGGTTTAACGTGCTGGAATTCAACGATAGAAACTACCTGTCCATCCATTTCAAATGTAATACCGTTTCTGAAATCTCCTGCTGTAATCATAAAATAGAATCCTCCGTTTTTTTTAATAATCGCTAAACAGCAATTTTATTATACTATACGAAAAATAAAATTGCAACAATTTTTTCAAATTACAATGTAATAAGTTCCTTTGGCAGAGATGCAAAATTGATATATTTATCCTTTGTGACCACTACCATATCTTCTATCCTGACACCGAAGTTATCAGAAAGATATACTCCGGGTTCAACTGTAATTACCATACTGTTTCTCAGAACGAAATCACTGTTTGGTGAAACGGATGGTATTTCGTGTATGGCAAGTCCGACACCGTGACCTGTGGAATGTCCGAAATATCCCTCATAGCCTGCATGATATATATATGAACGGGCGGCATTGTCAACGTCACCGCATTTTACACCGTCCCTGACCATATCAAGAGCATTCTGCTGAGCCTGTTTTACAGTTGCATAAACTCTTTTTTGTTCAGCTGAGATATTTCCGAAGGCATATGTTCTTGTCATATCACTATGATAGCCCCTGTAGGTTGCTCCGATATCGAATAATATAAAATCACCGTTTTTAACTCTGTTATTATCGGGTACACCATGAGGCATTGAAGTCTTTTTTCCCGAGAGCACTATCAAATCGAATGAAACACCGTCTGCACCGAGTTTTCTCATTTTAAATTCCAATTCAAGAGCAATATCTCTTTCACTGACACCCTCTTTTATTAATTTAAGAGTATCGGTCAGTGCTTTTTCGGTCATCATCTGGGCAGTGTGCATTTTTTCTATTTCTTCGCTTGTTTTGATGACTCTCATAGTGTTTATTATCCTGTCGAGACTGTCATTCTTGATAGCCTTTGCACCTGCATCAGCAAATATTTTTTCGATATATATACATTCGTTCAGCGTAAAAGCCGAGCCTTCAAGCATTATATTTTTTAATTTATTATCCCTTATAATATCACAAAGACTTTCGCTTAATTTTTTAAATTCAATGACGATACAGTCCTTTGCCTGATTTTTAGCCGCCTCACCGTATCTTGAATCCACGAATAAATAGCTGTTATTTCTTGTGACAAGCAGATATCCCAATGAAGAAACGAATTCCGTGAAATATCTTCTGTTTTCATTTGAGATTATCAAAGCACCGTCAATATCATCAGGAAGAAGTCCTGTTAAAATTCCAAGTCTGCCCATAACTATCACACCTCATTCAGATAAGTTTTTTGGCGAGTGCAGACAATCCAAGATAATAGCTTTCCTTGCCAAAACCTGCAATGCAGCCGATGCAGACAGGGGATATAACTGATTTATGTCTGAATTCTTCTCTTGAATATATATTTGACATATGAGTTTCGACGGTGGGAATATGGACGGATTCTATTGCATCATGTAAAGCATAGCTGTAATGAGTCAATGCCCCTGCATTTATCATTATACCGTCTTTTTCACCGTATGCGGAATGTATTTTATCGACAATATCGCCCTCGTGATTGGACTGGAATATTTCGAGGTCAAAGCCGAATTCCTCAGCCCATTTCATAACTTGAACATTTATGCTTTCAGCAGTTTCTGCTCCGTATATATTCTTATCCCTTATGCCGACCATATTCAGATTCGGTCCGAGTATAAAAAGTATTTTTTTCATGATTCAATCCGCCTTTGCAACAGAGTATACAAAATCTATATTTTTTTCTCTGAGTTGTTTTCCACCTGCACGGAGGAAAGCCTCACCGTTGTCCGTGTACTGATACTTGAATACTATCTCAATTCTGAAGCTGTCGAAATCTCTTTGTCTGTAATGCTCCTTGTATCCGTGACTTTCGATATATCTTACATAGTTGTTTATTTTTGTCTGGATAGCCTTGAGATGATCATATTCCTGAACTACCCAAGTGAACGGATCTGTTATGAGAAAAACAAGTGTATTTGTATCCTTGTCTATTCCTATACCATCTATGACATTTTCCTCTTTTACTGACATCTTCTTCATTCCTCCAAAATTTTTATCTTCTTTCTGACATTCACTTCAAGCTTTCGGCGTATACCGATTGTAAGACCTTTTTCTTCATCCCTCGGAACAAGCAGTACAGATTTCATTCCCGCAAGATTCGCCCCAAGTACGTCAGTATATATCTGGTCGCCGACCACGAGTACACTCTGAGGTTTTTCTTTCAGCTTTCTTTTAGCCCTGTTGAAGCCGAAAGGGAAGGGCTTCAAACTCATTGCAACGCAATCAAGTCCGACACTGTCCGAGAACGGCTTGACACGTTTATGATAGTTGTTGGAGCATATCACAACTTGTATGCCGTTGGTTTTGAGCATATCTATCCATTCCTGTACACCCTCATAGGGGATATGAGATGTAGGAGGTGCAAGGGTATTATCGACATCAAGAAGTATGGCATCGATATCCAATTTTCTGATAAGCCCGACAGTTATATCAGTAACATTCCTTACCGCTGCTGTCGGCATCAAAAGGCTTTTCTTCACCTGCAAAGTCCCCTTATCAATTTATAATTATTTTCATATATTTTTATTATAAATTGTTTTTTTGTTCTGTCAACAATTTTTTATAAAAAAACAGAGGGATACTCTCAGGAAACGCCTTTCAGCGTTTGAAAATATCCCCCAAAAAAAATTTTCTGATGTGTGAATGTACAAATTACTTGTACTTACGCTTACGAGCAGCTTCAGACTTCTTTTTACGCTTTACAGAAGGCTTTTCATAAGCTTCTCTTTTACGAACTTCCTGAATGATACCGCCTCTTGCACACTGCTTTTTAAATCTTCTGAGTGCACTTTCGAGGGACTCATTATCTTTAATTCTGATTTCAGCCATTTATCTTCCCTCCCATCCGCCATAAGGCAGGGGTTTGTGTCATTACGATACCATATAATTATACATTATAGAAGGGCGGTTTGTCAACAAGTAAAATGCAATAAATTTCAACTATTTTCTATGTAGACATTGCATAAGGTTTTTTTCACATTAATGCAAATATATTCAGTTTTCCCCTGCGAGTACTCCTGTACAGAAAGCTGTTTGAAGATTGAAACCGCCTGTATAGCAGTCCACATCTATGACTTCACCCGCAAAATACAAACCTTTAACCAATTTTGACTCCATAGTTTTGGGATTGATTTCTTTTGTATCAACTCCGCCTGAGGTTATAATGGCTTCTTCGACAGGGCGGTATGATTTTATTGTGAGGGGAAATGTTTTTAATAAAGAGATAATTGTTTTCCTGTCGGAACGGCTTATCTCACTGCAATTTTTATTCGGGGATATTTCCGATTTTTCGATAAACATATTTATCATTTGTTTCGGGAGGAATGCGTGCATGAGATATGTATAATCGTTGTTTTTTCTTTCTGATAATTCCCTGAGTAATCGTGCATCAAGTTTTTCCTCAGAAAGTGCGGGTTTGAGGTCTATATCGAGACGATATCTGCCTGACTGCATATCTCTGATATGAGAACTTGCACTCAGTATAACTGCACCTGATACACCGTATTTCATCAACTGCATTTCGCCGAAATCTGTATATATCTTTTTATTGTTTGAGGTGTCAGTGACAGTGATGGAAATATTTTTCAAAAGAAGTTTGTCACATTCAAACGGTATTTTTTCGACAGTTTCAAGAGGTACAAGAGAGGGTTTCAGCGGAATTATCCTGTGACCGAGTGATTCAGCGAATTTATATCCGTCACCCGTTGAACCAGTCAACGGATAAGACTTTCCACCGCAAGCTATTATTATTTTATCAAACGGCAAAAAATTATTTTCAATTTTTATTCCTGTAACATGACCGTTTTCTGAAATTATGTCGGTGACAGTCTTGTTGACTATTTTACAGCCTGCTTTTTTTGATACTCTGAGAAGTGTGTCAACAACATCACCTGCTTTGTCTGATACAGGGAATACACGGTTTCCACGTTCTGTTTTCAGCGGAAGACCGTTACTCTCAAAGAACTCCATTGTATCAGCAGGTGAAAATCTGTTCAGAGCACTGTACAAAAATCTTGCGTTGACAGGAGTGTTTGATATGACAGTTTTGATGTCGCAGTTGTTTGTAACATTGCATCTGCCCTTGCCTGTGATATAGATTTTTCTGCCGATTTTCTGATTTTTCTCGAATATGGTGATATCGTCACCTGAATATGCCCCGAATATCCCTGCCATCATGCCTGCTGCTCCGCCGCCTATTACAGCGGTTTTTCTCACTGTCAATTAATTTTCCTCCTTGTCATTCCTGTATACGTCATATTCCTTCCAGATATTTTCAAGCATATCAAATGTTTCATTTGCATGGAGTTCGGGGTCAAGCACCGTTGCGACTACAAGGGCATTTATCATGCTCAGAGGTGCTACAAGGGAATCCACGACTGATGCCATATCACTTTTTGCGATAAGAACATAGTCTGATACAGATACAAGAGGACTGGACATACTGTCTGTGAGTGCAATGACTTTCGCACCTCTGTGATGAGCAAAGGTCATAGCTTTTATGGCGGCATTGGAATATCTCGGAAAACTGATACCTATAATAACATCATCCGAGGATATCCTGAACAGTTTTTCGTGTATCTCTGTTTCACCGTAATTGCTTATAACTTTTACATTTTCGAATATAAGGGAATAGTAATATCCGAGAAAAGATGCAAGAGCAGCGGAGCTTCTCACGGCAAAAATATATATGGTCTTAGCTTTGGTGATAGCATTGACAGCTTGTTTGAAATCCTCCTTAGAGGTTTCCTCAAGAGTCCGTCTTATTTTTTCGATATCCTGATTGAGAACAGTCGACAGGATATCGTCATTGTTTATACGGTTTTTGGTGACCTCGATACGCTGGACCGAGGTCAGCTTGTCCCTTATCATTTCCTGCATAGCCTTCTGCATTTTGGGATAACCGTCATAGCCGAGTTCGGTTGCGAATCTGACGACTGTTGATTCACTGACACCGACAGTTGTACCCAATTTGGAAGCAGTCATAAAAGCCGCCTTGTCATAATGCTCGGTTATAAAATTGGCTATCAGCTTTTGCCCCTTTGAGAAGCTGTGCATATTTTCATTTATTTTAGACAAAAGATTTTTCATAACAATATCCTCCCTGCTAAAAAAATAGAAAGTGGACAGTTGAAAATGCAGATTTCAAATTTTCGGCTTCATTCTCAGCTTTCAACTTTCCATTTTTAATTTTATCCCTTTTTTATTTAAAAATCAAGTGATAAAAAAATTATAATTCCGATAATACTTTTTTGTATTCTGCAACAACTATAGTAAACGACAAAATAAATTGCTCAATGTCATTCCGAGCAAAGCGAGGAATCTTTGAAAGATTCTTCGTCACTTCGTTCCTCAGAATGACAAAAGAAAATTTTCATTGACGTTTACTATAAAAATTTTTGATCGGGTATAGATATTTCCTCTGATTTTTTATAATAATAGCATACATAGCATAATAAAAAAATTTTTTCAATATGTTTTTTTATGCTTTACTTTGACGGCTAAATATAGTAAAATAAGAATATAAATTATGGGAGTGTGAGTATTATAATGAAAGCTAAATATAAAAGGGTACTTTTGAAGCTGAGTGGAGAGTCGCTTGCAGGCTCGGAAAAGCATGGCATAGATTTTGATACTGTGCTGAGATACTGTGAGCCTATCAAAACGCTGAATGATATGGGCGTTGAGGTCGCTATCGTAGTAGGCGGAGGCAATTTCTGGAGAGGACGTTCAAGCGGTAAAATGGACAGAACAAGGGCAGACCATATGGGAATGCTCGCAACTGTTATAAATGCTCTCGGAGTATGCGATGCACTTGAACAGCTTGGTCTTGAAGCAAGAGTACAGACAGCCATTTCAATGCAGCAGGTTGCAGAGCCTTATATAAGAAACCGTGCCATAAGACATCTTGAAAAGGGCAGGATACTTGTATTCGGCTGTGGTACGGGAAATCCATTCTTTTCTACGGATACGGCAGCGGCTTTGCGTGCAGCCGAGATAGAGGCGGATATAATACTTAAAGCAACAATGGTTGACGGTGTTTATGACAGTGATCCGAAAACAAATCCTGATGCAAAGAAATTTGATGAAATATCATTTGCCGATGTTCTTAAATATGACCTTAAGGTTATGGATAGTACGGCAGCGGCTATCTGCAAGGATAATAATATCCCGATAGTTGTATTCAGTCTTGATAATCCCGAAAATATCGTATCAGCAGTATGCGGTGAAAATGTCGGAACAGTAGTTGGATAAAAAATAAATATATTTGGAGGTAATTTAAAAAATGAATACTGTAATAAAAAATACAGAAGAAAAAATGAAAAAGTCGATTCAGCATCTTGAAACAGAGTTTTCAGAGATTCGTGCAGGTCGTGCAAATCCTGCAGTACTTGATAAAGTGAAAATTGATTATTATGGAGCACCGACAGCTGTAAATCAGGTAGCAGCGGTGTCTGTCGCAGAAGCAAGAACTCTTGTTATTCAGCCGTGGGATAAATCAATTCTCCGTCAGATAGAAAAGGCTATCCAAACTTCTGATATAGGTATAAATCCTCAGAATGATGGAACAGTTATCCGTATGATATTCCCGCCGCTCACAGAAGACAGACGTAAAGTTATAGTCAAGGAAGTAGCAGGCATGGGCGAAGAAGCAAAGGTAGCTATCCGTGGCATAAGACGTGAAGCAATGGAAAAAATAAAGGCTCTCAAAAAGAAAAGCGAAATTACCGAGGATGACCAGAAAAAGGCTGAGAAGAAAATACAGGATATAACCGACAGTAATATAAAAGCAATAGAAAGCCTGACAGAAAAGAAACAAAAGCAAATAATGGAAATTTGATTTCTGAAGAATCACAAAAAAATATCTCGGCAGGAAAAATATCTTCTTGCCGAGATATATTTTCAGCAAAAGGACAGAATGAGCTTTATGTCATTCCGAGCAAAGCGAGGAATCTTTAGTAAATTGAAAAATCTAATTCTTTATGTCAACCGAGTGACCTGTCATTCTGAGGAGCGACAGCGACGAAGAATCTTCCAAAGAGTCCTCACTGTGTTCGGAATGACAAAAACATCAAAGTTTTAGATTCAGCAAGGTATTAGTCTTAAAAATAATACAAGAGGTGATTTGAATGGGAAATTTATACATTCCCGAACACGTTGGAATAATCATGGACGGCAACGGCAGATGGGCTAAAAAAAGAGGACTTCCGAGACAGGTCGGACATACTTACGGTGCACAGACCTTCAGAAATATCACAAGATATATAAGCAAGCAGGGAGTAAAGATACTTACGCTCTATGCTTTTTCAACAGAGAACTGGAAAAGACCACCTGAGGAAGTCGGAGCTATAATGAAAATTTTTCATCAGTATTTGGTTGATTCACTGACAGATTTCCGTGATGACGATATAAAAGTAGTGTTCATAGGTGACAGGTCTGCATTTTCGCCCGAACTGATAGAGCTTATCAATGAAACAGAGGAAATTGCAAAGAATCGTCAGGGAATGTTGCTTAATATAGCAATGAATTATGGCGGCAGAGATGAGATAGTCAGGGCAGTTAAGAATATATGCCGTGATGTCAAGGAAAATAAGACGGATATAGAGAGTATTTCCGAAAAGGATATTGAAAAATATCTGTATACGGCTAATCAGCCCGACCCCGATTTGATAATAAGAACGGGCGGAGAACACAGACTGAGTAATTTTTTGCTTTATCAGGCGGCATATTCGGAGTTTTATTCGATGGATGTGCTGTGGCCTGACTTTAAGCCGAAGGATTTTGATATGGCTGTTGAGGAATTTAACAGAAGAAACAGAAGATTTGGTGGTGTGTGAATGGTCAAGAGGATATTATCGGGAATAGTAGGGATAACGTTTATAATATCGGTGATTATTTTGAGCGGAAATTTTCCTGTAATAATAGATGTTTTTGTAGCTGCAGTATGTGCGATAGCAGTCGGGGAGTTTGCGAATGCGACAAAGACACTGAAGCTCTGGCAGATAAGTTATCCGAGCATGGCATTTGCAGTATTGTATCCGATGCTTATGGTTTACGGTGCAGCTTTGATAACAGGCTATGTATATACAGCAATAATGCTTTCAATGATGATATTTTGCCATAAGAAAATATCGTTCAGAGAATTTGCATATATATACAGTATGACAGTTATAATAACTGTATCGCTTTCGACCATAATACAGATGAAAAATATGGATGCATCACATCCTGCATTTTATTTTGTACTTACACTTGCATTGCCGTGGCTTGCGGATGCAGGAGCATATTTTGCAGGAGTTACTCTCGGAAAGCATAAGCTGTGTCCCGAAATAAGTCCTAAAAAGACAATAGAAGGGGCAATAGGCGGTACGATAGTATGTGTATTGGCTACCTGTGGATTAGGCTGGCTTTTTGCCGATGTGATATATAAGAATGTTCAGATGAATTATATCAATTTAGCTGTTATTTCTCTTATAGGTTCACTGCTTTCGATATTGGGAGATTTAAGTTTTTCAATTGTAAAGAGGACTTTTGATATAAAGGATTACGGTAATCTGATACCCGGACATGGCGGAGTATTGGACAGATTTGACAGTGTGGTATTCGTATCACCGTTTTTGTATATAATAATGGGATATTTACCGGTAATGGGAGTGTAAAGTTATGACAAAGAATATATCTGTATTGGGTTCAACAGGTTCCATAGGAGTGCAGACACTTGATGTTGCGAGAATGCACGGTATAAAGGTATCAGCATTGACAGCTAATACAAGTGTAGAACTGCTTGAAATACAGGCAAGGGAATTCAAGCCTGATATAGTGGGAGTTTTGGATGAAGATGCGGCTGAAAGGCTTAAAATAGCTTTGGGAGATACCGATATAAAAGTAATTGGTGGAGAATCGGGAATAATTGCCGCTGCACAGTATGAAAAGGCTGATACAATAGTAAATGCGATAGTGGGAGTAGCAGGACTTCTGCCTACACTTTCAGCGATAGAAGCTAAGAAAGATCTTGCTTTGGCTAACAAGGAAACCCTTGTAGCAGGCGGAAGTATTGTAATGAGTGAGATAAAAAAGGCAGGTGTAAAATTATATCCTGTTGACAGTGAACATTCGGCAATATTTCAGTGCTTGCAGGGCTGTCCTGAAAATGCCTTGAAAAAGGTTATTTTGACTGCATCAGGCGGTTCATTTTTCGGAAAAAGCAGAGATGAACTGAAAAATGTCACAGTGGAGAATGCCCTGAAGCATCCTAATTGGAGCATGGGTAAAAAAATCACCATAGACTCTGCTACAATGATGAACAAGGGCTTGGAGGTGATAGAGGCATCATGGCTTTTTGATGTGGGAGATGAGGATATTGATGTACTTATCCACAGAGAGAGTATCATACATTCAATGATACAGTTGAAGGATAATGCAGTCATAGCACAGCTTGGAACAGCGGATATGAGGATTCCTATACAGTATGCCCTGACATATCCCGAAAGACTGCATTCACCTGCAAAAGAATTAGATTTGGCTGAAATAGCAAATCTGAGCTTTGCGAAGCCCGATTACGAAACATTCAAATGTCTTGCACTTTGCAGGGAGGCTCTGAGAAAAGGCGGAATATATCCAACAGTTGCAAATGCAGCAAATGAAGTTGCAGTACAGATGTTCCTTGACAGAAAAATAGGATTTCTTGACATAGCAGAGATAGTTGAAAATGCATTGTCGGAAGTTGATTTTGATAAAGATGATATAACTCTTGAGGATATTTTGCAGGCTGACAGGGAAACAAGGATTAAGAGCAGGAGATGATTTCAATAGAAAGCGTATTGTTGGTAATAATAGGAGTGCTGTTGTTTGAGCTTATAGTATTCGTGCATGAGTTCGGACATTTTATAACAGCCAAAAAATCAGGTGTAAAAGTAAATGAATTTGCACTTGGAATGGGACCGAAGATAATAAAATTTCAAAAGGGTGAAACGCTGTATTCGCTGAGATTGTTTCCGATAGGCGGATTTTGTGCCATGGAGGGCGAGGACAGTGACAGTACAGATGAACGAGCTTTCGGAAACAAAGCTGTATGGAAAAGAATGATAATAGTCGTAGCAGGTGCAGTGATGAATTTGCTGTTGGGATTTGTTCTTATGATGATAACTCTTGCACCGACAGAGCGTTTTGTGTCAAATAAGATAGCGCTTTTTATGAAAAATGCTCCGTCATCAAAGGTATTGCAGGTAGGTGACGAAATACAAGCGATAAACGGTTATCATTTTTCGACTTCAATGGATTTCAGTTTTGCACTTGCAACAGCCAAGTCAAATGAACTATCATTTGATGTAAAGCGTGACGGACAATATCTGCACTTTGACAGTGTAAAATTCGGTACTGTCGAAAAAGACGGCAAGGAGATAATACAGCTTGATTTTCAGGTCGAGGGAATAAATAATAATTTTGGAGTGCTTATCTCACAGTCATTTTTATCGACAGTATCTACCGTGAGAATGGTATGGGCAAGTCTCGGCGGACTTGTCACAGGACAATTCGGCTTCAATGAAGTTGCAGGACCTATCGGAATGACCTCGGCGATATCACAGGTAGCTTCAGAGGGATTAAAGAGCAGTTTTTGGGATGCCTTGCATAATATCGTATATGTAATGACGATAATCACAGTGAATCTCGGTGTTGTAAATTTACTTCCGCTGCCCGCACTTGACGGAGGAAGACTTGTATTTTTAATAATAGAGGCAATAAGGAGAAAGCCTGTAAAGCCCGAACATGAGGGAATGATACATGCTGTCGGAATGGTGGCATTGCTGATATTCATGGTCGTAATTTCAATAAATGATGTGATAAGATTATTTTCGTGAAATAAGGGGGTTTTTTTGTGAAAAGGCGTGAGACTAAAAAAATAAAATTGGGAGATATATTCATAGGCGGAGATTCAAAAATAACTGTACAGTCAATGCTGAACATTCCCTCAACGGATATTGAGGGAAGTGTAAGGCAGGCTGAAGCATTGGAAAAAGCAGGTTGTGATATAATCAGGATAGCTGTTCCGGATTTAGATGCGGTGAAGCTGATTCCGGCAATAAAAGAGAAAGTATCTGTGCCGATAGTGGCTGATATACATTTTGACTATAAAATAGCCTTGGAATCGGCAGCGGCAGGAGTTGATAAGATACGCATAAATCCGGGTAATATCGGAGATGAGAACAGAGTAAAAATGGTTGCTGACGAGTGCAGAAAAAGAAATATCCCTATAAGAATAGGCGTTAATTCAGGTTCGCTTGAAAAGCATATTTTGGCGAAATACGGCAAGCCTACTCCACAGGCACTGTGTGACAGTGCAATGTATCATGCGTCACTTCTGGAAAAATTTGATTTTGAAAATATCGTTCTTTCAATGAAATCGTCTAACGTGGAGTTTATGACAGAAGCGTATGAATTGGCGGCAGAAAAGTGTAATTATCCCCTGCATCTTGGAGTTACAGAAGCAGGTACAGAGAGAATGGGGATAATAAAGTCATCTATTGGAATAGGCTCACTTCTTTTGAAAGGAATAGGAGATACAATAAGAGTATCACTGACAGATGAGCCTGTCAAAGAAGTATATGCGGCAAAGGATATATTGAAGTCATTGGGATTAAATGACGAGGGAATAAAATTCGTATCATGTCCGACCTGCGGAAGAACAAGGATAAATCTCATAGAGATAGCAAAACAGGCTGAAGAAAGATTAAAGGACTGTAAAAAGAATATAACTGTAGCGATAATGGGCTGTGTTGTAAACGGTCCGGGAGAAGCAAGAGAGGCTGATATCGGAATAGCAGGAGGCATAAAAGAGGGACTTATATTCAAAAAAGGTAAGGTGATAAAGAAAGTTCCCGAAGAAGTTCTGCTTGATGAATTGGTCAAAGAGATAGAGCTTATGTAATTTTAAAAAGGAAGATTTGATTGAACACATTTTTTGATTTTTTTTCGGGGTACATAGATACAAAAAGTCTGCCTGATAATATAAACAGCAGTGTGATAGTAAATATAGAGATAGATTCTGCAAGGCGGATGATGAATATATATCTGAAGTGTTCGGAGCTTTTGGAGAGAAAGGATATTTTCGAGGCTGAGAAAAGGATATGTAAAAGTGTTCTCAGCTTGTCGCTTTGTTTTATACATCCACGTTATGAAAGCATTTTATTTGATATAGGATATTATCCGCAGATGGTAGCGGAATTGAAAAGAAGAAATGCAAGTCTTAACGGAACACTGAATGATTCGTCTGCCGAGGTAAAGGAGAATAAAATAGTCATATATTTACAGCACGGTGGAGTGGATATACTGACTATGCAAAAGTTTGACCAAAAATTGTCCGAGCTTATAAAAAGTGAATTTGGGATATTTTTGGAAGTGAGCTTCAGTGGAGTGCTTTCGATAGACTATGAAAGCGAGACGTATATCGAGCATCAGAAGATAAATGAGGAAAAGGCATTGCGTGAAGCAAAGATAGAAGCACAAGAGCAGTATGAGATGATGATGAAAACTGCGAATGAAAGAAAAGCACTGCCACAGACACCTCCCAAGGAGATACCTGTTTCCAAAATGGAAATTGAAATTCGTGAGGGAGCAAGTCTTATCCCGTCATATATCCCGGAAAGTGCCGTTACAATCTACGGAGGAGCGATAAAAGGCGAAAAGCCCGTTGAACTGAAGAAGATAAACGGAGATATGAACAGGATAGTTGTATGGGGACAGATATTTTCAATTGAAGTAAAGGATTCCAAAAATAAAAATAAGATAATCTCAATGAGCATAACGGATTTCACAGGCTCAATGATACTGAAGATAATAGCACCGCCCGAAAAATGCAAGGGCATACTTGAGTTGAAGTGCGGAATGGCAGTAATTGCAAGAGGAAATGCACAGTATGACAAATATGATCATGATATAAGTGTGATGGTATCGGCAATGAGCATTGTCACAATGCCGAAGATAGTCGATAAAGCCGAAAAGAAGCGTGTTGAACTGCATTTGCATACAAATATGTCTGCCATGGATGCCGTGACAGGTGCAGGCGATTTGATAAACAGAGCATATTCATGGGGAATGTCTGCAATTGCGATAACCGATCACGGAGTTGCACAGGCATATCCTGATGCAATGAACGCCTGTGACAAGATAGCGAAAAAAGGCGGAAAATTCAAGGTCATATACGGAGTAGAATCTTATTTTATAAATGACGAGGCTACGGGGGCAGTTGAAGGAAGTGCAGAACAATCACTTGACGGAGAATTTATCGTTTTTGATATAGAAACGACAGGTTTTGGAGCTGCCAAAGAGAGAATAACGGAAATAGGTGCAGTAAGGATGATAAACGGTGAGATAAAGGATACATTCTCTACGTTTGTAAATCCCGAAAAGCCTATCCCCGAAAAGATAACCGAGCTTACAGGCATAGATGACTCAATGGTAGCTGATGCCCCTCTTGAAGAAACAGCCGTGAAGCAATTTTTGGAATACTGCGGTAAAAATGCAGTAGTGGTGGCACATAATGCAAAGTTTGACACGAGCTTTATAAAAGCGGCTGCCGAAAGGCATGGTATTGATTATACGCTGACATACATAGATACACTTGCGATATCAAGGGGAATGTTTTCTCAGCTTGCAAAGCATAAGTTGGATAATGTGGCTAAATTTCTGAAATTGGGAGATTTTGATCATCATAGAGCGTGTGAAGATGCAATGATGCTTGCAAGGATATTTCAGGTTATGCTCCGGAAGCTGAAGGATGATTTCGGAGCAGAGAATGTTTCTGATATTTCCAGGGTATTGCCCAAGCCCGATATAAAAAACTACAAATATTATCATCAGATAATACTTGTAAAGAATCAGGTCGGATTGAAGAATCTTTATAAACTGATATCCAAGTCACACATAGAAACCTTTTACAAGAAGCCGCTGGTACTGAAATCCGATCTGGAAAAACTGCGTGACGGTCTTATAATAGGAAGTGCGTGTGAAGCAGGAGAGCTTTTCAGAGCGATAGTTGAAGGAAAGAACTGGGATGAGCTTAAAAATATAGCCTCGTTCTATGACTATCTTGAAATACAGCCTATAGGAAATAATATGTATCTTTTGAGAAACGGTACAGTGAATAGTGTTGAGGATTTGCAGAATTTCAACAGGACAGTAGTTAAATTAGGTGAGGAGCTGAATATCCCTGTAGTGGCAACGTGTGATGTTCATTTCATGGATCCGCATGAAAGTGAGTACAGAAAAGTACTTATGATGTATCAGGGATACACCGATGCAGAAGAACAGGCTCCGCTTTATTTCAGGACAACGGCTGAAATGCTGAAAGAATTTGAATATCTCGGCAAGGAAAAGGCATATGAAGTAGTGGTTGAAAATACGAATTATATAGCTGATATGGTCGAAAGTGTAAGAGCGGTTCCGAAGGGAAATTTTCCGCCATTCATTCCAGGAGCAGAGGAACAGCTTACGACTATAACATGGGAGAGAGCAAAAAATCTCTATGGAGACCCACTGCCCGAAATTGTAAAAGCGAGAATAGACAAAGAGCTTAATTCTATAATCAAAAACGGATTTTCAGTGTTATATATGACGGCTCAGAAATTGGTTGCGGATTCAAATGAACATGGTTATCTTGTAGGCTCAAGAGGTTCTGTCGGTTCATCATTTGTGGCAACAATGTCGGGTATATCCGAGGTAAATCCGTTATGTCCGCATTATGTTTGTCCGAAGTGCCATAACAGTGAATTTTTTGATGACGGAAGCTACGGTTCGGGATTTGATTTACCGCCGAAAAAATGTCCGAATTGCGGTACAGATTATCTTCGTGACGGACATGATATACCGTTTGAAACATTTTTGGGCTTCAAGGGAGATAAAACACCTGATATAGACCTGAACTTTGCAGGCGAGTATCAAACGAAATCGCACAGATATACGGAGGAGCTTTTCGGAAAAGAGAATGTGTTCAAAGCAGGAACAATAGGTACGGTAGCGGATAAAACTGCATTGGGATTCGTAAAGAAATACGAGGAAATAAAGGGATATTCGCTTAACAGGGCCGAGGAGCTTCGTCTGGCGGCAGGCTGTACAGGAGTAAAGAGGACAACAGGACAGCATCCTGCAGGAATGGTAGTTGTGCCGAGAAGCAATGATATATACGAATTTTGTCCGATACAAAGACCAGCAAATGACCAGAAAACCGAAATTATCACTACGCATTTTGATTTCCATTCAATACATGATACAGTTTGCAAGCTGGATGAATTGGGACATGATGTTCCGACAATGTATCACTATCTGGAGGAATATACAGGGATAAGTGTAATGGATGTGTCAATGAGCGATCCCGATGTAATGTCATTGTTCGTTTCAACGAAGGCACTCAATGTTGATCCTGATGATATAGATTCAAAGACAGGTACATTTTCACTGCCGGAAGTTGGAACGACATTTGTAAGAAATATGCTCATAGAAACACAGCCAAAGACATTTGCGGATTTGTTGCAGGTATCTGGACTTTCACACGGTACAGATGTGTGGATAGGCAATGCGGCGGACCTGATAGCAAAGAAGATATGTACTATATCTGAAGTTATAGGAACCCGTGACAATAT
Source organism: uncultured Ruminococcus sp. (assembly GCA_902800065.1). Classification (GTDB taxonomy): domain Bacteria; phylum Bacillota; class Clostridia; order Oscillospirales; family Acutalibacteraceae; genus UBA1213. The sequence continues at coordinate 45,788 of CADCDE010000005.1, forward strand.
TATGGTGTATCTTATGCACAAGGGACTTGAGCCTGATATGGCATTCAAGATAATGGAGATAGTCAGAAAGGGCAATGCAACGAAGCTGCTGACGGAAGAACATATAAATGCAATGAAGGAGCATGATGTTCCTCAATGGTATATAGATTCCTGCATGAAGATAAAATATATGTTCCCGAAGGCTCATGCGGCGGCATATATGATAGCTACACTGAGATTGGGTTGGTATAAGGTACATAAGCCGACAGAATATTATGCGGCATATTTCACGGTCAAGAATGAAGATTTTGATGCGGCACTCGTTGTAAAGGGAAGAACTGCTGTAAGGAATAAGATGGAAGAACTGAATAATAAGATACAGAAAAAAGAGGCTACTGCCAAGGAAGAAACTACCTATGCGGCATTACAGATAATAAATGAAATGCTTGCACGAGGAATAGGTGTTTTGCCGATAGATATCTATAAGTCAGATGCAAGGAGATTTCTTGTAGAAGACGGCAAAATAAGACTGCCGTTTGTGGCACTTTCGGGAGTAGGCGAGGCAGCGGCAAACGGTCTTGCAGAAGCCAAAAATGACGGTGAATTCACATCAATAGAGGATTTTCAGCAGAGAGCCAAAGTTTCAAAAGCAGTTATAGATATGCTGAAAGATATAGGGGCATTCGGAGACCTGCCAGACAGCAGTCAGTTGAAATTTATGTAAGGAATGAAACAATAATGGAAATTATAAAGATTGTAGTTACAGGAGGTCCCTGTGCAGGTAAGTCAACGGCAATGAGTCGTATACAGAATACTCTTGCGAATATGGGTTATAGGACACTTTTCATAGGAGAGACGGCAACTGAGCTTATAACAGGCGGAGTGGCTCCGTGGACGTGCGGTTCAAATGCGGATTATCAGCGTTTGCAGATGAAATTGCAGATAGAAAAGGAAAAGATATTTGAACAGGCAGCCGAAACAATGGATTGCGATAAGGTTCTGATAATATGTGACAGAGGTGTAATGGATAATAAAGCCTATATGTGTCGTGAAGAATTTGAACAGGTATTGAAAGAGGTCAATGCAAATGAAGTTGAGCTTAGAGACGGATATGATGCAGTATTTCATCTTGTGACAGCGGCAAAAGGTGCAGAGAAGTTTTATACAAATGTAAACAATACAGCCCGTACAGAAACGCCCGAACAGGCGGTATTGCTTGATGATAAGATAATATCTGCATGGACAGGGCATCCTCATTTCAGAGTAATAGACAACAGCTATGATTTTGAAAGCAAGATAAGAAAACTTATCAGTGAGATATTGGGATTTTTGGGTGAGCCTGAGCCTTTGGAGATAGAGAGGAAATATCTTATAGAATATCCCAATTTGGAAATGCTTGAATCAATGGACAGCTGTGAAAAGGTAGAAATAATACAGACGTATTTGCATTCGCCCGAAAATGAGGAGATAAGATTGAGACAGCGTGGAAATGACGGTCATTATGTCTATTTCAAGACGATAAAAAGAGAATTGAGCGACACAAAGAGGATAGAGATAGAAAAACGTCTTAATAAAGATGAATATTTAAGACTTTTAATGACAGCGGATACATCCAAGCGTCAGATAAGAAAAAACAGATATTGTCTTACTTATAAGAATCAGTATTTTGAAATAGACGTATATCCTTTTTGGAAAGATAAGGCTATCATGGAGATAGAATTGAGCGATGAGGATTCTCCGATAATATTCCCCGATTTTATAAAGATAATAAGGGAAGTTACAAGCGAAAAGGAGTATAAAAATTCATCTCTTGCGGAGAATATCGTGTGCAAGCTCTGAGTATCTTACTTCATTGGAGAGAATCATCAGTGCGATAAGATTTGGGATAGCCATGAGTCCGTTGAAAGTGTCGGAAATTTCCCATACGAGGGATATATTTGTTATACAGCCGATATAGACGATGATGGAATAGATAATTCTGTAAAGGGAGATATATTTGCCGTTTGTCAGGTATTCAAAACTTTTTTCGCCGTAATAGGACCATGAAACGAGAGTTGCAAAGGCAAAAAGTACAATTGAAAGTGACATGAAGATATTTCCTGCATAGCCCAGGACAGTTTCAAAGGAATAAGTGCTGAGTTCTATCCCGTCAAAACCTGTTTTGTCGGAATGAGTTGTGAGTATGCAGAGAGCCATGAGAGTGCATAAAACGATTGTATCAATAAATACCTGAAAGATACCCCACATTCCCTGCTGATAAGGATTATCGGTGTCAGCGGCTGAATGTACTATTGGGGAACTGCCGAGACCTGCTTCATTTGAGAAAACACCTCTTGAAATACCATATTTGATAGCTTTTGACATACCGTATCCCATGAGACCTCCCGAAACGGCTTTGAAGTCGAAAGCCTGAATGAAAATTTCACTGAAAGCGTTTGGTATTTCACGGAAATTAACGATTATTACAATAAGTATTGATATTGTGTAAATGACTGACATTACAGGAACAAGTTTTTCTGTTAATTTTGAAATTCTTCCGATTCCGCCGAATATTATTATTCCGACAAGCACGGCAAATATAAGCCCTGTTATTTTGGGTGAGATTCCAAAACCGTTGAGCAAAGCACCAGAAACGGAATTTGCCTGAGTCATGTTTCCCATACCAAAGGCGGCAAGTGTACAGAATACTGCAAATATGACTGCAAGCCATTTGCATTTCAGACCTTTTTCGATATAGTACATGGGACCGCCCACATATTTTCCGTTTCTTTTTATACGGTATTTTATCCCGAGGACATTTTCGGCAAATACCGTTGACATTCCGAAAAAAGCGGCTATCCACATCCAAAATACTGCACCTGCACCACCCAATGCAATAGCATTTGCAACACCGACAATATTTCCTGTACCGATAGAGCCTGCAAGGGCAGTAGCCATAGCCTGAAATGGAGATATTTTTTCATTTGAGGAAGAATTGTTTGATTTGAAAGATAAAAAAACGGTATATTTCCACCATGTCCTGAAATGTACCAACGGAAAAAATTTTAATTTTACCGTGAAGAATATGCCTACGCCCAAAAGAAGTATGAGCATATAAGGTCCCCATACGATATTATTTATAAAAGAATTTATTTTCTGAATATCAGGCATATCATCACCATTAAAAAGTATTTTGATAAATACTATGCAAAAAAAATTAAAATTATCTTTACAACAAAAGAAAATTCATTTATAATATAAAAGATAATGCAAAGAAAAATTTTATTAGTACATTGTAAAATCTAATTTTTTAATGTCATTCTGAGGAGCGAAAGCGACGAAGAATCCTTCCGAGATTCCTCACTGCGTTCGGAATGACAAAATTTTAGATTTAACAAACTATTAGGGGAGAAATTGTATGATACAGTTTGAGGAATTAAGATTGAAACTTGAAGAATTGGAGCCCGATATAAAAGACCTTGCCAATGCACTTGGTCTTGATAAACTGAAAATGGAAATAGAACAGCTTGAACAGAGGGCAGCACAGCCTGGATTTTGGGATGATGCGGAAAATTCACAGAAAATTCTTCAAAAAACAGGAGCTTTGAAGAATAAAGTGGAAGCGTATGATAATCTGGTATCAGCTTATGACGATACACTTGCACTGATAGAACTTGCAAATGAAGAGGAAGATATTTCACTTTTGGATGAAGCACAGAGTGAGTTTGACAGGGTGAAGAATGACCTTGATGCACAGCGTTTGCAGACACTGCTTACTGGAGAATATGATGCCAAGAATGCAATTCTGACATTCCATGCAGGTGCAGGCGGTACAGAGGCACAGGACTGGGCTGAAATGCTGTATAGAATGTACTGTCACTGGGCAGAAAGACATAACTTCAAGGTCAAGGAGGTAGATTATCTTGACGGTGAAGAAGCAGGTCTGAAAAGTGCGGTGCTTTTGATAGAGGGCGAAAATGCCTATGGATATTTAAAGAGTGAATCGGGAGTGCACAGACTTGTAAGAGTATCGCCTTTTGATGCATCGGGAAGAAGACACACCTCATTTGCATCACTTGAGGTAATGCCTGAAATAGATAATACGATAAATATAGAGATACGTCCCGAGGATATAAAAATGGATGTGTACAGGGCAAGCGGTGCAGGCGGTCAAAAGGTCAATAAAACGTCATCTGCAGTACGTCTGACACATATTCCGACAGGTATAGTAGTTGCATCACAGGTTGAAAGAAGCCAGTATCAAAACAGGGATATGGCAATGACAATGCTCAAATCCAAACTCATTGAGATAAAAGAGAGAGAGCATCTCGAAAAGATAGAAGATATCAAGGGTGTTCAGAAGGAGATCGCATGGGGAGCACAGATACGTTCCTATGTTTTCATGCCTTATACAATGGTAAAAGACCATAGAACAAGCTATGAAACGGGAAATATCAATGCCGTGATGGACGGAGACCTTGACGGATTCATAAATGCGTATCTCAAAGCCGCAAGTCTCAATAAGCTGACAGAGGATTTTACAGAAGAATAAAAAAATTTTTGTGCATCGGATATGAAATTTATATTCGGTGCATTTAATATACTAAAAATCGGACATCTATTGTTGTATAATGAATGTAAGAAAAAAGAGGAGGTATTTAAAATGGCCGTTTATGTTATGTCGGATATTCACGGAGAATATGAAAAGTTTATTGAGGTTCTGGAAAAAATCACTCTGAAAGACAGTGATAAACTTTATATCCTTGGAGATACAATGGACAGAGGACCGCATCCCATGAAAGTATTGCTGAAAATGATGCAAATGCCTAATGTTATTCCGATAATAGGCAATCATGAAGTGATGTTCATGGAATGTATGCCATTTTTGATGGGAGAGATAACGAAAGAATCGCTTGAAGCACTTGATGAACTTGATGCCGAGATTCTAGATAAGATACTTACATGGCAGTACAACGGATTTTTGCCGACAATAAAGGAATTCAGAGGGCTTGACACGGAAAAGCAAAAGGATGTTCTTGATTATGTTGGGGAATTCACGGCTTATGAGGAGGTCACGGTGAACAGGGTAAACTATTTGTTAGTTCATGCGGGACTCGGAAATTTTTCGCCTGAAAAGGAATTGGATGATTATACACTGGATGAGCTTGTATGGGAAAGAGCGGATTATGAAATGAAATATTTTGAAGATACTGTGATAGTTACAGGGCATACACCAACACAGCTTATATATGATAATCCGAGAAAGGGATATATATACAGAAATAACAATAATATTGCAATTGACTGCGGAGCGTGTTTTGAGAACGGCAGACTTGCGGCAATTTGTCTTGACACGGGTGAGGAATTTTATTCCTCGGATAAAAAATTATAAAGAGGGGGATAAATCAATGATACAGTTTTTTTGCGGAAGAAACGGAAGCGGTAAGACATACAGGATATATGAGCAGATAAAAGCAGAAAAGGATTTGAAAAATGTTATCCTAATAGTACCCGACCAAAGCTCATTTCAGAATGAAAAAAGGATACTCAATGAATTCGGGGCATCAAAGGCGGCTGAAATAAGGGTGTTCGGATTTGAGAGACTTTATGATAATCTTTCGGAAAAGTACGGTGAAGATACCAAAAAAAGGATAGATGACGGAGCCAAGGGAGTTTTGATGAGTCTTGCAGCCGAGGCAGTTTCAGATAAATTGAATTTATATGTAAACAGAGTAAAAAAAGCTGACTTTGCAGAACTGATGCTCTCAACGGTGGAAGAATACAAGCTGTGTGCAATAACGCCCGAAAAGCTGACGGAAACTGCTGAAAAGGTTTCAGATGAGCATTTGAAAGAAAAGCTGAAGGAAAGTGCGTTAATATATTCGGCATATGATGTGCTTCTTAATGAAGCCTATTCTGATCCGAGTGATGACTTGACAAGGCTGTATTTTATACTGTGTGAGCATGATTTTTTCAGAGGCATGAGAGTATATATTGATTCATTTAACAGCTTTTCGGGACAGGAATCCAAAATTGTCGAAAAGATAATTGAACAGGCAGAGTATGTCGGGATAAGTCTCGGATTTGACGGTATGTCACTGAAAAATGCCGAAAATTCAATGTTCAAAGAGCAGTATATGACAATGAAAAAGATATCTGCATTTGCAAACGAGAATAATATAAAAATAATGCCCACAGTGCATCTGAACGGTCAGTACAGATTCAGAAATCCTTCATTGAGTGCATTGGAGGAAAGTCTTTTCAGATTTGACGAAGACAAGTACGATTATGATGATAATGCCGTGAAGCTGTATGAGGCTGAAAGCGAATATGATGAGATACAGCAGACAGCACGAAATATATGTCAGCTTGTGAGGGAAGAAGGATTTTTATACAATGATGTAACAGTGATATGCCGTGATGCAGACAGATATAAGCAGATAATAGAATCTGAATTTCCGAAGTATGATATACCGTTTTTTATGTCAGATAAAAAATCGCTTGAGGGCAATGCACTTATAAGACTGATACTTTCTGCATTTGACATAGTACATTCATCTTTTTCAACCGAAAGCATACTTACATTTTTGAAGACAGAATTGACGGATATATTACCCGAAGATGTATGTATACTTGAAAATTATGTATATATGTGGGATATAAAAGGCAAACGCTGGACAGAAAAATTTACGATGAGTCCTGACGGAAATGAATTTTCGGATGAAACGAAGCAGAGTGAGGCTGATCAGAGACTTGATGAGATAGAGGATATACGCAAAAGGGCAGTCAGACCGCTGACAGATTTTGCAGAGAATATAGCCAATGCAAAAAACGGAGGAGATATCTCAAAGAGCGTATATCAGCTTTTGAAGGATGTCAAAGCGGAGGAAAAGTTATATTATCTTATAAAGTGGTTTCATGATAACGGTGATATAAAGGCACAGGAAGCAGAAATAAGGATATGGAACATCACAATAGACATACTTGATAAGATGTACAATATCCTTGTGAATAAAAAGATAGACAGCCGACGTTATGCCGAGCTTCTTAAAATGATGATAAGAAAAAGTCCTATATCGGACATTCCGCAGACCTTGGACCAAGTTACGATAGGAATAGCAGGAAATCTCATATCCGAAGCTCCAAGGGCTGTATTTGTGATAGGGGCTATGGAGGGAGTATTTCCGGCATCACCAACAGCAACAGGATTTTTCAGTGACAGTGAAAGAAGTGAACTGATAGGTCTTGAGCTTCCTCTGCATAATGCCTTGTATGACAAGTCCCTTCAGGAAAAATACAATGTTTATTCAGCACTGTCACTGTCCTCTGAGAAGCTGTTCATAAGCTGTCACATTTCAAACTTCAAGGGTGAACGTTTCGAGCCATCGGTAATATTCAGTGAGGTACAGTCGATATTGAAAAATGTGGATATAACAAGAAAAAGTATGCTGTCGGCTGAAGAAATATATTTCACAGAAAAACAGGGTTTTGAAGAATGTGCGTTGAAATGGAATGAAAATACATCAGAGTCAGCGACACTGAAGGAATATTTTTTGAATTCGGAAAAATTCAGGGATATATGTGTTTCGATAGACAGAGCAATAAAGGATGAACCCTACAGGATAAATGACAGGAAAAGAGCCAGGCAGCTTTTCGGAGAAAAAATACATCTTTCGGCATCTCAGGCAGAGGTATATTACAGTTGTCCTTTTGAGTATTTTTGTAGGTACGGTTTGCAGGTCTATCCGAGAAAGCGTGCAGTAATGAATCCGAGTATGTACGGAAGTGTAGTGCATTATGTTCTTGAAAATCTGCTTAAAGAGGAAAGCTTTGAGAATATAAGCAAATACAGTGATGATCAGCTTGCAGAAGCCGTTGAAAAGCATATAGGCAATTATATAGAGGCAATAGGCGGAAAGAATGACCGCCTTGAAAGATTTATGGCACAGTTCGGTATAATGGAAAAAAATCTTGTGATAGTTCTGAAAAGGCTGATAGATGAATTTGCCGTAAGCAGCTTTGTGCCTGAGAGCTTTGAACTGAAGATAGGTGGAGAAGCTCAGGATATCCCGGCATATAAATTGGATCTGCCCGGCGGAGAAAAGGTATATATAACAGGCAAGATCGACAGAGTGGATACTTATAAAAGAGGCAATGAGAAGTATATAAGAATAGTGGATTATAAAACCGGTGATAAGACCTTTAAGCTGTCAGAGGTATATTATGGTCTCAATATGCAGATGCTTCTGTATCTTTCGGCAATAAAGAAAAATGGCAAGGAAAAATATTCCGAAAACGGAAAATATAAATTTGCACCGGCAGGGATATTATATATGCCATCAACCCCCGAATCATCGGCAAAGGATTTCAACTCCGACAAGAACAGGGCAGAAAATTTAAATGATCAGCGTAAAAATTTCAAAATGAGCGGTCTTTTGATAAAAGATAAGGATATTCTTCAAGCTATGGAGAAGAATATTGCAGGAATATATATTCCTGCAAGCGAAAATATTGACAAGTGCAAAAATCTTGTATCTCTTGAAGAATATGGAAATATATTTTCTTATATAGACAAGCAGTTCATAAAAATGGCAAAAAATCTTTTTGACGGAAATGTAGAGAGAAATCCCGTCAAGGTATCATTTGATGCGTGTGAATACTGTGATTACAAAAAAGTATGCGGATATGAGAAGGGCAAAAAGAGCAATGTGCTCATTCAGCTTGATAATGAAACGATATTGAAAAAAATGGCGGAGGATGAAGACAATGAGTGAGATGAGATTCACAGCCGCACAGCAGAATGCCATAGATGCACAGGGCGGTTCGGTGATAGTATCGGCAGCGGCAGGCTCCGGAAAAACAAGAGTCCTTGTTCAGAGAGTAATAAAGATGCTGACAGATGAAAATGCTCCTGTAGCGGCAGACAGACTTCTGATAGTTACATTTACAAATGCAGCGGCAGATGAAATGAAGAAGCGTATAATGTCAGCGATAGAAGCACTTATAAATGAACAGCCCGAAAATATGTTTTTACGCCGACAGCAGATATTGCTTTCAAATGCCGATATATGCACGATACACAGTTTCTGCAGCAGGATACTGAGAGAAAATTTCTTTTTGCTCGATATAGATCAGGATTTCAGGATAGCACAGGATACAGAGCTGATAGTAATGAAATACCGTATAATGTCGGATATAATCGAAGAAAAATATAAAGAGAATACAAAGGCATTTTCACTGCTCAGTGCAATGTTTTCGGGTGCAAAAAGCGACCAGAAGCTCGAAAAAACCCTTCTTGAGATATATTCAAAGAGCAATTCCCATGCTGATGTGAATAAATGGCTTGACGCTTCCGCAAAGCTGTATGATCCGAATACAGACCTTGAAGACAGCATATTTGCACAGATAGCTTATGATATTCTCGAAAAGTCGGTAAAATATTTTGATATGATGCTTGAGTCGGCAGATGCGGTCATATCACGCAATGACAAAGCATTCTGTACGGGCAGTGAGACCTGCGGAGAGAAAAAATATGAATATCTTTCGGGATTTGTTGCAAAGCTGTCAAGACTTGCCGAGGAGAGAGACTGGAACAAGATATCGGAGCATATCACATCTTTCCAGTCAAAGAAATATCTTCCTCCGAAAAGCAAAAAGAATCCTGTATCGTCAAGTGAGCTTCAGACTGTCAAGATAAGCTTTAAGAATATAGACAGTGAGATAAAAAATAAACTGACGCCTGTTTTCGGCATTACCAAGGAAATATATAAGAGCGATACGGAAACGGTATATCCTGCAGTATGCTGTATGTGTGATATAATAAAAGAGTTTTCAAAGAGATTCTTTGAGAAGAAAAAAGAAAAAGGAATGCTTGACTTTTCAGACCTTGAGCATTTGACATATAAATTGCTCAAAGATGAAAACTCAGACGAAAAAAGTGAACTGGCAAAGACTATTTCATCAAGATATGATGCTGTCATGATAGATGAATTTCAGGATACCAATGAGATACAGGACAGGATATTCAGATATGTTTCGAGAGATGAAAAAAATATGTTTGTAGTCGGTGATGTCAAGCAGAGCATATATCGTTTCAGAGAGGCAATGCCAGAAATATTCAAGGAAAGGCGAAACCGTTCTGTTATGTACAACAGTGAAAAGCCTGTATTCCCGTCGTGCATAATCCTTGACAAGAATTTCCGAAGCAGGGAGAATATAATAAACAGTGTAAACTATGTATTCGGTGCGATAATGTCGGAATATGTCGGTGAGATAGAATACAATGACAATGAAAAGCTGACAGTAGGAGCATCATATCCTTCAAGTGACTGCTCGGAAACCGAGATACATATCGTTGATGCAGGCAGTGGCAATGATGATGACAGGAACGAATATGAAAAAGAGGCTTTTTATATAGCCAAGATAATAAAAAAGATGATAGCAGACGGTATGCAGATATGTGAAGACGGTAAGATGCGTGATGCAAAATACGGAGATTTCTGCATCCTGATGAGATATCTGAAAGGACATTCTCAGGAATATTCTGATATAATGAACAATGCAGGAGTGCCGACCTATGTAGACCAGTCATACAGTCTCTTTGACTGTTATGAGGTAAATATGATATTGTCATTTCTGAAGGCAGTGGATAACAGACTTCTGGATATTCCCATGCTTGCGGTCATGATAAGCCCTGTTTTCGGCTTTACACCTGATGATCTTGCATATCTGAAGATAAATTTCAAGCCTAAGCATATATATTCAAAAATATATTTATGTTCAGGCGTAGGTGACGATGAGACTGAAAATAAGATCAGGAATGAGCTGGAGAAAAAATGTGAAGATTTCATCGAATTTATGGAAAGATTCAGGAAACTGTCGGTAACATTGAGCATAAGTGAGCTTGCAGAGAGTTTTCTTGAGCAGACAGGATATACTTCAATAGTAAGTGCCATGTCAAACGGTGATGTCAGGGTAAAAAATATCCGCAAGCTGATGAGCTTTATAAGAGATTACGAAAACGGTTCAAAAGGCAGTTTGTCTGATTTTATAAGACATATCTCTTATCTTGAGGAGAGTGAAACGGATATAACGGTAGACGATACAGAGCCTGAAAATTCCGTTAAGATAATGAGTATACATCATTCAAAGGGACTTGAATTTCCTGTATGTATAATGGCAGGCATGAATATGACCGGAAACAGGATACCGCCGGAGGTCTATTGCCATAAAACATTAGGCTTCGGAATGAAGCTGACAGAGCCTGAAACAATGTTCAAGTATAATACACTGCAGAGAAATATAATAAAGCAGTCAGTCGAGCGTGAAGAACTGAGTGAGGCAATGAGAATATTGTATGTTGCAATGACAAGAGCAAGGGAAAAACTGATTGCCGTCATTACCGTCAATTCAAAAAAAGAGGACGGTTTAAGTAAAAAGCTGAAAGAAACGGCATCATTGGTGAAGGTTGATAATAATAGGATAGATGAGCATTGCGTTGAGAATGCAAAGACTCTCGGAAACTGGATATTGATGTGTGCAATGGCACATCCGATGATGACGGAATTAAGGGAAGATGCAGGGGCAGAGGATACAGAAACAATAAAAACGGATTCCTTATGGAAATATGTTAAAGGAAAATGTATTGATACGGATGATAAAGAGGAGAGTTCAGAGTCTTCAAAGGTTGAATATGACAGGGAATTTCTTGAATTTCTTAAGGAGAGGTTTGTACAGAAGTATAAATATCAGGCAAGAACAGAAATACCTTCAAAGGTCTCTGCATCTGCACTTGCACACAATGATACGGACAGCTTCCATATAATACTGTCAAGACCGCTGTTTACTCAGGAAAATAATATGACAGGGGCAGAAAAAGGTACAGCGATGCATAAATTCCTGCAGTATTCTGATTTCTCAAAGCTGACAAAATCTCCTGAACAGGAAAAATTGCGTCTGTTAAATTCGGGAAAGCTGTCCAAAGAAGAATTTGACTGCATAAGTGAAGATGATATCATCAAATTCACCGGAAGTAAAACATATGAATATATTACAAATGCTGAAAGGGCAGAAAAGGAATATAGATTTACCGTGAATATATCCGCTGAGGATATCGGAGAAAAATATTCAGGCAGTAAAGATGCAGTTCTTCTTCAGGGTGCAATGGATTGTCTTGTGATAAACAGTGATGGAATGATATTGATAGACTACAAGACTGATAAAGTCAAATATTTGTCTCAGCTTAAAACAAGATATAAAAAGCAGCTTGATCTGTATAAGAATGCGGCTGAACAGATATTTGGAAAGCCCGTTATCAAATGTCTGATATATTCGACAAGACTCGGAGAGGAAATAGAAGTTTAAAACAAACATAAAAATTTGCCGCTGTTCATATTTATGTATAAAAAAATCGGGAGTGGACGGCAAATGGACTATGTTTCGGCAGCAGGACTTGGTACGGCACTTGCAATGGATGCAATGGCAGTGTCGATAACCTGCGGAATGAACGGAAGAAATAAAAAAACAGCGTTTCTTACGGCATTTTTATTCGGGGCTTTTCAGATGGCTATGCCTGTTTTGGGATGGAGTATAGGAAAAGTCGGCAGTGACATGATAGCGGCATTCGACAATACAGCGGCTTTTGTGATACTTGTATTTTTGGGAGTGAAAATGCTCATCGACTCAAAGAGACAGGATAATATCATTGGAGTTAAGGTTAAAGATATTATTATCCTGGCTGTCGCAACGAGTATAGATGCCCTTGCTTCGGGTATAACGCTGCCTGTATCCGTAAAGGCAGATACACCGCTGTATATGCTTGAAGCGGTGCTTATAATAGGAACTATAACATTTATATTGTCATTATCCGGATATATTATCGGGAACAGATTCAAAAATGCTAAACCTGTATGTGCAGGTGTAGCAGGAGGTATAATGCTTATACTCATAGGAGTGAAAACTCTTTTTTGCTGAAATCATTGACCAAATCAGACATCTCCGTATATTATGTGTACGGAGGTGTTTTGCGTTATGACAGTGAGGAGAAAAAGAAGAAAAAGTAAATTTCATTTCATATTCTTTTTAATGCTTGTTATTTTTATATCTTCCCTGATATTCCTTGAATGTCGTATAAAGCCCATTGTAGGTGGATTTGCAGAGGTCAGTGCAAAATCGCTGGCAACAGAGGCTATAAACAGGAGTATCATGGAAATTTTAGACGAAACAAATATAAGCTGTGAGAACTTGGAAACTGTCACATATTCAAATACAAACAGGATAACATCCATAAATTCCAATACGATAACAGCGAATAAACTGAAAAGTAAGATAACCTTGAGGGTACAAAAAAATCTCAGTGATATAAACAACAGAAAAATAAATATCCCGATAGGCAGTATAATAGGCGGAGAGCTTATGCAGGGCAGAGGTTTTTCAGTTCCCCTGAATATTTCTGTTTCGGGTAATATAAACAGTGATTTTGTCAGTGAATTTGAGCAGGGCGGTATAAATCAGACGGTACATAAATTATCGGTGAAGGTAATTGCCGAACTGACGGTAAGGCTTCCTACAGGTACAGCAAAAACAACTGTTGAAACAAGTGTTTTGGTAGGTGAAACTGTGATAGTAGGGGAAGTGCCTTCGGGAATGCTGTTGAGATGAAAAAATTTTTCGGTTGAATATGTTCGGAAAATATGTTATGATTATCTAAAAAAACGTGAGTTCGATGAAAACGAAAAATTATTATACTGTCATTCTGAGGAGCGACAGCGACGAAGAATCTTTTGAAGATTCCTCACTGCGTTCGACTCACGTTAAAAAAGGAAAATGGGGGAATAGCTTTTGTCAGAAGCAAATACAAATGATGAGATAAAAAGACAGGAAGAATATACCGATATGTTGAAGGATATCCTTTTCGTGAGGTATAATAACAGTCAGCCGAAGGCTCATGTAAGAACCTACGGCTGTCAGCAGAATGTAGCGGACAGTGAGAAAATAAAGGGTATGCTTGAGGCAATGGGATGCGGATTGACAGAGGATGCCAATGAAGCGGATATAATCATCTTCAATACCTGTGCAGTGCGTGAACACGCTGAAGACAGAGTTTTCGGCAATGTCGGGGAGCTTAAGGCACTTAAAAGGAAGAAGCCGTCACTGCTGATAGGCTTGTGCGGATGTATGATGGAACAGAAGCATATAGCTGAAAGAATATATAAAAGCTTTCCGTATGTTGGGATGGTATTCGGTACTCATGTGATACACAAATTTCCGGAAATGCTGTATAATGCCGTGACCACAGGCAAAAGACTTGTCGAGAGAGGAACGGATGACGGTCAGATATACGAGGGTATACCAATGCACCGTGATGGAAGTTTCAAGGGCTGGCTGTCCATAATGTACGGCTGTGATAATTTCTGCACATATTGTATAGTACCTCATGTAAGAGGTCGTGAAAGGAGCCGTCAGCCGCAAATAGTCCTTAATGAAGCAAAAGCAATGATAAAATCGGGATTCAAAGAGATAACTCTTTTGGGACAGAATGTAAATTCATACGGCAAGGGACTTGAAGAAAAAACGAGCTTTCCCGAATTGCTGAAAAATGTCAGTGAAATTGACGGAGATTTTTGGATAAGATTTATGACATCTCACCCGAAAGATGCCTCAAAGGAATTGATAGATGTAATAGCCGGAAGTAATAAGATATGCAATCATATACATTTGCCATTTCAGTCGGGCAGTGACGGAATATTGAAACGCATGAACCGTCACTATGACAAGGAAAAGTATATGGAAATCGTTAATTACGCTAAAAGTAAGATACCTGATTTGTCATTGACAAGTGATGTAATAGTAGGATTTCCGGGGGAAACATATGAGGATTTCCAAAAAACACTTGATTTGATAAGAGAGGTCGAATTTACGTCTCTGTTCACGTTCATATATTCACCGAGAGTAGGTACACCCGCTGCAAAAATGGATGATCCGATACCGTATGAAGAAAAGTCAAGATGGTTCAGTGAATTGCTGAAGGTGCAGGAGGAGATAGCTGCAAAGAGATGTGCCGAGATGAACGGAAAAACCTACAGGGTGCTTGTCGAGGAACAGAAAAAAGACGGTATATTATGTGCAAGGACACAGAATAATATTATCGTGGAAGTACCCGGTTCAGCCGACTTGATAGGCACATTCCAAAATGCAGAGGTAACTGAATCGAGAAACTGGATATTAAGAGGAAAATTAGTTTAAATTTGTCATTCCGAGCGAAGCGAGGAATCCTTGAAAGATTTCTTAAAATTACAAAAGTAAATTTTATATGTTTATACTTTAAAATTAAAATAAAAGGAGATAATAAAAATGGCAGACAAAAATTTGAATGAGATGGATATAATCGAGCTTGCAAGAGAGCTTGGAAAGAAATTACAGAAAGAGGACGCTTACTTGAAATATCAGCTTGCAAAACAGGCGGCTGATGAAGATAAGGAACTTCAAAAGATGATAGATGAATTTGGATTGAAGCGTGAGGAGATAAGCGAAGAAACATCAAAGAGCGAAAGTGAACAAGACCCCGAAAAGATACAGAATTTAAACAGAGAAATGCGTAAGGTCTATGCAAGGATAATGACCAATGAAAGAATGATAAATTACAATGACACGAAAGATGAATTTGATGCGATAATGCAGCGTATCACTACGATAATACAGAAATCTTCGGAAGGTGAAGACCCCGAAACAGCCGATTATATAGCTTGTACGGGAAGCTGTGCGACTTGCGGTGGTTGTGGCTGATTTTTTGAGCAGATGAAATTTTTTAGTGCAGAGGAGTAAAAAAATATGAGTCTTTCACCGTTAATGGTGCAGTATCTGGAAATAAAGGAAAAAAATAAGGATACACTTTTGTTTTTCAGGGTAGGAGATTTTTACGAAATGTTTTTTGATGATGCCAAACTGGTATCACAGGAATTGGAACTTACTCTCACAGGAAAGGAATGTGGACTTGACGAAAGAGCTCCAATGTGCGGAGTACCATATCACAGCGTTGAGGGATATATAGCGAAATTAGTTGAAAAGGGATACAAAGTAGCTATATGCGAACAAATGGAAGACCCGTCAACAGCAAAAGGTCTTGTAAGGAGAGATATAGTCAGGATAGTTACTCCCGGAACTGTTATGGAATCAAGTATGCTTGACGAGAGCAGTAATAATTTTATTTGTACGGTATTCACGCAGAAAAACAAGACAGGATTATCTTTTTGTGATATATCAACGGGTGAATTGTACGCTACACTCGTAGAGGGCGACGGTCAGGAAAACAGGATAAAAGATGAATTGCTGAAATTTTCTCCGAAAGAAATATTAATAGGCGGAGACGCTGTTAAATTTAAAACACTTGCAATGTTTATAAAAGATAAATTAACGGCAAGTGTAAGTATGCTTGATGATGATGAATTTTCATATGCTGATTCGTCAAAGGTCATATTGAAGCAGTTTAAGAAAGAAGATTTGTCCGAATTGGGCTTGTCCGAGATAAATCAGACAGTCTCGGCATTGGGAGCATTGTTGGTTTATTTGAAGCGTACACAGATAAACGGTTTAGAGAGAATAAGTCACGTTGAAATTTATAAAGAAAATCAGTATTTGCATATAGACTATAATACAAGAAGAAATCTTGAATTGACTGAACCGCTGAACAGTAAAAATAAATCGGCAAGTCTTTTGGCTGTGCTTGATAAGACAAAAACATCAATGGGCAGTCGTCTGATAAAAAGCTATATAGAAAAACCTCTTGTGAATATGGCACAGATAATCAAAAGACAGAACGGTGTGACAGAATTATATGAAAATGTAATGATGAGAACGGATTTGAGAGAGGCATTAGTTGGGATAACGGATATTCAGAGAATTATTACAAGAGTAGTATATGGTTCGGCAAATGCAAGGGAACTTCGTTCAATGTGCGGTGCAATGCAGAGACTTCCTGCTGTAAAGAAGATAGCAGAAAATGCCCAAAGTGCGATATTGAAGAATATGTATTCCGATCTGGATGATTTGCAGGACCTGTGTAAATTAATTGACAATGCGATAGTCGAAGAACCGCCGCAGACAATAAAAGAAGGCGGTATGATAAAAGAGGGCTTTAATAAAGAGCTTGATGAGATAAGATATGATATGGATCACAGTTCATCAATTCTTGCGGGGATAGAAACAAGAGAACGTGAAAATACAGGTATACCTAAGCTGAAAATAGGATATAACAGGGTATTTGGGTATTATATAGAAGTGTCAAATTCATATAAGGATAAAGTCCCCGAAAGCTATATAAGAAAACAGACTCTTACAAACGGTGAAAGGTTTATCACACAGGAACTCAAAGAGCTTGAACAGAGGATACTGGGAGCGAAAGACCGTTCGTGTGATTTGGAATATGCAATATTTGATTCGATAAGAATAACGGTGGCAAAATCGCTTGAAAGGATAAATAAAACTGCGAATGCGGTGGCAACGCTCGATGTTATAGCGTCACTTGCACAGGCAGCTTTTGAAAATAATTACTGTTGTCCGACACTTACGGCAGATGGAGTTATTAAACTGACCGAAAGCCGGCATCCGGTTGTAGAGAGGCTGGCAATTGAAACAAGATTTGTTCCGAATGATGTTTATCTGGATTCCGATGAAAACAGAGTTGCAATAGTAACAGGACCGAATATGGCGGGAAAGTCTACATATATGAGACAAGTAGCATTGATAGTGCTCATGGCACAGATAGGCTCATATGTACCTGCAAAGTATGCACAGATTTCGATAACTGACAGTATATTTACAAGAATAGGTGCATCTGACGATTTAGCAACGGGACAGTCTACGTTTATGGTAGAGATGAATGAAGTTGCGTATATATTGAAAAACGCTACAAAGGACAGTCTTTTAATTCTGGATGAGATAGGTAGAGGAACTTCTACATTTGACGGAATGAGTATAGCAAGAGCTGTATTGGAATATGTTGCGGACAAAAAAACACTTGGAGCAAAAACTATGTTTGCAACACATTACCATGAACTGACGGTGCTTGAAAGTACTGTAAAGGGTGTTAAGAATTATAATATAGCCGCAATAAAGCGTGGAGATGACATAACATTTCTCAGGAGGATAATTCCTGGAGCGGCAGATGAAAGCTATGGAGTGGAAGTTGCAAAATTGGCGGGATTACCTGAAAGTGTCATTGAAAGAGCAAAGAAGATACTTGCCGAATTGGAGAGCGGTCAGCCGAAGCAGAAGAAAAAGTCCAAAAAGCAGGAGGAATTACCTCAGCTTGCACTTGCAGCAGAGGAGACAGCCGTTGAAAAGAGACTGAAGTCGATAGACATAAATACCGTTACGCCAATGGAAGCAATGAATATATTGTTCGAGTTGTTGAAGTTGGTTAAATAAGGGAGACTGGAAATGGGAGTAATAAATGTTCTTTCAAAACAGGTAGCCGAACTGATAGCGGCAGGTGAGGTAATAGAAAGACCAAGTTCGGTGATAAAGGAATTAGTTGAAAATGCGATAGATGCGGATTCAACTGATATAACCGTTGAAATACAGCATGGCGGAGTAACATTTATGAGAGTGACGGATAATGGTGTAGGCATTGAAAGAGATGATGTGAAAAATGCCTTTCTTCGTCATGCGACAAGTAAAATATCCGAACAGGATGACCTTGACAGCATTTCAACTTTGGGATTTCGTGGAGAAGCACTTGCGTCAATATGTGCTGTATCAAAAGTGGATATTATTACAAAGAATAAGAATGACAGTGAAGGTACGAGATATGTCGTAGAGGGCGGAGAAGAAAAAGCGTTTGAACCTGTTGGTTGTCCTCAGGGAACTACATTTGTAGTCAGGGATTTGTTTTATAATGTACCTGCAAGAATGAAATTTCTTAAAAAAGATGTGGCAGAATCGAATAATATATCGTCTTTAATGGACAGGATAGCACTTTCACATCCTGAGGTGAGCTTTACATTTATCCGTGACGGCAAACAGCTTATGAAAACATCGGGAAACGGTCAGCTTGATACAGCAATATTTCAGGTATTCGGAAAACAGTTTGCAGCAAGCCTTATACCTGTATCATATGAATTTGGCGGAGTGAAAATGAGCGGATATATCAGTAAGCCCGTCAGTGCAAACAGAGCAAGCAGAAATATGCAGATGTTTTTTGTCAACGGCAGATATGTCAGGTCAAAGACTGCAATGGCGGCATTGGAACAGGCATACAGCGGCTGTATAATGTCAGGGAAATTTCCTGCGTGTGTGATGAATATAGAATTGAGCTGTTCGGAGCTTGATGTCAATGTTCACCCTGCTAAATTGGAGATAAGATTCACAAATGAAAAGCCTATATATGAGTGTGTATATTATGGTGTAAAATCGGCAGTGGCAAATTATGATACAAGAAATGTGGAAGCTCCTCAGAATGAGACTGTCCATGAAAAGCCGCCGACAGTATTCAGACAGCCCGAAAGCAGTGTACAGATGAGCTTACCGAAGACTGAGCCCAAGGAAACATATAATGTTTTCATACCTGAAATAAGCGGTTCGGAAAAACGGGAAACAAAGATAAGTTTTCCTGAAATAAAGAATGTAAAAAAAGTTGACCTTTCGGAGCATTATAATAATAAGACATATAAAAATGACGGTGATTTCAGGCTGAATGACGATGAAATAATAGATTTTTCAGCGGAGATGAAGCAAACAGAACCCGAAGCAGAAACGGAAACAGAACAGCAAATTTCCGAAGCTGAGGAAAAAGTTTCCGAAAGACCGATAAAATATATAGGTGAAGCGTTCAGAGCGTATATTATTATTGAATATGATGATGAAAGGATAATGTTTATCGACAAACACGCCGCACACGAGAGACTTATATATGAAAGGCTCAAGAAACAGAATAAATCTGACGATAATCAGATGCTGCTTGAGCCTGTGACGGTGACACTGGAAAAAAATGAATATCAGACGGTTCTTGAAAATAAGGATGTTCTGTCAGAAGCGGGATTTGATGTAGATGATTTCGGGAACGGCAGGATACTGATACGTTCAGTGCCGCTTCTCCTGGAAAAGCTGGAAATAACAGAGGCATTTCTGGAAATATCGGATTATCTTCAGAAGCATAAAAAAGTTATCATGTCCGAGAAAATGGAGTGGATATATAAGAATACAGCTTGCAGGGCGGCAATAAAAGCAGGAAATGTAAATAAGCCCGAGGAACTGATACGTCTTGCAATGGAGCTTGAGGAAAATCCCGATGTAAAATATTGTCCTCACGGAAGACCGATATACTTTTTTATCTCGAAGAATGAGATAGAAAAAAATTTTAAGAGAGTGTAAATTTTATAGGAATTTGCATAAAAATATTGATTTATGATGTATAAATGTGGTATAATTTTCTTATATGACAGGGGGGAAATAATATGTCAGAAAAGAAATTAAACCAAGTGGAGGAAGCTGTGCCCGCTGAGCATAAGCTGACACCAGAAGAACAGATTGATTTTCTTGAAAGAAAGCTCGAGGAAAAGAATCTTGAATTGACAGATAAGAATATAGCTCTCATAGAAATGACAGCCGCAAGAAATGCCTTGTATAAATCCGTTCAGGATGCACAGATGAAGGTTGCAGAGGTCATTGCTCAGCGTGATAATGATATAGAGGCGTATCAAAAGGAGCTTGAACAGAGGCTTGAAGAAAAAAGAGCCCTTCAGGAGCAGGTCGATACATATGTGATAAAGGCAAAGCGTTATGATGAGCTTCAGGAAAGTCTTATAAAAATAAAGATGGATGCCGAGATAAGAGCACACAGTGTCGTGGACGAAGCACAGGAAAAGGCTATGGATACTGTAATGCTGATAGATAATATCGAAAAGGAAATAGAGCTTTTCCGTCAGGATGTTGTATTTTTGAGAAGGGATATAAAAATAGGTACGCTTACACTTGATGACAGACTTGATAATGTATATCTGAGATTGTGCAGGAATATGGATAATCTTTTGAAGATAAGAAAAGAGTTTTATATAAAAAACTCCTTGCCGTTTGATGAACAGGAATTGGATTTTCCGTCAGGTAAAGCACCGTATATTGAGTATCCTGATGAAATTAAAGAAGATACTGTCGGAGACAGTGACAGTGAAGCGTAAAAAATCGTACATTGAATATTATATACTGATAAAAAAGCGGTCTTTTCTGACCGCTTTTGTTATGAAATAAAAATACCTGTCATATAAATATGATGAGGTGGTTTTTTAATGGAAAAGCTGAAGGTGTATATATGCTGTTCGGTGTCACTGATATGTATATTTCTTTTTGGGGGATTATTATACACAGCGTTCAATTATGATGAAAGTATGAGTGTGTCGGCTGAAAATAAGAATGCTCCCGTAATAGTTATAGATGCAGGTCACGGCGGAGAGGACAGCGGTGCAGTCGATAACGGGATATTTGAAAAGGATATAAATCTGAGTATAGCGAAAAAATTAAGGGATATGCTTGAAATAAGCGGATATAAAGTGAAAATGACAAGAGAAGATGATGTTTCGATATATGACAATACGGCTGAAAGTACAAGGGAAAAGAAAGTATCTGATTTGAAGAACAGGGTAAGTATTATAAATGAAAAAAGCAGTAATATACTTGTCAGCATACATCAGAATAAATTTGAACAGAGTCAATATTTTGGAACACAGATGTTTTATTCAAAGAATAATCCCAAAAGTGCAGTTTTGGCAGAGGAACTGAGGAAGTCTGTTACAGGGATGCTACAGCCGGACAATAAAAGAGAATTGAAATCAGCGGACAGCAGCATATATATTTTGAATAAAGCAGAAGTGCCGGCAGTTATCGTGGAATGTGGCTTTCTTTCCAATGCTGAGGAAGCAAAGAAATTATCGGATAATGATTATCAGCAAAAAATGGCATTTTCGATATACAGCGGTATATTGGGATATATAAATAAAAAAGGAATGGTTTGAGAAATGGCAAATACGAAAGTGAAAAGTATGTATGTATGTTCGGAGTGCGGATATGAAAGTGTAAAATGGTACGGGAAATGTCCGGGGTGCGGTGAATGGAATACTCTCAATGAGGAAATAAAGGAAGTATCAAAGACAGGTTCACAGTCGCCTCAAAAAAGAGCAAGACCTTCTGCAATGCCTATGAAAATATCTGAAATTTCAACGGAAGATGAAGAAAGATATTACACAGGCTCAAAGGAACTGGACAGAGTTCTGGGCGGAGGAATCGTCAAAGGTTCACTGGTATTATTGGGAGGAGACCCCGGCATAGGAAAGTCAACGATACTTTTGCAGATATGCAATCATCTGGGTAAAATACTGAAAATATTGTATATATCCGGAGAGGAATCCAAAAGGCAGATAAAATTAAGGGCTTCACGACTGGGGGTGAATTGTGATAATTTATTTGTGATGACGGAAACAGATGTAGAGATAATTGCAGAGCAAATACAGACAGAAAAGCCTGATTTGGTTATGATAGATTCGATACAGACGATGAATTATAAAGAATTGAGTTCAAGTCCGGGAAGTGTCACACAGGTAAGGGAATGTACGAATATATTGATGAGGGTATCAAAGTCGCTTGATATACCGTGTATAATAGTCGGTCATGTGAATAAAGACGGAGCAATAGCAGGTCCGAAAGTACTTGAACATATAGTTGACGCTGTATTGTATTTTGAGGGCGATAAACAGATGTCCTACAGGATTTTAAGAGCAGTGAAAAACAGGTATGGTTCGACCAATGAGATAGGCGTTTTTCAAATGGGTGATACAGGCTTGAGTGAGGTGGAAAATCCGTCACTGATGTTGTTATCGGGCAGACCGAAGAATGTATCTGGAACGTGTGTAGCGTGTACAATGGAGGGTTCAAGACCTATATTGGCGGAAATACAGGGACTTGTGACAAATTCGGGATACGGAAATGCACGAAGAATGTGTACAGGGTTTGATTATAACAGGATGTCAATGCTTTTGGCAGTGCTTGAAAAAAGATGTGGATATTTCTTTTCGAGCATGGACGCATATATCAATGTCATAGGCGGACTGAGACTTGATGAACCTGCAACGGATTTAGCTGTATCAATGGCACTTGTGAGCAGTCTGAAAGATATGGTTGTACCGGAGGATGTATTGGCATTTGGTGAAGTGGGATTAACGGGCGAAATACGTTCAGTAAGCCGTGCGGCAGTCAGGGTATCAGAGGCGGCAAGACTTGGATTTAAAAAGTGCATAATGCCGTATCATAATATCAAAGGTCTTACAGTACCGTCTGACAGTGATATCGAAATAATAGGGGTAAGGAGTATCAGAGAGGCAGTTGCTGTGCTTGGTGGATAATTTTATAGGCACAGGAATTATCAGAGCAGTTTGTAACGGATGATGTTTGTTCAAGAGTGCAGTAACCGTCCTTTTGATAAGCACAGTTTTCATTGCATGGAATAAATATCATATATTATCACCTCAGAGATGATTATTGGAAATTATGGGAGGAAGTATACAAATGGTCAGGGAAATAGTAAAAGATGTAATGGTTTTGATGAGAAAGTCTGAAACGGCAGACAAGGAAGATTTGCAGACAGCGAGGGATTTATTGGACACACTTAATGCCAATAAAGAAATATGTGTAGGATTGGCGGCAAATATGATAGGAGTTCATAAGAATATCATAGCCGTGCAGATGGGAATGGTACCCGTGATAATGATAAATCCGAGTATCATTTCACATTCCAAAGAAAGCTATGAAACAGAGGAAGGCTGTTTGTCACTGGATGGAGTAAGAAAAACTGTAAGATGGAAGGAAATAGAAGTTGAATATAGTGATATGTTTTTAAAAAAACACAAAAATAAATACAGGGATTTCACGGCAGAGATAATACAGCATGAGATAGACCATTGCAAGGGGATAGTTATATAAAATTACTATTGTATCAAAAAACTAAAAATTAATAGTATGCTTGATGTATTTTATATGAAAAATAAAAATATTATTTAATTCTTTAAAAGAATATTCAAGGGCGAATATTGTAATATTATTGAACAGGAAGAATTTTTTTAAAAGAAAAAGAATACGGAGGATTTTTTATGACCGAGGTGGCAACACAAATAATCCTTGCATTGGGTGGTCTTGGACTTTTTCTGTACGGTATGAAGCTGCTTGGTGACGGTCTTGAGCTTGCGGCAGGTGCAAAGCTGAGAGTGATACTTGAAAAGCTGACATCAAACAAGTTTCTGGGAGCGTTGGTCGGTATAGTCGTAACAGCGATAATACAGAGTTCAACAGCCGTATCAGTAATGGTCGTGGGATTTGTGAATGCGGGATTGATGACGCTGACACAGGGCATGGGCGTAATAATGGGAGCGACAATAGGAACGACGGTAACGAGCCTTATATTGTCATTTAATATAGCCCAGTATATGCCTGTTCTTATATGTGTCGGAGCATTTATGGTAAGCTTGAGTAAAAAGAATAATACAAAGTATGTCGGGCAGATAATAGCCGGATTTGGTATATTATTCTTTGGAATGACAACAATGAGTGATAATCTGAAACCGTTAGCATCGTCTGATTTTTTTCAGTCGATAATAACATCGGTAAGTGATCCGTTTATAGGAATAATATTTGGAACGTTATTTGCAGGAGTGGTTCAGAGTTCATCGGCAACAGTCGGTGTGTTGCAGGCGTTGGGTGCAGCAGGAGCATTGGCATTGCCAAATGCTGTATATATAGTATATGGAATACATATAGGAGCGTGTGTCACTTCTGTAATTTCTTCGATAGGAGCGACAAAGGCTGCTCGAAGAACTTCTCTTTCATATGTTATTTTTTGTTCGATAGGTGTACTGATGTTCACGTTGATAACGATATTTACACCGTATGTTTTATGGATAGAAAATTCTACCGATAATGTATCGCTTCAAATATCGCTTGTACATATTATATTCAGTATAGTTTCAACTATAGTTCTTTTACCGTGCAATGATCTTATTATAAAGATGTCATATATGATAATAAGAGGAGAGGAAAGCACAGACAAAGAGGCTTGTCATTTGAAATATGTTGATGAAAGAATCCTGAAAACGCCTCCTATTGCAGTGAATCAGATAACCAAAGAGATACAGAGAATGGGCAGGCTTGCAAGAAAGAATTTTATACTTTCGATGGAAGCCTTGCTGGAGCAGGACAAGAATAAGATAGAGCAGGTTGAATCAAATGAGGAGGTAATAGATTATCTCAATCACACGATAGCAGGATATCTTGTCAAGATAAATGCTCTTGCGATAGAGGATGCAGACCGTGAAAAGATAGGCAAATTTTACCATGTAGTGA
This sequence comes from uncultured Ruminococcus sp., assembly GCA_902800065.1. Lineage (GTDB taxonomy): Bacteria > Bacillota > Clostridia > Oscillospirales > Acutalibacteraceae > UBA1213. The sequence continues at coordinate 71,120 of CADCDE010000005.1, forward strand.
GTGACATGGAGAGAATAGGCGACCATGCCGAGAATATTTGTGAAATAGCAAGTATGCAGATAGAAAAGAATGAATCATTCAGTGAAAAAGCTGTTAATGAGATAAATGAACTGAAAGAGCTTGTAACAAGTGTTATAGACAATTCACTGAAGATATTTGACGGAGAATCCCGTGACAGGGATATGTTCAAGTTGGTTGGAGATACCGAACAGCAGATAGACGATAAGACCGAGCTTTTTAAAGATAGACATATTGACCGTTTGCGTAACGGAGAATGTGATGCAACAGTCGGAACACTTTTTATGGAGCTTTTGACAAATCTTGAAAGAATAGCCGATCATAGTACGAATATAGCATTTTCATTTTTTCCTAATTTCAAGCCTATACAGAAGGGATCGTAAATTAGCCTGTACGATTTTTTCGTTGGCTGAACTGCTGGCGGAAAAATTTGTATAATATATTTTTTAGAGAAAACGGAGGAATTATTATGTATTGTAAACAGTGCGGTCATCAGCTTGATGACAATTCAGCGTCATGTCCTAACTGTGGAATGGAAAAGGGCTTCGGAATAGGTTTTTGTCCGAACTGCGGTACCCCCAAGACTGATTCAGGTAATTTTTGTTCTGACTGCGGATTCAACTTTGCAGTCTCAGGTACTGTAGTATCAAGCAGTTATGCAGATACACCTGCTCCTGCCCCTGCAAATTATGTTGCTCCTGTACAGAATAATATGCCGAATTCATCCGGATTTGACTTCAAGTCATATATGCTTGAAAGCCTGAACAATGCAAAGTCTGTTATAGCAATGCCCGATAAATTGAAAATGGGACTTCGTTACGGTTCATATGCAGTATCTGTGCTTATATTCCTGTTTATGCTGTTCCCTGTTGTAACTGTCAGTGTTGATGCAATGTTATATTCTGATAGCCGGCCATTTAATCTTTTCGGAGTTTCGGCATTTGGTGCAACTATGTATTTGTTTGCATTTCTTGCAGCACTTGCAACATTTTTGCCTCATGTTCAGAATTTTATAAAAGACAATCCCAAGCTCGAACCTTTTGCATATCTTATAGTACCGTTTTTGGAGCTTGTCGGAATGTTGAGCTTCTTCATAGGTATTGGTAATGCGAAATCAAAAATACCTGATCTTTTCAGTGATAATATAAAAGTAAATATGACATTTTTGGGAGTAGTGATAATTATCCTTTCACTTGCCGGTATAGGTGCAGCAGTGTATCATTTCATAAAATATGATCTTGCTTATATGAAGGTAAATAATCCTTTTGTAGGAAACGTCAGCAAAAAGCCTACTGACAGTATAACGGATGCCATGAACGGTGATACATATAATAATACTGTGTACAGAGGCGATGATGTAAACAAGAATAATAATGGTCAGTATTGATCAAATACAAAAACAGACCGGGCAGTCCGAATGGGATTGTCCGGTCATTTGATTATTTGTTTTTATTATAAATTATCTCAAGACCATAGAGAAGAAGCTCATCATTAAGTATGATATCATGCCTGCAGTGAGGGATGATAACAGGTGAGATACCGCCTGTGGCAATAATCGTTGGAGTGCCGTCTATCTCAAGGGACATTATGTCGAGCAAGCCGTCTATCATAGCGGCATTTCCAAGAACAATGCCTGAACGCATACAGTCAATGGTGTTTGTACCGATAGATTTTCTTGGAGGCTCAAGTGCAATGCCCTGAAGCTGAGCGGCATTTTTGGTAAGTGATTCCATAGAGACCTTTACACCGGGTATTATCACACCGCCGCGATAACATGAGTCTTTGTCAACGACACAGATAGTTGTAGCGGTTCCCATGTCTATTACCATAAGAGGTTTTGGATAAAGTGCGATAGCGGCGACTGCACCGACAACGAGGTCACTGCCGAGCTGTGCAGGATTATCTATTTTGATATTGAGACCTGTTTTTATTCCCGGACCGACTATCAGAGGAATATGGGATATAACTTTTTTGACAGCGAGTTTGAGTATTTCATTGAGCTGAGGGACAACCGAGGAGATTATACCGCCTTCAAAGTCATCAAGAGAAAGGTGATTCAGTTCAATAAGAATTTTTATCTGAACGGCATATTCATCGGCAGTTTTGTTTTTGTCAGTGCCGATACGGGATATAAAGGCGGTTCTGCCGTCAGCGATACCACCAAATACTATATTTGTGTTTCCTACATCAATAGCCAATATCATTTTTTAAACTTCTCCTTTGCATTGTTTTCGTTTTGGATAAGATGTACATCAAGCTGATTGAACGGGATAGAGATACCGTTTTGTTCAAGTGCAGTTTTTATCATTTCCTGAAGGGAATAAAAGACCTTCCAGTAATCCTGAGATGCACACCATACCCATACACTCAGATCGACACTGCTTTCATTGAGCTTTTCAACGGCAACACGGTTGTTTTTTTCCTTGATAACAGGCTCGTAATTGTTAATTATTTCCATAATAACATTACGGGCTTTTTCAATATCCTCCGAATAGGATATGGGGATGATAAGATCAATTCGTCTTTCCTCACGGACAAAGTAATTTGTTATATTATTTGATGTAAGACGGGAATTGGGGATAAGAATTTCTTTGTTGTCGTAAGTGCAGAGAGTAGTGTACATCATGTCTATTCTAACGATATTGCCTTTGAGTCCCTCGGTTTCAATGTAGTCACCGACCTTGAGTTTTTTGTTGATGATGATTAGCATACCGCTTGCGACATTTGCAAGACTGTCTTTGAGAGCAAGACCGATGGCAAAGGTTGCGGCACTGACAGTGGCAATAAGTGTAGTGATGTCGAATCCGATAGTAGAGAGTACGCATAATATAACAAGGACTTTGAGAACAGCATTTGCCGTTGAATTAAAAAAAGATATGACAGTTTTATCAACTTTAGCTCCTGTCATAGCCCTTACAACTATTTTGCATATAAGCTTGGTGAGCCACCAACCGAGAATAAAAATTATCAGTCCCGCAATAAGCTTCGGAAAACCACCTAAAAGCCAGTTATATGCACTTTCAAGCCATTTTTGAGCGATAGAGAGATTTTTTTCTACATCATTGTCAATGCTTATTACCTCATCAAGAATAAAATACATTTTTTTAGCCTCCTTTATATTTTTTTATGTTTATTATAGCATATAATAAATGAATTTAAAAGAAAAAAATGTTATATTTTTGTAACTCTTGAAAAAAAGTGTAAGTTATTGTATTATTTTATATATAGAGTAAAAGCGTTGGAGGACTTTCAAAATGGCAAGTGATATAAATAAGAATATTATATATTATGGAGTGTATGATACAGAGAGAGAAGCATTGGATAAGAATGATATACTTTGTGCAGTAAGAAAGAGATTTTTTTCAACAGGTTCAAAGCAGACGGGACGTGGAAATATAAAGACTGAGGAAGGTCTGTATAATTATAGTTATGTCATGGAATACGGAGTGAGTCTGCGTTACAGGAAGCTAAAGCCCAACGGTCAGCAGTTGGAGAGAGTGTTTGACATAGCAGGAGGATATTTTGTAGAGACACTTGACCAGGAGCACAGAGCCGTCAAAAAAGCCTTTTTTGACAGCAGGCATAACTGGAAGAAGACTCAGTTTTTGTCCTATGACAATAACGGCAATTATGAGATATATCCGTCAAAGGATGGAAATAAACCTGTATTGATATTGAAGTCTGCGGAGGAGACACAAAAGCTGTATGCTTTTGATATTCTGATCGAAGATTCAATGATGGATGATTTGAACAGAGTGGCAGGGAAGCCTAAAATACTGTGTTCGACAAATTTCGGCAAATTGTATTTCTGTACCTATGAGGAGTGTAACAGGAGAAAAGAGATACTGAAAAATCTGTCGGTATCATCTGGTGATGAAATGTATATCAATACGGAGGTATATGCGGATATTCCCGAGGAAGAACCGATTGAAGCAATAAAAGAGATATTTACTGCTGATAAGGAAAATACCGAAGAAAATATTTTGCCTGTTATCGAGGAAGCCGAAACGGAAAATAATGTTTCAGAGCTTTTTGAAAAAGAGACTGCTGAAAAGGAAATTATAAAAGAGGTTGCCGTTATAGAAGAAAGTGATACAAAGGATATAAGATTCGAGCAGTGCAGTGATGTTCCGTGTGAAAGGAAATGCGGATTTGTAGGGGAATGTCCCTATGAGGTCGTTGATAAGCAGATTATAGATGCCATGGGAAAAAGGTATGTATATTTCGGTGAAATAGCTGATGATAAACGGAACGGCAGCGGCAGGACTATTGCAAAAAACGGTACTACGGCATATGAAGGTCAGTATATCAGCGGCATGAGAGACGGTTTGGGAGCATTTTATTATACATCAGGAAAGCTGTGCTATGCAGGAAATTGGAAGAAAAATAAAAAGAACGGTTTCGGAGTGATGTTCTCAAGGGATAATGAAACTGTCTTTGCAGGCGAATGGAATGATGATAAGCAGGTGAATACAGGAGTATTGTTTGATTCCAAAGGAAAAATGCTTTATTGCGGAGGCATGGTTAACGGAGTAAAACAGGGTATAGGAATGACATACAGTGAAAACAGCGGAAATTATTTTGTCGGGAAATATAAAGACGGAGAGTTTTTGTTCAGCGGAACGGAATTTGACAGAAACGGAATATTGCTGTATACGGGAGATTACAGGAATGATATGAGGAATGGTTCGGGAATATCATATAATCCTGATGGAAGCCTGAGATACAGGGGTGAATGGTCTGACAATTTGTATAACGGTAAAGGAACACTTTATCTTGAAGACGGAGGAATATTTGAAGGACAGTTCCAAAAAGGTCAGGCATCAGGTAATGGAGTATTAATGGACAAAAATGGCAGAATGATATATCAAGGGAATTTTTTTGACGGAATGTATAACGGTACGGGAAGAATGTTTTTGGACAACGGAGGCTATGCGGAGGGAGAGTTTAAAGACGGAGAGCCTGTCGGGATATTTAGGGAATATGATTCCAATGAAGAAATTGTATATGTCGGTGAATGGTTTGATATGCACAGAAACGGCAGAGGGGAAGAATATAGGAATGGTGAAAAGATATATGAAGGGGATTTTGTAAATTCTCTTTATAACGGTCAGGGAAAGGAATTTCTCAACGGAAAGGAAATCTATCAGGGGAGTTTTGCTGCTGGGGTGAGAGACGGCTATGGAACGGAAATGAAAGAAGACAGGATATATTACAGAGGAATGTGGAGAAACGGCTTGTATGACGGTTCGGGCATGATGTTTGAAAACGGAGAACTGAAATATACAGGTATGTTTAAAAATGGTATGAAGCACGGCAGGGTAAATGAATTGTCTGGTAACAGGGTGATAAGAGAGTCTGTCTATGAAAATGATGTTCTTGTATATATGAAAGAGTATTATCCGAATGGAACACTTGCATATTACGGAAGCGTCATTGACGGAGTGAAAAACGGAATGGGCTGTGAATTTGCGGAGTCGTTTGAAAAGAACTTTGAGGGTATATTCAAAAACGGTATAGGTGAAAAACCTATGAAAGTTATTTTGAAAAAGCTCGATAAAATACCTCCGTGTGAAGCCCTGAAGGGCAGTGAATACGACAAGTACAGGATAATGCCCGAAACAGCGGTTGATATGGAGATATCAGTTGAAGGAGCGAAGGGAATATATACAGGCAGATTGAAGGATGATGTCCCCGAAGGAAACGGAACAGTGCTTTATTCCGACCACAGATATACAGGAGAATTTTTCAATGGAAAGCCAAAGGGTAGAGGAATAATATATATGAGTGACGGCTCAGAGAAGAAAGGTATTTTTTCAACAGAAAAATTCCAAAACAGTACGGAAATTAAATTTTCGGAGATAAAATATTATTATAAAGAGGTGAGATGATGAAAGTATTGTATGTGTCCGACCTTGACGGGACTCTTTTGGACAGGAATGCGAAATTGAGCCGACGCTCGGCGAAAATTATCGGGGGATTGATAAAAAAAGGAATGCTGTTTTCCGTGGCAACAGCAAGAAGTCAGTCGAGTGTGAGTATATTGAAGGACTTGGAGATAAATATTCCGTGTATACAGCTTAACGGAGTTCTGATGTATGACTTCATGAATAAAAAATATATCGGCTGTACTCCAATGGAAACGGAGACAGCCGACAGGATAATAAGTATATTGAAGAAATTTGACAGGATGTCGTTTGTGTATAAGTTTGACGAGGACTGCGGGATAAATGTGGAGTTTGAAAGATTGCAGAATGAAGTTGAGAGAAATTTCTTCAATGCAAGGAAGGACCAGGATTATAAGAGCTTCAGGCAGGTGGATAATATCCGTGCAAATGAGAGTGACAGGATAATATATTTCACTATGGTAGACGAGTATGAAAGACTGAAACCGATATATGAGGAGATAAAGAAATTGCCAAAGGCAAAACCGACATTATACAGCGATAATTATTCAGACCTGTATTTTCTTGAGGTATTCAGTGCCGATGCGACAAAGGCAGCAGGAGTGCTTAAATTGAAAGAAATGCTCAAGGCAGATAAAGTAATAGCATTCGGGGATAATCTGAATGATATAGATATGCTGAGGGTATCTGATGTAGGTGTTGCAGTAGGGGATTGTGTTGAAGCAGTAAAGGAATATGCGGATATAATAATAGGAAAAAGCTATGAGGACGGAGTTGCGGAGTATCTTTTGAGGGAATTTGTCTGAGTCTTACTCGAAAAATTCCATATCATCATGTGAAGATTTTTTAGGCTTGGGGGCAAATGGAACTGTGTCGAATACCTCGACTATTTTGTCACGGAACCATAATGACGGTGTAACACGGACAGCAAATCCGTAGCCGTTGTCCATACGCCATTGATGGCTTTGAGCCTGTGGTATGCCGTAGACTGAAAGGAGTGTCATAATGATACCTCCGTGAGTGATGATGGCTGAAGCAGTGATATTTGATGAAATAACTTCATTGACGATATGTTCAAATGCCTTGCATATACGCAGAGCAAATTGCTTTCCGGATTCACCGTGAGGCGGAGGGAACTGATCGGAATTTTGGAGCCATGAAACAAAAGACGGATCACCTGCAAGCTCAACAGCACTTTTTCCTTCCCAGTCCCCGAAATTGCATTCGCTCAGGTCACCGACAGTTTTTATTTCAGTGTCGGGATATATGATAGAGCAGGTCTCAGTGCATCTTGTGAGAGGACTTGAAAATACTGCTTGTGGATGGGGATATCCGTGATCTTTTTTGATATTTTGCAGTGAATGTATGCCCTTTTGGGAAAGGTGAACGTCTGTAGAGCCTATATATTTTCCCTTCAGAGTTTCATCAACGGAGCCGTGACGGATAAGATATATTACATAAGATTGCATACGGAGTGTATCTCCTTTAATAAAAAAATTTGCCGAAAAATAAAAAAATTCCAAAAAAAACTTTACAAACAGTTTTGAATGTTATATAATTTACCTACTGTATTCTTATTGAATGTGTTAAATTTCAGCATAAGTTAAATATATAATTTTATGTGTATAATGTCAAGGGGTTTTGAAAGTATATGAGTGATTTTCCGAGAATGATCACATTGCTCAGAAAAGAGCGTGGCTTGAGCCAGAAGCAGGTGGCACTTGAGCTTGAGGTATCACAGGCGTTGCTGTCACATTATGAAAAGGGCATCCGTGAATGCGGACTTGATTTTGTAGTCAAAATGGCAGACTATTATAATGTATCATGTGACTATATATTGGGGAGAACATCCAAAAGAAATGTTACGGATACAGAGCCGAGGACTTTGAATGAGAATATTGAAAAAGCAAATATTAAAAGCAATGCTGTTTCCGAATCGAATAAGAAAGTGATAATAGATTCCCTGGAGGTGCTGTACGGTATTTTGGAACAGACAGGCAGTAAAGTTCTCAGTGCGGAAATATCGTCATATCTGATGGTCAGTATATACAAGACCATAAGGATATTGTATTCTTCAAATCCGAAGAATCCACAGGCAATGTTTTCTGTGCTTCCTGAATTGTATGCTGGATTGTCTACGGCACTTCAGAGTATAAATGAATCGAATGCCAGAAATTTATCATCGGGGAATAATTCTGATATCAGGTTTGCACCGTTGCTTTCTCCGGATATAATTTCGAGATATTACGGTGAACTGGCGGATTCATTATATGACCTTATAAAAAAGACGGAAGAAAAATTAAAGAAAATTTGTTAGCATTATCGGAGTACAGTTTTTTGAGACGTACTCCGTTTTTTTGGAGATATTTATGATATATATACTTGAAAATGTGTGCATTCTTGAAAGTGACTTTCTTGAAAGGGCAATGAGTGGGATGAGTATTCAGAGACTTGAAGCTATGAGCAAATATTCTCTGGTCAGTGACAAAATAAATAATTGTGCGGTATATCTGCTTTTAAGATATGGTCTGATGAGAGAGTATGGTATCAAAAATAAACCTGAGTTTGAATTTGGACAAAGAGGCAAGCCGTATCTGAAGGGTATAGAAGGGATATATTTTAATTTGAGTCACTGCAAAAATACAGCCGTATGTATAATATCGGAGAGCGATACTGCAATAGATGTAATGGATATCAGAAGTGTACACAAGGGAGTATTGAAGCGATGCTGCACGCCTGAGGAAGCAAACAGGATAAACGGCAGTGAGCTTGCTGACAGGGAATTTACAAGGCTGTGGACACGAAAGGAATGTTATTCAAAGCTTGACGGCAGAGGTCTTCTGCTTGATTTTTCAAAGATAGATGAAGGTCTTGATGAAATGTCGGATATTCATACCGAGGATTACGGAACGTATATTTTATCTTATTATTCAAAAAAGAAAATGGATATTATAAAAGCAGAAGCAGAGGAATTATTGGGAATGATATAAAAAGGAGAAAAAAGTATGGGCAATAAGAAAGATTACGGAGACGGATATAATTTTCAGGAAGTGTTCTTCAAATCGCATCCGGTGAATAAAAAGAATCCGAATCCGATACCGCCGAAAAAGAACAAGCCGCCTGAGCCAAAGCCTGAACCACAGCAGCCTGAACAGCCTCAGCAGCCGAGAAGGATATTTATACCTGTTGAAGCTGATGACAAAAAAAAGAAGCATAGTCTTTTGAAATTGTTTATATGGCTTATTATAATAGCTGTATTTGTTTCATTAGGAAGCCTGATATTTTTGATATCGAGAATAGATTATGTAAGAGAAAATCCTGATGATGAGATGATAGTTGAAATGGTCGGGGAATTAAAAAGTGATCCGGATGTGCAGAATATACTGATATTCGGTACGGACAATCATCCGAGAAATGAAAACGGGCGTTCTGATTCAATGATATTGGTCTCAATAGATAAGAAGCATAAAAGGATAAAGCAGACATCGTTTTTAAGAGACCTTTATCTTCCGATAGTTGATAACGGGGAAGCAAGACTCAATGCGGCATTTTCGATAGGAGGGGCAAAGCTCGCTGTTGAAACGGTGGAATATAATTTTCATATAAAGATTGACAGCTATATAACGCTTGATTTTGATAGCTTTGAATCGATTATAGACGGTCTCGGAGGAATAGATATTGAGCTTTCAGAGGTCGAGATAGAATATATAAACTGGCAGAGCCACAAAAATAAGCAGGTTGAGGATGAAAATGAACTGAAAGTGGATAATTATAATTTTTATCCGAAGGATGAAACGATGGTGGCACTTGTTCATCTGAATGGAAGACAGGCATTGTGGCACGCAAGAAATCGTGGAGATGAGGATATGCAATTTGAAGGTGACGATTTCATGAGAACGTCAAGGCAGAGGGACGTTATAAATACAGTACTGTCCAAGCTGCAGAATACAAATCCTGCAGACCTTGTCAAAACAGTTTATAAAGTCGCTCCGATGATAAAAACAAATATGGATCTCGGGAATGCATTGAAACTCAGCTTCGGAGTAATAGGTTATCTCAGGTACGAAAGGATGGGATTCAGAGTACCACAGAAATTCAATTACAGTAATGAAATAATAGACGGTCAGGAGGTACTTGTAATAAGCAATATGGATGAAGAAATAAAGGCTCTCCATGAATTTGTATTCAATGCTGATAAAGAGTCTGATACTTCCTCGAAAGATTGATACCTTGATGTCTTTGTCATTCCGAGCATAGCGAGGAATCTTTGGAAGATTCTTCGTAACTTCGTTCCTCAGAATGACAAAAGGAAATTTTCATCGACTAAAAATAAATTCCTGTTCGGAAGGATAACAGTCCTTCCGGCAGGAATTTTTTTATGAACGAAAGCAGAATAGTCTGCATAAATATTTGAGAGGTGATAATATTGGAAAATTATCTTGAATCAAAGTCGGGAGAAGGCAAAACATATGTTGACTGGAGCTGTGCCGATAACGGAAGTGAACAGGAGCATATGAGAAATCTCGGAAAAAAATCATGGGAAATACAATGGAAAAAGTTTTTGTCAGAAGTAATTGAAAATGAAAAAAAATAATTCCGAGACCATCATTTGAATTTGGGATATATTACAATGTCAAAATCTCTTTCATGGCTGTGTCCCCGTGTATCTTTGATATAGTCGATATGATCTATTATTTCTTTTAAAATATCATTTTTGTCCTTGGCATTGGTAAGTGTATTATATAATGATGATACGGTTTTGACGTTGGGGGTGAATTTATTATATGAAATTTCTTTTTGTGTTGCCGAGCTGATATATTTTTGATATTCGGCTTTTTTGCTTTGGATATCTGCAAGCTGTATTTTGAGTGCAGAGTTTCTGATTTTAAAGGTCTCAGTATCATATATACCTGTTTCAAATGCTTCAAAAGCCTTGTTGAGCTGTGTATTGATTCTTGCTTCGGCTTTCAGGACAGATGACAGTTCTTCATAGGGAACAGTGCTTTTAATAAGTTCATCATTTTGGACAGGGAAGATACGGTGTTCTTTTTCCCACTTGCTGACAAACTCAAGTATACGTTCTTCAATGAAAAATATATATGAAGCATGATTGCAGCATGAAGGCTCGGCACATATCAGCATATCAGGATTTGTTGCAGAAGGTCTTCTCTGCATTTTTCGTCCGCATTTACCGCATATAACAAGACCTGCAAGCGGATTTTGAACAGCCTTGTCAGCCCTGACAGGACGGCGTTTATTTTTTTGCATAATGGCTTGTGCTGTTTCAAAGATATCCTTGGAGATGATAGCGTCATGCAGTCCGTTGTACAATGAAAAATCTGTTGATCTGGGACGTTCCCTGATCATCTGACCGTCTGACATTTTTTTCTTTTCAGGTCGCCAGTTCCAGCGGATTTTTCCGATATAAACAGGATTTATGAGTATATCCCGTATAGTGGAGGATGTCCAGACAGTTCCTTTGGGAGATCTTACAGATAGTTTATTCAGTTCTCTTGCAATAATAGATACACCGATACGCTTTCTTGTACAGTCATAGCAAGGGATTCCTCTTGTGTACCATTCAAATATTTTTTTAATTATTTCCGCTTGTTCTGGAACAGGTGAAAGAGAGAAGCCCTTGTCACTGTTGAGCTTTACTTTTTCATATCCGTAAGGAGCATGACTGCCGACATATTTTCCTTCCCTGCAGCTTGCTGTTCTTCCACGCTGTAAGCGTCTGTTGATGATCTTGTATTCCCTTCTGCTCATATAGAGACCGAACTCAAAGTATTCTTCATCAAACTCGTTTGACGGATCATAGGTTTTTGTGGGAGTGATTATTTTTGTGTTCGAGAAAAGAAAGGTCTGAGCGATAATGCCCTGGTCAATGCTGTTGCCTCTTGCAAGACGGTCTATATCCATGACGATAACGCCGTCAAACCTTCCCTCACCGACCTCTGACAAAAGTTTTTGCATTTGTGGACGGGAAGCGATGCTTTCACCGCTGACTATCTCTCTGTATACAGCCGATACTTGAAGATTATTGTTTTTTGCAAACTCCGTCAAGGTCTTTTCATGTCTTGCAAGAGTTTCACCGTCTGCGTGAAGCTCAGCATCATTGTCCTTTCTTGATTTGCGAAGATATATACAGTAGCTCATAAATTACCTCCCTGATAAAATATATGCAATGTAGAATATGGAGAGTGATAGTAAATGATAAAATAAAATTGCTCTATGTCATTCTTGACATTGTAAATTTATAATGATATACTGAAATCAAGTAAAAACGTATTAAGCCTGTATTACAATAGAGTGAAAAGCAAGCTGTAATGCAGAGAATTATGAAAGGAGAATGGATTAGGGGTAATCATTCCTCTATGATAAGGAATTCTGATAGATTGACCTCCATAACTTGTAGCCAATCAAGGATTAAAGGTGCAAAGCGAGATAGCCGGCAAATCTATCGCAACCGTGGGGACACACGGGGATAGCTCGTTGATACTGTATGTGTTTACCATACTTGAGCGAGAAGCACTCTCTCTAAGCGTCAGTTCAGGAGGCGGGAGTATGTCACACTGAAAATTTTTATTAAGGAGGAAAGCAAATGAAAAGCAAATTGAAACGCATTTTTTCTGCTTTTTTAAGTATGACGGTACTGACGTGTACCTTGCCGGCATCGGTCATCACAACTTCGGCAGAAGAAAATTCTCAGTATCAGTGCGACGCACAAAATATCACTGATATTCAGGATGGTGTCATTCTTCATTGCTTTGACTGGAAGTACACGGATATCATAGACGAACTTCCGAACATCGCCGCAGCAGGTTTCAAATCTGTACAGACATCACCTGCACAGCCCGGAGGAGGCATTGATTCATCTGTATGGTACTGGCTTTATCAGCCATTGGGATTTTATGTTGGGTCCAATGACCTTGGTACAAAGGAAGAACTTCAACAGCTTTGTACCGAAGCGGAAAAATATGGTATAAAGATTATTGTTGACGTTGTTTCAAACCATCTTTCAGGCGACCATACCTATATCCAGAACGATCTGAAAGACAGCAGCTACTGGAGAACAAGCTCAAATTATAGCGGTCGTAATGCTGAAATATACAATAGTATCGGTATGCCTGATATCAAGTCTGAAAATGAATATGTTTACACGGCAGTAAAAAATTATATTCAGGAACTGAAAGATATTGGCGTTGACGGTATCCGTTGGGATACCGCAAAGCATATCCAGCTTCCGAGTGATGATAATAACTGCGGCTGTCAGTTTTGGGATGCTGTTACATCCGTTGAAGGAATGTATCATTACGGCGAAATATTGGGACTTCCCAACGGCGATATTTCAATCATGAAGAAATATACCCAGTATATGAGCGTGACTGACAGCAATTACGGTCAGGAAATGCGAAACGGTTTCAACGGCGGTTATATTCCGTCAAATAGTGATTTTGACCAACAGATATTGACATCTCAAGGAATTTCCGCCGATAAACTTGTGTATTGGGGCGAAAGCCATGATACATGGTCGAATAACAAAGGTTATGGCTATTCCAATGAAATGCCGCAGAACGTTATTGATAAAGCCTATGCAATCGCTGCAAGCCGTGAAGGTGCAACTGCATTGTATTTTTCCCGTCCGGAATACAGGCTCAAGGATAATATCAAGGCAGGTGCAAAGGGCAGTACACACTTTACCAGTCCGGAAGTGGCAGCTGTCAATCATTTCCATAATACAATGCTTGGTCAGGCGGATTATTATCAGAAAGACAGAACGACCAACGTTGCTGCTATATGCCGTGATTATGGTGCTGTTATCGTCAAAGCGGAAGGCGGTAATGCAAATATCAGCCTTGATAAAGGTTACAGTACGATAGTCGACGGCACTTACATTGATGAAATCACGGGCAATAAATGGACTGTTAAAAACAGCAAGATTTCGGGTAGAATTGGTGATACCGGAATAGCTGTACTTTACAATACGACACAATATCCGAATATAACTGCTTTGGCTTCTTCGGGCAGTCAGACGGACACCTATACAACACTGTATTTTGACAATAATAGATATAACTGGAGTAATATTTCTGTATACGTTTACAACGAACTCAACTCATCTCAGAATAATGGCGAATGGCCCGGTCAGACAATGATTCTTGATAATACAACCGGTCTGTATAAGCTTGAAAATGTAAATACTTACAACGGACGTGCAAGGGTTATTTTTTCGGGATTTAATTCTGAAAATACAAGGGAGCAGTATCCGTCTTCCGGGGATAAGGGCATGGATTGTCCTGCCGATGCCGGTGCGATGATCCTGCACAAAGTTTACTGCAACAATGTAGATTCCGCTATGGATTGGAGAAATATTTGGGATAAATATACTCCCGCTTCTGCAGCAGAAGAAGGCAGTGTATCAGTCACAGCAAACTCATCTTCATTTACAGATACACTTGAAGTGACTCTCCATGCAAACGGTGTAACAAATCCCATTTACATGACATCTGACGGCGGTTACGGTTCATTTACAGACGGTGATAAAATTACCATTGGTAATGAAAATACCAAAACAGGTGCATTGAAGGTCGCTGTAAAAGGTCTGAAAACAGACGGCACAATGGCATCTCAGATTTACACATTCACAAAAATAAGAGAAAATGTATCTGATACAGTTCTCTATTTCGACCTTTCAAAGCACACCGGTTGGGATAGTGCAGATGCCCGTTTTGCTGCGTATGCTTTCAATAGTGCTGAAGAAAATGAATGGTTTGATATGACCGCAGTAGATGATGTTGATCACATTTATTCGGTAGAAATTCCGTCAGATACATGGAATAATATTATTTTCTGCCGCATGGATGGAACAAAACCGGAAAATAGTTGGGATAACAAGTGGGGACAAACAGTTGATCTTACGATTCCGACAGACGGCAAAAACCGCTTTGTTATGAATAACAATAAAGTCGGCGGTTCCGGCGATGACAAGGATAAATATGACGGCACATGGGGTACTTATACTCCTGCGGCACATACTCATACTTATGGTGAGCCTGTATGGACATGGGCGGATGACTACGGCTCTGCTACGGTTACATTTGAATGTACAAATTGCAGTGAACCGTTTACTGCAACGGACAGTAAACCTGCCGTGAACTATATCAGCAATATCCGCACACATACTGCTACAGTAACAGGACCTGACGGAAAGCCTTGTATTTCTCTTGTCAAATATGAAACCATGGTTGTTCAGGAAAATGAGACAGAGGAAAATGAGACAGAGGAAAATGAGACAGGCGGTGTTGAATATCAGCGTACACATCAGGAACAGTTGATAAAACTGTATCAGTGCGTTATAAATCAGGAAAGTTTTACAGATGGTGCAGCAATTGATGTATTATCCTGCCAGATTCCTTTGGCAGATGCAAATAAAGCTGTTAATGCACTGATTGACATTTTCCCTGAAACAAACTTCATAGATAAAACACAGAAAACAGACTCAGAAGGTAAACCAATACCGAGCATTTCAATGAGCAGTTCCGGAGAATATCTAACAACAGTGACTTTCAGGAACTACACTATGACAAAAGCGGATTTTGATACAAAATCGGAAGCATTTTATAATAAAGCCAATGCGTATCTCGAACTGGTCAATGATAATATGGACGACTTCACAAAAGCCCTTGTTCTGCATGACCGTCTTGTACTTGACCATTACTATCAGATACAGTCTGATACAGAATACAGTTCTAATTATACCTTTATGATAGATGGTTGGGGCAGATGTGATAACTATGCAGAGGTATATGCTTATCTTTTGTCAAGGGCAGGCATTAAAAGTGAAATTATCGCCTATGCCGGTCATGAATGGATGATGGTCTGCCTTGACGGTAAATATTATCATGTTGATGTGACATGGGCCGATCCTGAATATGACAAACTTGCTATCAATACCACTGCCAACAGACCTGACAAGATCAGACGTACATATTTCCTGCTCAGTGACGAAGCGTTCAAAAATGAAGGCCGTCATGAAAATGGATATAACAACTATAACAAAGCGACAGATGCTTTCTATGACAATCATACAAATCTGCACAACAACACCAATCCTATTTTCTATGTCAACGGCACTCTTTATACACTCTATAAAAATAATAACAATAAAGGTGTTATTGCGGTTTATGATCCTGAGAATGATACCTATACTGACAAGTACATCATGACTGACAGCAATATATACACATGGAGGTCAGTTAGCGGAGGCGGCTATTGGCCGGGCAACTATTCCAGTATAGCGGAATACAATGGATTGCTCTATTTCAATGGTGAATCCACTGTAAATACTTATAATCCTGCCACAAACGAGGTAAAGACATACTGCACATATAATAGCAGTGACAGTAAGCTTTATGGAATATATATAAAGGACGGTCAGCTTTACGGTCTTGCGGCTCCCAATCCGAATTCTGAAGCAACAATCGTATCGTTGGGTTCCGTTCAGCAGGCAACCTATACTGTCACATGGAAGAATTATGACGGCTCAGTGCTTGAAACAGATGAAAATGTAGCTGTTGGAACAACACCGGAATGCAACGGTGCAACACCCACCAAATCTGGCAACGCACAGTATACATACACATTTGCGGGTTGGACACCGGAAATATCAGATGTAACAGAGAATGTTACCTACACAGCGACTTACAGTGAAACTCTTAATGAATATACTGTCACATGGAAAGATGATGACGGCAATGTTCTGAAAACAGAACAAATTCCTTATGGCACTACTCCGTCTTATGGCGGAACGCCAACAAAAGCAAACACATTGCAGTATTCTTACACATTTGCAGACTGGACACCCGAGATTACTGCTGTAACAGGCAATGCTGAATATAAGGCTAATTTTACGGCTGTACCGGCAGAAATCTGGACTATCACAGCATACAATTTTGCAGGTTGGGAAAATGTATCTTTGTACTACTGGAACAGTACAGGTGAAAATGCAGCATGGCCCGGTGAACAGCTCACAGCTTCAGATAATTTCACATTTACAGCGACCATTCCCTCAACGGTTGAAGGTATCATCTTCAATGACGGCACAGAAAAGGGAGCAAAAACAGCAAATATTACTTCCGGCATAGCAAATAATGCAGAATGGGGAGTAGGTACAAAAGACGGAAGTGTTACTTGTAATATTGCAAAATATTATCTTGTCGGTACAATGAACAACTGGGATATCAACGGTGCACTTGAATTCTCTCCGAATAAAAATGATACTCATACCGAAGAATTTATTTTGACAACACAGCTCAACCAAGGTGACAGATTCAAAGCTAAAAGCAGTGACGGACGCTGGTTCCCATATGGTGCAGATAAAGGCATTACAATCAACAGAACCGGAACTTATAATATTTATGTCCGTCCGAATGCAGATGGCTTTGCCGAATGGAATAATTATGTTCTTTATGCGGAAGCTGTCACACACTGTGTTAATTTTGATTCCGGTGTTGATTCTCAGACCATTTATCACAATGAAACAGCAACTGAGCCGGAAGCACCAGTAAAATATGGCTATACTTTTGACGGCTGGTATCTTGTCGATACACTGTATGATTTCAATACGCCTGTAACAGAAGATATTACCCTTACGGCACACTGGACAGAAAAAACGGTCAATATACAGTTCAAGGGCTTCAACGGCAAGGATAAAACCACTTTGGAGATTTTTGCAGTAAACGGTTCGTTCTCAGATGAAAGCGTTAAAAGCCAAATACGTGCAAATATACCCTCTGCATCCTATATTGACGGCTATCAGTTGGTAGGCTGGACACTCAACAACACAAAATATGGTATTGATGAACAGGAAAATCTGATAACTGCTCTTGCAGGTCTTGTTGCAGAAATTTCCGATGATGCCATTATCATAAATGAAGTGTACGAGCAGAAAGATGAGGAATACACCGTTACAGTCAATAACGGCAAAATAAAGAATGGTGGCACAACAGGCACTTTTAAGCCGTCAGACCAAGTATACGTTACAGCAACGGGCGGTGCGGAAGGTCAGAAATTCTCCTATTGGACAAAACAGGATGAAGATTCCGTTTCTCCTGTCAAAGTTGGCTATGAAACAACCTATGCATTCCGTATGCCGTCAAAAGATACAACGCTCTCAGCGGTATTCCAGGACAAACCCGAAGAAAAAGTCGGTACAGCATATATCGAAAACGTAACCGTTCATGACGGAAATAAAATTTCGTTTGTATCTGTTGTGTCTGTGCCTGATAATGCTACAATATTGAGAGCAGGTATAGTTGCCTGCAAGGAAAGCGACATTACAGCCGAATATGATAATGTTCCGAATATAGACATTGCACGTTTCAAGAGATATAATGATACTACCTGCAAAAATTATAAATCATTCAAATATACATGGACAAAGGGTAATGTAGATACAAATGATATATGGTGTGTTCGAGCATATCTTTTGTATCAAGATGCAGGCGGAGAGGAACACAACGTTTACAGTCCTATTGTCAAGGCTGATTTGGTTCACAACGGCATTATCCCACAAGATTCCTGATGAGGTGTTATGCAATGAAGAAAAAATATACAAAAGCTGAAATAGAAATTATCGAGTTTGATACGGAAGATGTTATTACAGAATCGGGTACCGGCGAAGACGAGTACGAAGATTAAAACAGATTTTGGATTTCGCTAAAAGAAATGACCGTCAGGCAGTATTTAAAAAGCTGTCTGGCGGTTTTTTTGAGTGAAAATTGTAATTTTACGAATGATGGTCTTGTTATTTATGGAAAAATAAAAAGGCAAGGTAAAAACCTTGCCTCTGAATTTATATGGCACGCCGAAAGGGACTCGAACCCCCGACCTACTGGTTCGTAGCCAGTCACTCTATCCAACTGAGCTATCGGCGCATATACTGCACTCGTTTGAGTACTTGGATATTATATCACATTGATTTTCAAAATGCAAGTGTTTTTTCAAAAAAAATAAAAAAATAATTATAATTCAGTGGAGACGATAAATAATATTGAAAATATATTACAGCGGGGGTATAATAATTATAGTAAGAGTTTTGGGAGAGAAAATATATATGAAAAAAATACTTGTTGTAATGACAGGCGGCACTATCGGAAGTTACTCCAATAACGGCATTATATCCGTCAAGGAAAATAATTGCAGAGCTTTGGAGATTTTCAAGAAACGATATCGCCCAGTCGTTGAATTTGAAGTAACACAGCCGATTAATATATTAAGCGAAAATCTGGACAAAAATCACTGGGAAATTCTTGTGAATTTCCTGTATCAAGTAAATACATCCGATTACAGAGGAATTATAATAACTCATGGCAGTGATACACTTTCATATACTTCGGCTATGCTTGGGATATGTTTGAATCACTTTGATATACCCGTTGTGATAACGGCATCGAATTATATTCCTGATGATAAAAGGAGCAATGCCGTTGAAAATATCCGTTCAGCCGTCACCGTTATAAACACTTTTCAAAATGGAATCTTTACGGTTTATCAAAATTGGGGAAAAATTTTCTGCACCGTATTTACTGCCAATGATATTATTGAGGCAGACAGATTTTCTGGAAAATTCAATTCTTTTAAAAATAAAATTTTCGGAAAAGTAATAAATGGAGTATATGAAAAAATACAGGATTACGATATTAGGAAAGAGCGTTTTTTTGATGATGAAAAAATCTCTCTGAAAAATGATGTTTTAATGATAAAACCGTACCCGTCAATGATGTATTCGGCAATAAAGATTCCCGAAAGCGTCAAAGCCGTACTTCATGTGACATACCATTCATGCACTGCAAAAACAAACGGTGCGGAAAATGCGATTGATTTTCTTGAATTGTGTAAAAGCAAAAATATTGATTTTTATATAACTGCTGTGAGAGACGGTTCTGTTTATGAGACAAGTGATATGCTGATAAAAAACGGTGCAGTACCGATATATAATGTATCTGATGAAACAGCACTTGCACGACTTATTTTATATTATAACTGTGATATAAGGGACAGGAAAAATTTTTTCAGGTTATGAGAGGTGATTTTTTATGCAGTGGCTTGAGCATTTAAAGACAATAAACAGGCATAAAAAATATGTTATGGAGCTTTGCTTCAAATTGGGATTATATAAGCAGGGGCTTTTGCATGATATGTCGAAGTATTCTCCGACAGAATTTTTGGTAGGTGCAAGGTATTATCAGGGAACAAGAAGTCCGAATGCTGCAGAGAGAGAAGAAAGGGGATATACATCTGCATGGCTTCATCATAAGGGCAGAAACAAGCATCATCTTGAATACTGGATAGATTACGGTCTTGATGAAGGAAGTACAATGGTAGGTATGAAAATGCCGTTGAAATATGTTGTAGAGATGTTCTGTGACAGGGTAGCGGCTTCAAAGAATTACAGGGGAAAGGACTATAAGGATTCAGATGCCTATGATTATTACATGAAGTCAAAGAGTCATTATATAATACATCCCGAAACCGCAGCATTACTCGAAAAAATGCTTAAATATCTTAAAGATAACGGTGAAACAAAGACTTTAAAATATATAAAAAAACGGATTTTGACTAAAAAAACTTATTGAAAATATTGGAAAATATTTACAAATGTGTTATAATAATAAAAATTATCAGAAGAGGTGTTTTTTATGGTAATCACAATAGCAAGGCAATATGGAAGTGGAGGAAGGGCAATAGGAAAAATGCTCGCTGATTCTCTGAACATAAAGTTTTATGATAAGGAGCTTATCAATATTGCTGCAAAGGAAAGCGGTGTAAGCCCTGAAATATTTGAGCAGTATGATGAAAAGGCAACAAACAGTCTTTTATATGCCCTTTCGATAGGTGCAGCATCATCAACAATGCTGGATTACGGCATATCTCCGCAAATACCGATAAATGATAAGCTGTTTTTGCTCCAGCATGATATCATAAGAAAAATTTCGGCTGAACCCTGTGTGATAGTTGGAAGATGTGCGGATCATGTTCTGTCTGAAAGGAAAGATTGTGTGAAAATTTTCATCTACGCTGATATGGAAAAGAGAATGGAATATGCAGTGGATGTTCACAATGTCGAAAAAGAGAAAGCTCAAAAGGTCATAAAAAATGTGGATAAATCAAGAAAGAACTATTATGAGTATTATTCAGATAAAAAATGGGGCGATCCTGAAAACTATGACCTTTGCATCAACAGCGGTACAGTTGGTGTCGATAAATGTGCCGAGCTGATAAAGCATTATCTGATACTGCGTGGTATGTGCAAGGAGTGAGAATAATTTGAAAAAATATACATTTCTGGGGCGTTCCAACGGCAGAAAATTCTGTATACAAGGGATGGATGTTTTTCAGCATAAATGGCAGTCAATGGGGGAGTGTGACATTGTTCTCGATCCCGATGACAAAAAGCCGTACAGCTTTTCATTCTATAAAATAAAAGCGCCCGACAGGGAAATAACCTTCCTTGCGGGAAAATTCAGCGATGATACATGGGGATTTTATCAGGATATTCCCGAAGATGATTTATTTTGAATTTCGGAGGTAAATTTATGAGCGAGCATTTGAGAACAGAAAACTTACTGGATATGTCGCAGACCATTGCATCAGGCATATTTGAGGGACTTACATATCCTTGGGAGGCACTGCCGAAAATAAAGGATTTTATCATAAAATTAGGTTATTTGTGAAAATGCCGAAGTAAGACACTGTGCATTTATCAGAGGAAGTGCCATTGTCGGAGCAGGTGCAGTTATCGGAAATTCAACTGAGCTTAAAAACTGCATTATCTTCAACAATGCACAGGTACCGCACTATAACTATGTAGGCGATTCAATCTTGGGATATAAGGCACACTTGGGTGCAGGCTCTATAACATCCAATCTTAAATCCGATAAGAGTCTTGTAACGATACCTGTCGGAGATGAAAGGCTTGAAACGGGCTTGAAGAAGTTTGGTGCAATAGTGGGAGATAATGTTGAGGTCGGCTGTAATTCGGTATTGAATCCTGGTACAGTTGTGGGAAGGAATACAAATATCTATCCGTTGTCGATGGTACGAGGATACGTTCCCGAAAAGAGCATTTACAAGAAAAAGGGAGAAGTTGCAGACAAGATGCAGAACTGAGAATATTTTTGAAGGAGGTTTTTGGCATGAGTGCAAGAGAATGGGCTTACAGTATGATAGATGAACTGACAGACGAGGAATTTAATGCTTTGATGGCAATTGTGCAGGTTATGCGTAAAAATTCGCCAAACATGAAAAAAAAGAGTAATATAAAATCGTTAAAAGGTGTTCTTCATAAATTTGCAGATCCTTCTAAAATTCCGTTGGAAAAAACAGCTTGGGAAAGTGCTGCGGTAGAAAAGCATTTGAAATTTTTGGAGGACGTGAAAAATGAAAATTCTTGATGCGAATATGATTCTTCGTTTTTTGATTCAAGATGATGAAAGTGCTGCTGATATAGTAGAAAAACTTATTGAGAATGAAGAAGTTTTGGTATTGCCTGAGGTAATTGCAGAAGTTATTTATGTGATGACAAAAGTATATCATATTGATAGAAGTACAACAGTTGATATAGTATCTTCATTTTTGGATGACCCTCATGTTAAATCAGAAAAAACCGATGTCTTGATAAAAGGAATTTACTATTTTGGGAAAACTTCACTTGATTTTGTAGATTGCCTTTTGTGTGCATATTATACTGTATCAGGCTATGAGATATGCACATTTGACAAGAAGCTTAATAATCTTATAAAACGTGAAAGTTAAATTGTTCTGATGGTAAACAGAGGTGTTAAGAGTGGATATTAATATGTTGCTCTCAAATCTTAAAGATATGTGTTATGATGATATTGAAGTTGATGATTTGCTTGACAGCAGAGATGAAGAAGTGTTTGACAGTGAGTGGATTGAAACATACAATTATGTTGAAAATATGAAAAGGCGATATGGTTATAGTGAACAGCAGGAAAATGACTGTTCATGTGTAAGAGAAAAAGCATTTATGATTGTATGCGAAGCCTGTGACGGTGAATTGGCAGGCTATGTTTCAGATGATTTCGGACTGATTTTTGATAGTCAGATTGTCGGGTTTGAGAATGATTTTCTGAAAAAACTGATAAATGCGTATAGTCAAGCAATTATTCCTGATGGCAGTATATTATGAAGATTTGAGGAAAGAAGACGATATAAAAAGTGAACCTTAAATTTCAAAAAGCATTGTTCATGCTTGATAACCGGCAGTTTGAAAAATCCGAAATTCTCTTGAAGCAGGCTCTTGAAGAAACCGAAAATGATTTTGAAAGAATACAAATAACGGCTTGCTATGCGGAATTTTTGGAGGATATGGAACGCTTTGATGAAGCATATGAAAAGGCAGTGTATATTCTTGAAAATACCGATGAATATGATAATGACAGTGAGAGGAAAACTGCAAGGAATATAATTGAAAGAATAGATTTGAGGAAAGAAAATGGAAATAATTGATTTGTATGATAAAGACAGACAGGCACTGAATGAAACGGCTGAAAGGGGAGATGAGCTTCCCGAAGGCAGATACAGACTTGTTGTGCATTTGTGTATATTCAATGACAGGGATGAGATGCTTGTCCAGAAAAGGCAGACAACAAAAGATATTTTTCCTGATATGTGGGATATAACCGCAGGTGGTCAGGTAACGGCAGGGGAAACGAGCTCACAGAGTGCACAAAGGGAGCTTGAAGAAGAATTGGGGATTCATATGGATATGTCGGATATGCGTCCGAAATTCACAATGAATTTCAGGAGCGGTTTTGATGATATCTATCTGATAAGAGAGAATGTTGATATTGATACCGTTAAAATTCAGGAAGAAGAAGTGCAGGCTGTCAGGTGGGCGAATGAGACAGAAATACTTGATATGATAGGTTGCGGTGAGTTCATACCGTATCATGAAAGTTATATTCATTTGCTTTTCAATACGATAGACGAAGACGGGACTTTTTAAGTGAGGAGTGAAAAGTGAGGAGTGAGAAACGGCAGATAACTGCTTAATTCTCACTCCTCAATCCTCACTTTTTGGATTTTTCTTCAAGCTCGTTAAGGTTCTGGTATCCATTGAGGATATTTTTGAGATACTCTATGTAATCCTGACGGACATCCTCTGGGTATGTAATCTGGATATCATTTCCGAAGCCGCTTACCCATGAATAGAACATATTGCTTTTTTGTACCTTGGTGGAACAGAGAAAATAATCATCATCGAATTTGTCCTTGTATATGCTGACATTTTTGCCGAATTTGTCAACTATGACCTTGGCGAGATTCTTTTTGACACGCAGAGAAATATCTGTTTTTTCTCCGCCGAACATATCAAATGCAGTATTTGAATATTCGGTAATGTTTATTTTGCTGAAGAAGCTGTGACCATCACGGGGCTTGTTTTCGATGTCATTGTCTTTACCGTTGAGAACGATAACATCACACATCCTGTCAACACGGAAAGTACACATATCTTTTTTTGCACTGTCATAGGTCAGAAGATAATAGCCGTCATTTTTCCATATGAGGGAATAGGGACTTTGTAAATATTTTTTAGGCTGACCGTTTTCCTCACGGTATTCTGTAATGAAACGGTTGTTACCTGAATTAAGCTCAGGCTTTATGTTATAGTAGTGGAAGATTATCTGCTTATCTTCATCAATTGCCTGACATACGCTGTCTATATTGTATACTACAGAGGGATTTTCACTTTTATTTACGTTTTCAAGGAATATCGCATTGTTCTGTAATGAATTGCCGTTTTCAGGCATAAGATGCTCAAGTTTTTTGATCATTTGTCTGGTTTTCTTTACTGGATAGAAATGAGAGAGAGTAAGGGCATCAGCGATCATCTTGAGTTCAGCGGTTTCAAAGGCATATTTTTTGTTTTCGTCATCAGGACAGCTCACAAGATAATAGCCTTTTTTGCTTTTATCAAACTCAAAGCCGTATTGTTCCATACTCTGTATATAGCTGTAGATGGATTTTCTGTCAGCATTAAGCTCATACTCATCGTGAAGTATCTGTATGAGAGTATTGGCACTCAAGAATCTGTTTTTGTCATCGAGAGATTTTTGTTTACTGTTTTTCTTGAAAATATCCACAACATAAAGAACCTTCAGTCTGTTGTCACCTTTTGCCATATTTTGCACCTCCGATTTATTTTGTCAAGATATTTAAAAAAATAAATTTCTTAACAAAGTCATTATAACACTATCGTCAAAATGTATCAAGAGAAATATAAATTTTAATCAGAAAAATTTTTGTTAATAATTTGTCAATTTTTTATGTATAATTTACCTAAAAAATACATAAATATCCATTTTGTATCACTTAACTACAAAAAAATTATACGACAAAAAGCGGTTTATGTATAAAAAACACATAAACCGCTTTGTCATTGCGATTATTTTTGTCATTCCGAGCGAAGCGAGGAATCTTTGAAAGATTCTTCGTCACTTCGTTTCTCAGAATGACAAAGTGATGTGATGTTTATTGATTTATCTGTGTCTACTGCCGCCACCGCCGCCGCTGTGACCGCCGCCGTGGAAACTGCCGCTTCTGTGATGACTGCCGCCATGACCGCTGCTGTGTTGAATATGCGTTTTGGTGACGTGTGAGCCGAGGAAAATATCGTTTTTGACATTGAGATGGGTGCTGTTTCCCGAGGTATATTCAGATGCACTTGCAGAGGATTTGAATTTATATTCATGCTTTACTCCGAAATAAACAGCTAAAAATACAATAAGTCCGATAATTATGGCAATAATGAGAGGGAGTACCCAGTGTACCGTCTGTGTTTGTACAGCCTTACCGCCACGGACTACGATATATCTTTGGATAGCTGAGTCATAATAATAACAGCCCTCCTCCATGCCCATGTCCTTATATTTGATAAGCTGATCACAGTATTCCTGCAAGCCTGCATATATATTATCAGGGTATATTTCTTCGCCTGATTTCGGGAAATGCTTCTGCATAGCTTCGAGTATCTTGTCTATCCTGTTGCCAAACAGTTCGCTTGTATAGTACAGGAATGGCTGATGATAGCAGTACATTGAATCACAGGGATTTGAATATCCGTCAAGGTCTACATACAGGAATATTGTACCGTTTGGGGTATCAAGTCCGAAAATTTCCATAGCACCACGTTCAGTAAAGTCTTCTACCTGAGAGTCGCTTCTGTTATAGCCGGCGGTATATACAGCAAGATTGAAGCCGATTTTTCGGGAAGTATCCTTGAGTAAGTCAATTATTTTTTGTCTTTGTTGTTTGTTGAATATTCCCGATTCATCATTGTAATAAACGGTATTGTCCTTGTAATAGTCGAAATTATAATATGTTTCAGGAGCACGACCTGTAAGGCTTCTTCTTTGAGCTGGAATTTGTATGATGTTTTGGGTAAGTAAATCAAAGCTGTCACAGAATGTTTCAGTGCATGATGTGAGAGTATTGTCAAGATTTTCGGTAACGGGATATTTATCTGCAATATCCTGCATTTGCTGGATAATATTATCAAGGTCGGTACTTTGTATGTAATCGGAATGACCGACACTTTTCGTGTGAATATTTATTTTTCCTTCGTACTGCATATCAAAGTACACGAAGACGGAAATTTCATTGTTTTTCTGAAGGCTGTCGCTTAGGAATATATAATCAAGTCCCCATGATGAAAATTTATCTATTTCATTGTCGCTTCTTTTTGTGTCATCAATATAAAATGCTATATTATTTCCCGTCAGGAACGCCGTCTTGTAAAGTTCATTGTATATATTCTGTGTGGTATAATAGGGGACTTTTGATGATGCATCATAAAAATATACTTTTTGGTCAAAGAGTGTATCGTTGTTGAAGAACAGTCTGAGTTCTTCATCATATTCATCGTAGGAGACATCAGAATCAAATGTTTCGTCTTCATCTTCATCATATTCTGATATTTTTGTGTTTTCGTCATAGGATAAATCATCATTGATGTGTTCGTTGTCATAGATATATTCATCATAGTATTCATCGGAAGAAAAATCATCTTCTGATTTACTGTTTTCAGCGAATACAGTTGTACTGCCGAAAACAAGGCATAATGAAAGTATAAGTGATATAAAAATTTTCTTTTTCATCCCAGAAAAAATCCTCCTATAAAGAATGTTGCAGCGGCTACAAGGACTGACGAAAGAATACTTGCGAAAAGCAGCTTGGGCGTAGAGATGGGGAGTTCACCTGCAATTTTGCCGCTCTGACCGTTGATGGCATATTCCCACGTTTTACCCTTGTAATTGAAGGTCATGAACCATACAGGCAAAAGCATATACTGCCAGCTCAGCTTTTCGATTTTATTGTTTTCACGTTTTCCGCTGACACTCTGATAATGTATCGTGGCATTGACGATATCACGATTATTGTTGAACATTCTTTCTTTTATTCTCGGAAACATCTTTTCCTTTTCAACATCATACTTGTCAGCGAAAAATCCGCTGAGATAAGCCATTTCAAAGGGCTTTGCCTGAGTGTAGTCGAAAGGCTCGATAGCCTCCATAAGAGCATCCTCGATTTTCTGAGAGCCGTCACCGGGAACGCCTGTATATTGTACTGATATATCTCGTTCTATTTTATATGTACTTCTCTCGGTATATCTGTAATCACCGCTTGTCCAGTGACGGTAATTTGTACCTGTAGCTTCGACATGGGTAGAGGTAGCTGCATTTGCCACCCAGAACGGCACATACAAGCCTGTCATCTTTTCTATCTGAGAATTTGATATAAGGTCTTTTGGGATAAATAATTTAGATTTAGCCCATGTTTTGAAAGTATCGACAGCCTTGTCATGGTCAAGAGAGAACGGCAGGACTTTTGCAGGAGCAAATTTTCCTTCGACTCTGCCCTTGAGGATAACGGGATTGTGGCAGTAATAACAGAATGAAGCAGCAGTATTGGCATCACTAACGATTTCAGCTCCACAGCTTGGACATGAATAGAGTTTATTTTCTTCTTCAAATTGTGTCTGACGGTTTATGTCATCTTGAGTCAATTCGTCATTTTCTGGGATATCGTCAAGATTCTGCTGAAATTCTTTTACTTCTTCTTCGGTAAATTCACTCTTGCAGTATTCGCAGGTGAAATTTTGTGATTGGGGAAAGAATTTCAGGTCTGCATTGCAGTATGGACAATGTAATTGTTTAGCCTCGTTGCTCATTGAAAAATACGACCTCCTGAAGAATAAATATTATATTATTATAATACAATAAGAATAATTCTATGTCAATCAATAAAAAGACGCTTTTCCGACAGAAAAAAGGTCAAAAAAGCGACTTTTTTAATAATATTATTCACACTTGGAGGTGCAGAGAGTCAGGAAAAGCATTTGTACAATCATGAAGGTGAAAAAGAAGAACAGGAATCCGACTATTACAGCGGAAAAAACCGATTCTGCAACGAGCGGAACGGATAATGCGAATACTGCTGAGAGGATAGTTCCGAATATGCCGAAAAATATTCCGCCTGCACCGCATTTTATACAGGTCTTTGCTTTTGAGGAACATCCGGTGACAGCCGATAGAATGATGACTGTGAACAGGAATATTATTGCAGTGATGAGTGCAGTAAGAGCCGTTACAAAAGTAGCGGTTATTATTGAGTTTGCAAAGAGGATTCCTCCGATGATACCGAGAATCACACCTGCTATTGTTCCTGCAAGTATCTTTGAGGCTTTTGAACAGCATGAACATTCATTTGATTTGCATGACATTTGAAAAATTCAGCTCCTTTGTTTTGGTTTTCTGATAATATGATATTCGGAAATATAATAAAATGTTACTTTTTTTTGTATTTACTTTTGAGGATAATAAGAGTATAATTAATCAAGATAAATTATGAAAGGATAATATTAAAAATGAGTTCTAAACTGGGAAGAAATGATCCGTGCTGGTGCGGAAGCGGAAAAAAATACAAGAAATGCCATGAGGATTTTGATTCAAGGATATCGTTTTACAGGAGTGAGGGACATGAAGTGCCTGACCGCTCTATTATAAAGACTCCTCAGCAGATAGAGGCTATCAAGGAAAGCTGTAAGATAAATATAGCAGTGCTTGATTATGTTGCGGAGAATATCCGTGAGGGCATGACTACGCAGGAGGTAGATGACCTTGTTGCACAGAAGACTGCTGAATTGGGCGGTATCCCTGCTCCGCTTAATTATCAGGGCTATCCGAAAAGCGTTTGTACCTCGATAAACAATGTGGTTTGTCATGGTATACCGTCTGATAAAGTAGTTCTCAAGGATGGAGATATTGTAAATGTAGACTGTTCCACTATATACAAGGGATATTTCTCTGATTCATCAAGAATGTTCTGTATAGGCAATGTCAGCCCCGAAAATAAAAAACTCGTTGATGTTGTCAAGGAATGTGTTGAAGTAGGCTTGGAGAAGGTAAAGCCGTGGACATTCCTCGGAGATATGGGACAGGCAGTGCATGAACACGCCGTTAAGAACGGATATAGTGTAGTGCGTGAGATAGGCGGTCACGGAGTGGGCTTGGAATTTCATGAGGATCCTTGGGTAAGCTATGTTTCCAAGGCAGGCGAGGAAATGCTTTTGGTTCCTGGTATGATATTCACAATCGAGCCAATGGTCAATATGGGTACGGACAAGGTATTTATCGACAAGGAAGACGGCTGGACAGTCTATACAGCCGATGGTAAGCCGTCTGCACAGTGGGAAATAATGGTGCTTGTCACCGAGGACGGTCACGAAGTTCTTTGCTATTGACTGAATGAAAGAAACATCAGACGGACAGATGATAAAGTCTGTTCGTCTGACGAAAAATTTCTCGAAAATTTTTTGAAAAAACTATTGACTTTTGAAGAACGCTGTAGTATAATAAATATCGTTGTTGAGAGACACGTAAAATAAAATATTGGGGAATTGTGTAACGGTAGCACGACAGACTCTGACTCTGTTTGTTGGGGTTCGAATCCCTATTCCCCAGCCATCTAAGGTGTATAAAAAAGATGTCACCGAAAAAGCCTGATTTTATCAGGCTTTTTTGCGTATTTCGGCAATGTATTTTTAACTGATTTTCAAAGATGTCAAAAAGGCTTTTTTCCTCAAAATCGGATTCGAACCTTTACAGAACATATTTTAACGATATTTCGGGAGCAGTTTTTTTTAAATTGCTCTCTTTTTTATTGCCAAGACCTTGATCGTTTTTCATTCATTGTAAAAACATCAAGGTCTTTTTTTATTTTACAACGGAGGTGAAACAAATTTTAAAACTGGAAAAGCCCAAAATCAGAAGTCCGACAAATATATTTTTTATCGGACGAAACTTTTTAATGCGGAGGAAGAACAAAATGAACAACTCAATTTTACCCAAAGCAATGGTGGACAACATCAAAAAAATGTATCCGCCCGGCACAAGAATTCAGCTTATCGGCATGGACGATCCCTATGCACCCGTACCGTCAGGCACAAGAGGAACTGTCATGCTGGTGGACGACGCAGGCACTATTCATCCGAAATGGGACAACGGCAGAACTCTGGGAGTAATTCCCAATGTAGATGATTTCCGCAAGTTGACCGATTCGGAGATTGAAGCCGAAAAGATGGATTTACAATCAGAAGAAAATGACGGTATGAAAATGAATTTGTAAGGAGCGTGATAAAAAATTCTGCAGGCGGTCGGATGTACTATGCCGATCAGATATTTTGATATGTTTGCAGGCATCGGCGGTTTCCGTTCCGCACTCGAAGCCATAGGCGGCTTTGAATGTGTGGGATACTGTGAAATTGACAAGTACGCCCGACAAGCATATGAAGCTATGTATAATACGGAAGGTGAATTGTTTTTTGAAGATGCAACCAAAATCGTACCCGAACAGCTACCCGATATCGACCTTATTTGCGGCGGATTCCCGTGTCAGTCCTTTTCTATCGCAGGAGCCCGAAAAGGATTTGACGATATTCGTGGAACATTGTTTTTCGAGATTGCAAGGATTGCTGCCGTTAAAAGACCTAAGTTTCTACTCCTTGAGAACGTCTTCGGAATTCTTAACCATGACGAAAGCAGGACGTTTGAAACGATCCTCTCTACATTGGATGGATTGGGGTATGATGTCGCATGGCAGGTGCTTAACAGCAAAAATTTCAAAGTTCCCCAATCCCGAAATCGTGTGTACATTGTCGGATGTCTTGGAGAAAAATGTTGCGGAGAAGTACTTTCTTTTACGCAGGCAAGTGCAGAAACT
>CADCDE010000006.1 GCA_902800065.1 uncultured Ruminococcus sp.
AATTTCCGTTGCAGACGTGGGTATCCCTCAGAAGATCCTCCGGCATTCTTCCTACACCATGCTTTCTACCGATACCTTTGCCGCTGAGCATCCCTTTCCGAAAAAACCAAACTCTGCCCACAAAGGCACTAACGGCATACTGACGGCTCTTTGCGGCAGTTACGGAATGGCAGGCGCTGCCATCATGGCATCAGAAGCCGCCCTTCGCTGCGGCATCGGACTGCTCAGACTTGCTCTGCCCGAATCCATTTATCCCATCGTTGCCGCAAAGCTGCCCGAACCTGTCTACTTCCCTCTTGCGCAGAGTGCAGACGGTATCGTGGACATTGACGAATATATGCGCATCATGAAGCTCATCACCGAAAACACGGATGCGTGTCTATTGGGCTGCGGACTGGGACTGAACGGCAACACCAGAAGTCTTGTAGCGCTGCTCATCGACGGCGGCACGAAACCAATGGTGCTGGATGCAGACGGCATAAATGCAATCTCGATGAATATAAATATATTAAAACGGTCAGCAGCACCTCTGATCCTCACACCACACCCCGGCGAGCTTGCAAGGCTGCTTGGGATCAGCGTTTCAGAGGTGCAGTCAGACAGATATCGTATTGCTAAAAAGTTTGCCGCAGATTTCGGCGTAACGCTGGTGCTGAAAGGCGCCAACACCCTGATCGCCACGCCGCAGGGCAACGTTTATGTCAACCTGACAGGAAACAACTTCTATGTTTCAGGCTCCAACCTCGGTGCTAGTCAGCTTACACAAAATTCCACCATTACCGTGCATACTTTCAAGGCTGACAGCATCACAGTAACGCCTTTCGCAAAAGAGGCAAGAATATCAAGAAATGATTTGCTTGTGTCCGTTGACAATGTACATTGGTTCAAAACAAATACAATAACAGGTCTTACCCCTGCAACAACTTACACTCTGTACTACAAACAGGGCAAAAACGGATTTATCTATACCAAACAGTTTACTACTGCAAGCAAGGATTACGGATTTTATCTCGGTGACATGAGAGTAACATACCTCAATAACGGCTCTCTTGACAAAGACGGCTGGCATTATGACGAAAAAACAAATACTCTCACCCTCAAAAACTACACTCTCAATGCCAAAGGCAATAAAACAGGCACTACTTCCATTGGTTCAACAAGCTATCCCAAAACAAGCGGTGCAATCGTTGCCGACAGCGATATTACCATTCATCTTATCGGTGATAATATTATCACTAAACAACATATCAGCGATACTTTGTATGAAAATGTGATTTACGGCTATGGAAACATAACTCTTACAGGTGACGGCAATTTAACGCTTGTCAATACAGGCTATCAATATTTCAGTGCAGGTTCGGGCATTACATCTGCTAAAAATATTTATCTTAAAAATACAGGTAAATTAACTGTTGATAATGCAATGGGTGTATTCACCTGTGAAAACAACGGCACTGTATATTATCACAACGGTGAAATTGATTTTAACGGCTTGATTTCCTCAAATGTATATTACGGTTCTTTGATATACGACAAAGGCACATTGTCTATTGAAAATAAAATTCACTCTCTTACAGCTTATACGGGTGAAAATGAAGATACCGAAATTTCCGAAAGCGATATTATCGCAAAATCCAAAACAGATAAGATTTTACTTCACATTATCCCGACACATAACTGTAACAAAGAGGTCGAAAGCCCCGAATATCTTGTATCAATCGACAAGGAAAACAGCAAAGCATATTATTATAAGAGTTGTGAATGTGGTCATGCCGACACCGAACATACATTTGCGGCTGATTATATTGAGCCTTTGGCAAATACATCAACCGTTTCCGCAACGTCAATTACACTTGGAGAAACAGTCACATTGACAGGCTCGGCAACAGGCGGTACAGCACCATATCAGTATCAGATGGTATACAAGAAAGTTTCTGATACAAAATGGACTACAAAGCAGAATTTCTCAACAAATGCAAGTGTAGCAATAAAGCCTGCAAATTCAACCGATTATGATGTTTGTATCAAAGTCAAGGACAGCACAGAGACTGTCGAAAAGAAGTTCTTTACATTAAAAGTGACCAATATGTGAGTAAAGGCAAAAATTTTCAGCGAATTCTACCATGCAAAAACAACAGTATATATCTTCAAACATAGGATGGAAATGATATAAAAAATGACGGAAAGCCGTACATAATTAAAAGCGGTTTTGCGTCATTTTATAGTATAATATCAATATCATCTGGTGAAAGGAAAATAAATTGCTATATATCATTCCGAGCAAAGCGAGGAATCTTAAATAACGTGAGTTCGATGAAAACGAAAAATTATTATACTGTCATTCTGAGGAGCGACAGCGACGAAGAATCTTTTGAAGATTCCTCACTGCGTTCGATCGAACTCACGTTAAATATATATTTTTGGCTGCAAAAAAGACTATCATATCCGAAAACCCGTACTCAGACAGTTTTAACTGTATGAGTACGGGTTTTGAGTTTTATGCACCGGCACTTTCATATGCTGATATGCCCTTGTTCCAGATAAAAACTGAAATAACAAACAATACAGATGATATTGCAATCACACCGCCTATATTGAATAACGCATTATTACCTGTGAGAATAAATAATGATGGATAATATCCTGTAAATGCAAACGGTATAATGTATGTTACAAATATCCTTACAGGAAGGCTGTATATGGTCGTGGGATATTTTGAGAATTCGTTCATTCCATAGACCATCTGTATAATAAATCCGCTGCTTTTCAACCAAAAGGCGAGAGACGCTGTTATTATCTTCAGTGAGGTATATATAAGTGCAGCAAACGGAACTGCAATTATCGACAAAAGTATTGTCCATATTGTAATATGCAGTCCTGCACCGGGAGAAGCATATATCAGAAGTGCTATTCCTACAACAAGTTCACCAATCGCATCTACCTGAAAGGTCTCGGCAATTACATGAAACAGCGGATTGACAGGTCTTATGAGATATTTGTCAAAATCACCCTTTCTTACAATGAAATATCCCACACACCACAGATTGTCTGCAAGCAGGTGATCCAGTCCCTTCGGTATCTGAGAAAAACCGTATATAAACAGTATCTGCTCAAATGTAAAGCCGGCAAGCTGAGGTATCTGTGTGAAAATTATAAATATAAAAGCGATTCCCACTGCCTGATCAATAAGAAAGCTGACAGCTCCTGTAAGAAAGTCAGCTCTGTATTCCATGATACGCTTTAGGTTCTGAGCCGCAAGCAGTCTGTATATTTTCCATATGCGTTTCATATTGTCAGCCTCCCTGTACACAAAGTCGTTTTATTGCTCCCAGCCATATGAGCTTTGACAGACCATACAGCAGGACAGACCATACTATCTGCAGTCCGAGACGGAAAATTATCTCATATGTTCCATATTTTCCCATATAGATCATAACAGGTGTATAGCTCATAGATGCAAATGGCATATATTCCAGACATACCCTAAGTCCGTCAGGCATAAAGGCAAGAGGTATCAGTGAACCTGACAAAAAGCCGATGATGCTGTTTTTGAGTATCCCTATGCCCCAAAGGTTCTTGACATAGAATGCTATGAACCCGAAGCACAGATTTACCCTGAATGATATTATATACGCAAGCACGGCACTGAAAAGATATAACAGGAAGTTTCCGACGTTGAACATGACATTTCCTGTTGCACAGTACCTGTATATCTCAAGTCCGAGTATCATCGGGATAAGAAGCACAACGAGCTTCATAAATACTGTTCCAAGTTCGGTAAACATATAGCTGAGGTCTGTATTGACAGGCTTGAGGAGTCTCATACTGATGCTTCCGTCCCTGATTTCTTCACCTATCTCATTGCTTACACTGCTGAATATAAGCTGACTTGTCGTATTTGACAAAAACAGATATATCACCATATCTGTCATTGAAAAGCCGAGAAAAGCATCTCCGCCGTTTGAAGCAAATACAGCCCTCCACAAATAGAACATTACAAAGCAGTAAATAAGTCCGCCTATAACAAAGCCGATAAAATTCAGCCTGTAGATTATCAGATTTTGCATACCTGCCTTCATAAAGGGTACATAGCTTTTTCTTATCTTATTCATCCGATTTTTCCCCCTGTCTGTAGAGATTACGGATTATTTCCTCTATATCAGCGTCCTTTACGGAAATATCCTTTACTTTGGTAAGTGAAAGGGTATAGCCGAGCATTTCGCCGACAGGGAGTTTTCTGCTGTTGAATCTGACCTTGAAATTGTTTTTGTCGCTTTCTATAACAAGGTCGTTTTCATTAAGTTTCAGACCTTTTCTGAATTCTTCTTCAGTAAGCTTTGAATTATTGTCCGTTTCAAAAACCAGTTCTCTTGTCTGACCGTAATTTTCACGCAGTTCATGAAGTGAGCCGTCATAAACATTTTTTCCCTTGTCTATCATTACTATTCTGTCGCAAAGAAGCTCGATATCGCTTA
Organism: uncultured Ruminococcus sp.; assembly: GCA_902800065.1. Taxonomy (GTDB): domain Bacteria; phylum Bacillota; class Clostridia; order Oscillospirales; family Acutalibacteraceae; genus UBA1213. The sequence continues at coordinate 4,476 of CADCDE010000006.1, forward strand.
TATCATGTGTTGTAAGGATAACCGTTGTTTGTTCTTCCTTGTTTATTTTCATGATTGCCTGACGGATATTATCCTTGACTACAACATCAAGTCCTATTGTGGGTTCATCAAGAAACAAAACCTTCGGGCTGTGCAGCATTGAAGCAGCTATATCCGCCCTCATTCTCTGACCGAGAGAAAGGGTTCTTACAGGAGATTTGATAAATTTTTCAAGCTCAAGTATTTCATTAAGAAAATCCATACGCTTCTTGAATTTTGCATCATCTACTTCATATATTTCCTTAAGTACAAGATAAGTTTCCTGAAGCGGAAGATCCCACCAAAGCTGAGTTCTCTGTCCGAATACGGCTCCTATTTCACGGACATAATTTTTTCTGTCGTTCTGCGGTACTTTTCCGTTTATACGGCATTCACCGCTTGTAGGGGTAAGGATACCTGTAAGCATTTTTATTACTGTTGATTTTCCTGCACCGTTAGGACCGATAAATCCAAGTATTTCTCCTTTCGGAACATGGAAGCTGATATCCTCAGCCGCAACAACTGTTTCCTTTAGGGGCTTGAAAAGAGCCTTGAAGCTGCCCTTGAGACCAGGCTCCTTAACTATTTTTTTGAATTCTTTTCTGAGATGTTCTGCATAGATCATTTTTATATCCTCTTTTCATAATTTATAGTAAACGACAAAATAAATTGCTCAATGTCATTCCGAGCAAAGCGAGGAATCTTTGTCTTCGTGATACTTTTGTGACAAAGATCCTTCGCTTTCGCTCAGGATGACATAATTTTATTTTTCTTTTGGAGAAACTTGATTTCCGTGGACAAAAGGATATTTTCATTGACATTTACTATAACTGACATTATATTTTTTAATTATACTATTTTTATATATGTCTGTCAACCGGTTGAAACAATAAGTTTTAGGGGGATTTGATAATATAAAACCAAAAAAGCCATGCAAATAATTTTCATATCTGCATGGCTGTAATTTATTATTTTTTCTCGATTACCTTGATAATTTTATTTTTGCAGAACGGACAAATGTAATTTTCATTGACAGCTCCTGTAATAGATGCACCGCATGATGGACAACTGTCCTTGACGATCTTCTTTTCCAATGATATTTTCATTTTACCGTCATGATTCTCTATTGTACAGTTTTTGATATAACCGTTTTGAATGGTTTTTCTCAATGATGCCGCATGATTTTTTCCTTTGAGAACGCTGAAATTCAGCATTGGTTTATTGGAATGAATAAATGTATTATCGAAGCTCATGGCTTTCGACATCAGCAAGAGCTTTTTTAAGCAGAAAAATGCTATCAGAACAAACATAAATGCAAAGAATATATCAAATAAGATAAAGTCTATTATGTGCTTTTGATTAAGTTCTATTGAACTGTAACCTTCTCCTGATAATACCAGTCCCAAAAGATATTCATGGTCATTATATTTTGCAGTATCGTATATTGTAAATCCGAACAGAATCAAAAAAGCAACAATTGCCAATGAAAGTGCCAATACACGACAGCCGAATTTTATCCAGAAATCCTTTTGCAGATAATATCCGGGTTTGTTTTTCTTTTCGGAGATATCTTTTTTGATACTGTATACCTGATTATCCGTTATGACTGTTGCGAATATGTCTGATGTCTTGCAGTACGGGCATATACCCGCAAAATATATTTTCTTGTCTATCACTGCACCGCAGTTTTTACAGCTGCACTCAATGGTTTTACTGTACAGTTCAATGTGTTCATCTTCATTATCTCTGACAAATGAAAAGCGTTTCATATAAAAGTTTCTGAAAATATGCAGGTCACGCTTTACTTTATCGGCTTTGCAGCCTGTAACCTTTGAAAGTTCGTCATAGCTGATATCGCTGTAAAGTGCCGTTTCAAAATAGCTTGAATAGAAATGTGCTTTTTTTAGAGCTTCTCCCGAAATTTTCATACAGATAAGCAGAATACAGCCTATCATAAAATCAACTGCAGATTCAGGTGTCGAACGGGCGTGTATTATAGTGTCCCAATCTCCCGAATAATATACTGTAAGAGATACTACATCCCACACCGCCATGATCGTAAGGAACAGTCCTGCCAAAAAGAACAGGACATTTTTGAATTTTAAAACCAATATCCATTTTGACTTAAGATACATTATATTATTCTCCCTGACAAATTATTAAACGTCATTTTCTGATAATTATAACATATTTTTCAGAACAATTCAAGCTGTAGTAAAAGACAAAATAAATTGCTCTATGTCATTCCGAGTAAAAGGAAATTTTAAATTACGTTTACTATAGCTTTACCAATGTACTATTTATATTAAAAAAATGTATATTATTGACATTTTTTCATTGTATGATATAATAAAAATATATTGAATGTTAGAATTAATGCTGATAGTAGTGTCGGAGAACTTGCCGGCTATTTTGACGGCGGTGACCGCTGAACAGGAGGAATGATTTTTGATGGATATTACTGTAAATTCATTCAGTGAAAATGAAGATCATGTTATATATATACGATTGAGACCATACAATGATATAGATATCACTGTAGCTGTACTTTGTGACGGAATGGGCAGTATGACAAACGGCAGGATAAGTGCTGTGGCAGCGGCAGAGAGCTTCATATCTGCCATTGTCGGAAAGGTCATTCACCAATATGATAAAAACAAAAATGATTTTTCAATCCTGAACTACCGTGACAGGATAATCTCATCTGTAGCGGCTTCGATAAGATATGCAAACACAGCGGTGTGTGAAGTTGCAACTCCCGGTTTCGGAAGCGGTACTACTATAAGCGCTGCTGTTGTTGCAGATGATTTTCTTGTTACTGCAAATATAGGAGATTCTCCGATATATTACTATGACAGCAATGCAAATGAATGTTTTCTTGTTTCACAGATACAGAACCGTGCTGCCGAGGGAGCGGATGATATTTCTTCCGAGGAATATGATGAAAATAAAAAAATCCTTACTCATTATCTCGGAGAATACCGTGAGATATCCGAAGGTATAATACAGATACATACAATAGAGAAAATACATAAAAATGACCGTATAATTCTTATGTCTTACAGTGCTTCTGATAAATACAGTCCTGCTGATCTCAAAAATATTTTATCAGGTTCAGATCAGCCGAATGATATTTTATCAAAAATATTATCAGGTACATATAACAATGATGATAAAAGCATTGTTATTATGCAAATATCGTAAAATAAATGAGTATTCTGATAATTATTACCATAGTATGAAAGCAAACTCCCCCACTTTTCACAAGTGAGGGAGTTTTTCATTAGTACATTGTAAAATCTAATTCTACATTTCAACTGAGTGACCTGTCATTCTGAGGAGCGACAGCGACGAAGAATCTTACAAAGATTCCTCACTGCATTCGGAATGACAAAGACATCAAAGTTTTAGATTTAACAAGGGATCAGTTTATATCAGTGTAATAAATATCTGACGAGAAATCCATTTTAGCTGTATTTGAGCCTGCTGTGAGAGTATAAATATTTCCTTGAGTCATCTTTGGTGAGGAATACACTGCACAGGTGAAATTTTTTGTTGCAGTGAAGGTAAACTCCGAGCCGTCATCAACGGATATAACCGTGTCTTTTGAGCCTGATATATTGACAAGTGCCGAGCATTGTGAACCGCTGTCGAAATTGACCGCCATATCGGGAGTACCAAGTGCAAGAACTGTACCGCCTGTTATGCTTGCAGTGAAGCCGTCACCGTCACCCTTGTCTATTGCACCGTTATTGTCGGTTGTCGGACCTTCTATTATAGTAGTACCGCCTGACACATAAACAGAGCCGTTACTATCAAGACCGTCACCGGAGGCATTTATATAGATATTTCCGCCTGATATATTTATATTTCCTGTTGAATCTTCAGCCCACAAAGCATCATCTTTTGCAGTCGTATCAGAGCCGCCTGATGTATTTATGCCATCATCACTTGATGTTACCGAAATATTACCGCCGTTTATTACGACTGAACCGCCCTCAATACCTTCGTATGATTTTGATACGGTAACATCACCGCTGTTTATTGTTACTATTCCTGTTGCTGTGATACCGTCATCACTTGTTGAAAGGTTCAGTGTACCTGAGTTTATTGTAAAATTGTCTTTTCCATGTATGGCATCATCAGCACTTGAAATTGTCACTGTGGAATTTTCTATATCTATCTCACCGTCACACTTGATACCTTTTTGTGAAGTGCTGCTCTTGGAATTATCTGAACCGCCGCCCGCTGTAATATTGACAGTACCTCCTGTTATTTTTACACTGCCTTTAAATGTCGTACTGCTGTCAGCGGATTTTACCGAAATACCGTCATAACCTGAATTTACAGTAAGAGAGCCGTTTTCCATGCAGAAATAGCTTGTATTGTCATCATTTTCAAGCTGTATGCCGTCATGGTCTGACTGTATTGTAGTTGTGCCGCCGTCTATTCTTAGAGAATCCCTTGACTGTATGCCGATATTATCGGAATTTATATTGAGTGTCGCACCTGTTATTTTCATATCTTCCTTGCAGACTATTCCATGGAGACTTGAATTTACATCAAGACTGCCTGAGCCGTTTATTGTAATATCATCCTTGGAATATATCGCACCATCAATTTTTGAATTGCTGTCGGAATTGTTGTATGTAAGGAAGTTTTTTCCCGTACACTGTATTATCAGCTTGTCACACGCTTCAACGTATATGCAGGCGTTTGATGTATTTGTCATGCTTACGTTATCAAGTATAAGATAGATATTGCCCGACTGATTTGTGTCGTTTATTTTTATAGTGACGTTTTCGGAGCTGCCCGTTACTTTGTAAATACCCTTTGAAGTTATTGTAACTTCACTGCCCGAACTGCCCCTTGTCGTATCTGAAATAGTGCCTTCACTACCTGAAAGAGTTATCACGGCATTTTCCGTTTCCGAGGTGACATCTTTATAATCGCTGTCGGAAAAGTTTGAACTTTGGGAAGTCGTTGAGGAATTATCGTTATTCGTTTGTGATGATACAGATGAAGTAGTATCGGTATTTACAGTAGTATTATCCGAACAGGCGGTTAATGATACCGTTGCAAGTATCAGTGCCATGAGTATTATTGTGATTTTCTTTATCATAGGGAGTTCATCTCCTTTTTTATTATTGTATAATTACACATTGTTAATTACTAATTGATTTAAAGTTGATTCTGGGGTTCAGTGTAGGGGAGGACTGCTATTTCAAGATTGCCGTTTTTTGTGCGGAGTTCGTCAATAAATTCTTTTTCTTCGCTTGGATCTTTCATTTGAATTTTGAAAGAAAGTCTGAACATTGAGCCCATACCTGTTGTTTTAACGCCTGCATTTTCCCAGTTTTTGAGATAGTGCTTGAAAGTATCGTCAAATGCACCTGAATATTCGAGTGATTCGGGAATGGTTATTCTGAGCAGTCTGTCTTCTGCCATGCTCTTGTGTTCAAATATGGGGAGGAGTGAGAGAATGAGGAAGATAACAGCCATGCCGAGAATTATTGCTATGCCGTAGCCGATATATCCCATTCCGAATGCGATACCTGCACCCATTGCAATGAGTATAGCGGCAATTTCATCAGAGCTGCCCTGAGCACTTCTGAAACGGATAAGACTGAAAGCACCACCGATTGCAACACCTGCACCGATATTTCCCTTGACGAATGCGATAACTGCCGCAACCATGAAAGGAACTATCGCTACTACCATGAAGAAGCGTTTTTTTGCACGGATTTTAAATGACATTATCCATGAATAGATAAAGCCTGAAACGATGGCTGAAAGTGCCATGATAAAGAATTGAGCCGCTGTTGGGGAGGTCGTAAAAATTGAGTCAAACATAATAATATATCCTTTCTTTTCATAAATTTCTTGTTCGGAGAAGCTGCTGTCTGTAAGCCTCACCGTATTTTGAGAAACTGCCTTTGTATATTTTGCCTTTTGTAAGTATATCCGAAAGCCACAGCGGAACAGCCTGCTGTACCTTTACTTCAAGTATCGTGTAACCGTCTTTTAAAAGTGAATTTCCTTCCATTGAAACTCTCAGGTCAAGGTCTTCATATCTGTAACGGGGATTGTGGTCAATAGTCAGTCTTAAATCACCGTCAGGCTGAAAATATGCCACTCTGTCGTAGATTATCATACAAGCGGGTACAAGTGTTTGATAATAGTCACGAAAAGTTGTAATTTCCTTGTTTATCTGACCGCCTGCACATATATCGCCTTCACCGTCAAAGAATTTTTTAACGAGGGGGATAGTTGACTGCACACGTCTTTTGTAAACTATTCCGTAAGCCTTGCGTTTGAGTTCAAGGAATACAGGGGAATTGTCTGTTGCAATGCCGTAGGAACGGAGTCGTATTTTTTCCTTGAAGGGAGGTTTTTCGACTGATGTTCTTATAAGTCTGTAATTTGGTGTATCGTAGTAGAGAGAGGCTATTGAAGTGAGACCAAATTTATCTATTTTCATATAGCCTTTAACACTTTCCTTGAAATACTCTGTCTGTTCGGGGGACATGATATATTTCATTTCATATCTTTTCATTACCACAACGGGATTTGAAACAACTGCCATTTGTCACACCTCCTTTTACAGTGCTATTTCAAGCGTGAATATATTATCTTTGACGTTTGCTGAAACTCTGCCGTTATGTGCTTTTACGATATCCTTGACATAAGATAAACCGAGCCCGACAGTATTTTTATCCTTGGCATTTTCGAGAGTAGTGAATCTGTCGAATATCTGGTCAATACTTCCGTCAGCAAGACTTGTATCATTTGTCTGCAAAATTATTATCCTGTCACCCTGTTTTTTAAGTGTGAATGATGCTTTTGTAAGGGAGTAATTTACGGCATTTTGAGTCAGCTCCAAAATTACTTTTCTTATCGCCTGTTCATCGCATTTCAAATATATATCGGGTTCGATAGCAAATTCAAGTGAAATATTTTTTTCCTCGAATTTTGATTTTTGGATGTCGATTATTATATTGAACATATTTGAAAGGTCTGTATTTGAGAGAGAAACGTCTGTTTCTTCAAATATCGAGAGTGCACCGAGATTTTTTACAAGCTCTGTCATTTTTCTGACCTGACGGTTGATAGCCTGTGTCTGGTCGTTTGAACCGTTTTTGCGTTCGATTATTTCTGTATTTGCGTTTATGACTGTAAGAGGCATTTTGAAATCCTGTTCAACGCTTGCAATGAATAGTTTTTGTTTTCTGTCAGCTTCCTCGAATTGCTTGAAAAGGGATTTGCCTACTCTGACAAGTACAAGATAGCTTATAAGAAGAACAAGGACTTCACCGATAGCTGATATTATAAGGATTCTGTAAGAGGGGAGAAGTTCTCTGCCCTGGTCTATAACTGTTACATATGTTCGTTTATCATCTCTTTCATAGACACGGTATCTGTATATCGTATCAGTCCAGCCTGTATCTTCGTTCAAAAGACTTCTTGCCAGTTCAACAGCTTCTTCTTCGGTAACTGCTGTCATTCTGTGTTCGATTTTTTCGGCATTGCCGTCCTTGTCGAATGCGTATGTGAAGTATCTTAAAGAGGCGTTCATTTCAGGGGAATTTATTCCCATAACTCCAGGTCCTTTATGCTGACCGCTGTTGACAGGTGTATCTGCGTTTTCCTCCTGAGGTTCTTTAAAGAACTTTACACGGTAATGTGAAATAGTATTTGTTATCCTGTCGGCATCCTCTGTGACCATCGTGAAGTTTATCACATTTATAACCGAAAGAAGTACTGTAAGCAGGATAAACACAGCTATTTCGGCATATAACACAAACTTTTTCCTTACTTTATTCATTATTCATCCACCAACCTGTATCCCTCATTTATCAAATATTTGATTCTGAGTTTTTTATTAAGTTTTTTGAATTTGTTGTTAAGAGAATTTATATAAACTCCCGAATGTTTTATATCAAGCTCACTTTTTGAGGATATTGCTTTTATTGTATTTATTTCCTCATTTGTAACTCGTATTTCATTGCAAAGGCTGAAATTTTTTTCATCTATCTCGATGTCGGAATATCTGAATACTTCGTCCGAATGACATTTTTTATAAATATCATCAAGCCTTGAAGAAAGTTCATTTGGCATAAATGGAAGTTTGATATAGGAATTTGCGATAATTTTTTCCGAAAGCATACCTGAATTTACTCTTTTTTCGAGTATGACAATTACGGGGATATTATTTTCATTCAGTATTTTGAGAATATCCTTATAGTTTATGCGGGGGATATTTTCATTGAGAATGACCGAATCGAATTTTTTTCCTGTCAGCTTTGATATTACCTGAGTACCGTCAAAGACAGTCTGTACGGTATTGTCAGAAAGCTCAAGGAGATTTTTGAAGGACATCAGAAAATCTCTGTCGGGGTCTGCTATGAGTATATTCATTTTTCATCACCGCCTTGATTTTGATATTCTTATTATACATCATTATTTTATAATAAGTTTAACAAATTTTTAAAATAAAAGTAAATATTTTCTTGAAAAAATTTAATAAATTTTTAAGAAATTTTTTGTAAAAAAATAAAACTTCCCTTTGGCAATGAACAAAAGGGAAGTTTCAGTGAGATTTTATTATTTTACGACAAAGCTGAGTATTTTATTAGCTCTGTAAATAGTCTTGATTATCTGCTTGTCTTTGAGCATATCAGCTATTTTTTCAACTTTCATAGCCTCTGCAACTGCTGTTGCTTCGTCACAGTCTGTCGGGATAGATACGGTTGCTCTCAATTTACCGTTTATTTGTACACCGATGTCTATTGAATCGTCAACGAGCTTGCTTTCGTCATAAACAGGCCATTCTGAAATTGAGATAAAGCCTTTTCCACCGAGAGTTGACCAAATTTCCTCACAAAGATGGGGTGCAAACGGTGTAAGGAGTTTAAGGAAAGTCATGTATTGTTCTTTTCCGATAGTTCCCTCAGCTTCTGCATCATTCATGAATATCATCAATGCTGCAACAGCGGTATTGTATTTCATGCTTTCGATATCCTCGGAAACCTTTTTGATAGCCTTGTGGAGACTGCTTTCAAGTTTCGGATTAGCATTATCCGATACAGAATCAACAAGCTGAGCAACTCTGTCGAGGAAACGCTTACAGCCCTTGAGAGAGCTTTCGCTCCACGGGATAGCAGCACCATATTCACCCATGAAAAGAACATAGGTTCTGAGTGTGTCGGCACCGTACTGTTCAACTATATTGAGCGGGTCAACAACATTGCCTTTTGATTTGCTCATCTTTGTACCGTCGGGACCGAGTATAAGACCTTGTGCAGAACGCTTTTTATATGGCTCAAATGTAGGAACTGCTCCGATATCATAGAGGAAATGATGCCAGAAGCGTGAATATATCATATGTCTTGTAACGTGTTCCATACCGCCGTTATACCAGTCAACAGGGAGCCAGTATTTGAGTTTTTCGGGATCGGCAAGGGCTTTGTCATTATGGGGATCTATATATCTGAGGAAATACCATGATGAACCTGCCCACTGAGGCATTGTATCTGTTTCACGTTTTGCCGGCTGACCGCATTTCGGACAAGTGCAGTTTACGAATGAATCTATTTTTGCGAGAGGTGATTCACCGTCTTCACCGGGCTTGAAGTTTTCAACTTCGGGGAGTTTCAAGGGGAGTTCCTCATAAGGTACGGGAACCATTCCGCATGATTTGCAGTGTACTATCGGGATAGGCTCACCCCAGTAACGCTGACGGTTGAATGCCCATTCTTTCATCTTGTACTGAACAGCGGCTTCACCGTCACCTGTTTTTTGAAGTTCCTCTATCATTCTTTTTATAGAGTTTTTTTTGTTTGAATATCCGTTGAGGAAAGATGAATTTATCATCTCACCGTCACCCGTATAAGCCTCTTTTTCAATGTCACCGCCGAGAATTACCTGACGTATCGGGATATTGAACTGTTTAGCAAAATCATAGTCTCTTTGGTCATGAGCAGGAACAGCCATGATAGCACCTGTACCGTAGCCCATCATTACATAGTCTGCTATGAATACGGGGATTTTATCGCCGTTTACAGGATTCACAGCGAAAAGACCTTCAAGTTTTACGCCTGTCTTGCATTTATTTACCTGAACACGCTCAAACTCGCTCTTTTTAGCACATTCTTCTTTATAGGCATTTACCTGCTCCATATTTTTGATGGTATCAGCGTACTGATTTATCAATGGATGCTCAGGAGCAATTACCATGAAGGTTACACCGAAAAGTGTATCAGGTCTTGTGGTGTATATTTTTATTTTATCGTCTGTACCGTCAATGTTGAAGTTTACAAATGCACCCTCGGAACGACCTATCCAGTTTCTCTGCTGAGCTTTTATATTTTCGGGATAGTCAACGTCTTCAAGACCTTCGAGGAGCTTGTCGGCATATTTTGTTATTCTGAGATACCATACCTCCTTTGTTTTCTGAACAACGGGGCTGTGGCATATATCGCAGACACCGCCCTGACTATCCTCGTTTGAGAGAACGACCTTACATGAAGGGCAGTAATTTACGAGAGTTTTGTCACGGAATACAAGGTTATGCTCGAACATTTTGAGGAATATCCACTGAGTCCACTTGTAATAGTTAGTGTCAGTTGTGTCTATGACTCTGTCCCAGTCGAATGAAAATCCGACCTTTTTCATTTGCTCTGTGAAATGCTTTATATTGTTGTCGGTAACGATTCTGGGATGAGTATTAGTTTTGATGGCGTAGTTTTCAGCAGGAAGACCGAAGGCATCGAAGCCTATTGGGAAAAGGACATTGTATCCTTCCATGCGTCTTTTTCTGGAAACTGCCTCAAGACCTACATAAGCCTTGATATGACCGACGTGCATACCAGCACCGCTCGGATACGGAAATTCAACGAGTCCGTAGAATTTAGGCTTGTCGCTTATATCATCGGCTTTAAAAATTTTGGCATCTTCCCATTTTTTCTGCCATTTCGGTTCAAATTCCGAAAAATTGTTTATCATAAAAATTCCCCTTTCCTTATAATTACAAGTAAGAATATTATACATTCAAGATTTTATATTGTCAATGATTTTTCAAAATATTGAAGCCTGAGATCACGCTTGGTCTCAGGCTTTGCAGTTATAGTAAATGATAAAGTAAACTGCTCTATGTCATTCCGAGCAAAGCGAGGAATCTTTCATGAAGCATATATTACTTTGTAACATGATTGATAAGTCCGCCGTCAGCGATTATCTGCTGGATGAAGGGCGGGAAAGGCTCAGCCTGATAGGTCTTTCCTGTTGTGATGTCGGTTATGATGCCTGTATCGAAATCAACAGCAACTTCATCACCGTTTTTGATTTCCTTGGAGGCAGCATCACATTCAAGTATTGGCAAGCCTATATTGATAGCATTTCTGTAAAAAATTCTTGCAAATGTCGATGCTATTACACAGCTTATGCCTGATGCTTTGATAGCAATGGGAGCGTGTTCTCTTGAAGAACCACAGCCGAAATTCTTTTCAGCCACCATGATATCGCCTGTTTTTACTTTTTTAGTGAAGTCAATGTCGATATCCTCCATGCAGTGAGCGGCAAGCTCCTTGTGAGAGCTTGTATTCAAATATCTTGCAGGAATGATAACATCTGTATCTACATTGTCACCGTATTTATGTACTGTACCCTGTGCTTTCATCTGAAAAAACTCCTTTTTTATTATTTGATTACTTTTGCGGGATCTGTGATATATCCTGTAACGGCACTTGCGGCAGCTACTGCAGGACTTGCAAGATATACCTCGGATTCAACATGGCCCATTCTGCCGACAAAGTTTCTGTTGGTTGTGGAAATTGCCCTTTCACCCTTTGCAAGTATTCCCATATGACCGCCAAGACAAGGACCGCAGGTAGGAGTAGAAACAACTGCACCAGCTTCAATAAATATATCAAAAAGTCCCTCGTGCATAGCCTGAAGATATACATTCTGAGTGCTTGGGATTATGATACATCTTACACCCTTGGCAACTTTATTTCCCTTGAGTACCTGTGCAGCTGCTCTTAAATCGGATATTCTTCCGTTTGTGCAGGAGCCTATTACAGCCTGCTGTATTTTGACCTCAGTTTCACCTATTGTATCAATAGTTCTTGCATTTTCGGGAAGATGAGGGAATGCGACTGTCGGGCGGAGCTGTGAAAGGTCTATAGTGTATGTTTCATCATATTCCGCATCATCATCTGCAAAATATTCCTTCGGTTCACCCTTGAAACGGTCTTTTATATATTCCCTTGTGATATCGTCAACTGGGAATATGCCGTTCTTTGCACCTGCCTCGATAGCCATGTTTGCAATGCAGAGTCTGTCATCTATCGAAAGATACTGCAAGCCGTCACCGGAGAATTCCATTGACTTGTACAAAGCACCGTCAACGCCTATCATTCCGATTATATGCAGGATAATATCTTTACCGCTGATAAACTCTGCAGGTTTGTTTACAAGATTGAATTTGATAGCTGAGGGTACTTTGAACCATGTTTTGCCGCTTATCATACCTGCCGCCATATCAGTTGAGCCTACACCTGTTGAAAAAGCTCCCAATGCACCGTATGTACAGGTATGCGAATCTGCACCGATGCAGAGACTTCCTGGACCGACAAGACCTTTTTCGGGGAGAAGAGCGTGTTCAATACCCATCTGACCTACATCAAAGAAATTCTTGATATCATACTTGTCAGCGAAATTTCTTACCTGAAGACATTGTTCAGCCGCCTTAATATCTTTATTAGGTGTGAAATGATCCATTACCATTGCAATTTTATTGTTGTCGAAAACATTCTTTGCATTTCCCTCATTGAATACATTGATAGCAACAGGAGAAGTGATATCGTTTCCGAGAACCATATCCAATTCAGCCTCGATGAGCTGACCTGCCTTGACATAGTCAAGTCCTGCGTGAGCGGCAAGGATCTTCTGTGACATTGTCATTCCCATAATTATGACCTCCAAAATTTTTTTTTATTTCATATTGCACAACTTTTTACTTATGTTTTGTGCTATAATCCACTTAATATTATATAATATCATATTGAAAAAATCTACAAATTATGATAAATTTTTTTAGGGAGATGATGATTTGGAAAGAAGAAATAATTTATGCGAAATATTCAAAGACATATCCGCTCCGAGAACAGTTGAACAGAATGCTATAATATACAATCAGGATGAAACGTCCGACTACTTTTACTATTTAAAGAGCGGTACAGTACAGATATTTATCACATCGGAAAACGGTTTTGAAAAAATATTATCAATTGTAAGTAAGGGTGAGATTTTCGGTGAAGCGGATTTTTTTGAGGAACAGCCGAGAATGTCATCAGCGAGAACTCTGACTGACTGTGAGATAATTTCTGTAAATAAGGATATGCTTACAAGAATAATACAGAGTAATCCCGAAACAGCCTTTGATATTTTCAGGCTTCAGGCAAAAACGATTTTAAAGCTCTCTGCACGGTTGGATAACATGACCTTTGTAAGTGCAAAGGGAAGGATAGCACGGTTTCTTTTGCAGTCACTCAAAAGTCCTGAGCAAAGAACTGTTTCAACTACGCATGAGGAAATAGCAAATATAATCGGTGTAACGAGAGTTACGGTAAGTAAAATAATAATTCAGCTTGTAAGTGACGGTATAATCAAAACAAAATATAAATCAATAGAGATTCTCGACAAGGAAAAGCTGATAATGCTTTGTGAGTAAAAAGAAAAAAGGAGTATTTTTTTATGAAAAAATTTTTATGTATTTTAATATCTGCTGTATGTATGACAGCGTTGGGGGGCTGTGATGAAAAACTGCCTTCACCTGTTGATGATATTGATGAGTCTTCGTTCAGGATAGATTATAGTCCTCAGATATCGGATAATATTGATCAGGTATCAATTATCAACAGAAATCAAAATAAAACAGTTTCTGCTCCCGAAGAAAGTATCAGCTTTGAAAAAGCCTGTGAGATACTTGATAAATGTGACATGAATGATTTACAACTGCCTGAGAGTGCAAGATATTTCAAAAAATACTATTTCGACACGGTCGAATATTATAATAAGATGTATTATTCAGTGTATTTTTATTCAGAGAAAGACGATAAAAAAGTTTTTGTCGGAAACAATACACTCGTATCGTGTGACGGTGAGCTTGTACTTACAAAAAACTGGCTCGGTTATTACGATGAAGTCAAACAAAACAATGCAGAAAATGACAAGGATTTCAAGGAAATTTTCCCTGATGCAAAAATATCTCCGTCAGAGGCTTTAAAGGCTCTTGCAGATAAAAATCTTCAGCTTGAATATAATCTCTCACAGTATGTATTTGAATTTTTAGATGAAGCAAAGGATATACAATCAATAAACTGCTATGTTGTGACACCTAAAATAGAGCTTGCAGATTCCATAAATCTTGTTCAAAGACTGTACATAAGCACTGACGGCACAAACAGGGTTTTCAAAAATGCTCCGAATGAAAAGGGAGAATATATTGAATTGAAATAATTTTTGTGCTAAAATCAATTCATGGAGGTATATTTTATGTCAGTGGAAATAAGGAAAGCAAAGAGCATTAAAATGAAAGTAGTGTTGTTTGCGGTCAAAAAAATGTTTGCAAAGATGTCTATGGGAAATGAAATGGATTTAGAAAATCTGAAAAAGGCAAGGGCTTTTCTTGAGAAAAAGGAAACCGAAAGAACAAAAAATCCGAATATAACATTTTTAAGAAAAAATATTGACGGTGTGGAAGTTGAGGTAACAGAGCCGAAAGAGAAAAAAAGCGATAATATAGTTATTTTTCTTCACGGGGGAGCATTTGTATTGAAAATGTTTCCTTATGAGAGGGCTTATGTCGAAACTCTTGCGGAAAAACTCGGCTGTACGGTGTATGCTGTTGAATATTCCGTTTCTCCCGAAAATAAATATCCTGTTGCCCTTGACGAATGTGAGAAGATATATGACAGGCTCATTAATGAAAATTCAAAGAGAAAAATATGTATCATGGGACTCAGTGCAGGCGGTAATCTTGCTGTTGCACTTACCCTGAGACTCAAGGAGAAAAAAAGCACACTTCCGTCAAGTATCGTTTTACATTCACCTGTTATTGACCTCAGCGGTCAGTTAGACAGAAGCATCAATGCAGATATAAACAATGATATTATAGTAAAATATACGGGAAAGAAAAATTCCTTCGCTATTTACGTCGGTGATGCCGATTCCAAAAAATATGATGTATCTCCATATTACGGAGATTTCAACGGCTTTCCCACAACTTTTATAACCTGTGAAAGCCATGAAACGCTCTTGGCTGACTCACTTACACTTGATTCACTTCTTGAAAAATCAAATGTCAGTGTAAAGACAATACAGCTTGACGGTGCATTTCATGCGTATGGTGCTCTCGGTGAAAAAACACCCGAAACCAAAGCTATTCTTGATGAAAATATTGATTTCATAAATAAAAATTTTTAAAAAAGGAGTTTTTTGATATGATAGTTAAACCCAAAATCAGAGGATTTATTTGTACCACTGCTCATCCCGAAGGCTGTAAGGCTATTGTAAAATCTCAAATTGACTATGTAAAGTCACAGTCTCATGCAGAGGGCTTTAAAAAAGTCCTTGTTATCGGCTCGTCAATGGGATATGGTCTTGCTTCGAGAATAACTGCCGCTTATTCATTCGGTGCAGCAACTCTCGGAGTTATCTTCGACAAACCTGCAAACGGTTCAAGGACTGCAAGTGCAGGCTGGTATAATACTGCTGCATTCGAGGAATTTGCCCACGCTGACGGACTTTATGCAAGAACAGTGAATGGTGATGCTTATTCAAAGGAAATAAAAGATAAGGTCATTGACATTATCAAAAAAGATATGGGAAAGGTAGATATGGTTATATACAGTCTTGCTGCTCCAAGAAGAACAATGCCTGACGGTACTGTATACAGCTCTGTTCTTAAAACTGTCGGTGAGGCTTATACAAACAAGACTATTGATTTGAAAAATAATACAGTCAGTGATATAACAGTTGAGCCTGCAAGTGAAGATGAAATTACAGCGACCATAAAGGTTATGGGCGGTGAGGATTGGCAGGACTGGATAAAGGCTTTGAAAGCTGCCGATGCAATAGAAGAAAACGCCGTAACAGTAGCTTATTCATATATAGGTCCCGAAATAACTCACCCAATGTATGCAGATGGCTCTATCGGTAAGGCAAAAGACCACCTCTTTGAAACTGCAAAGGCTATTACCAATAACTCTGACGGTATCAAGGCATATATCTCAGTGAATAAAGCTCTTGTTACACAGTCAAGTGCAGCAATTCCGATAGTTCCGCTTTATATATCTATCCTTTATAAAGTAATGAAAGAACAAGGGGTTCACGAGGGATGTATCGAGCAGATGTGCAGATTGTTCAATACCAAGCTTACGAAAAATACCGTTGAAACAGATGAGCCCTGCCGTATCAGAATGGACGATTGGGAGATGGCTGAGGGTGTACAGAGTGCCGTCAATAAATTATGGAGTGAAATTTCAAGTGACAATCTTGATACACACGCTGACCTTGACGGTTATCATAATGACTTCTATAAACTTTTCGGCTTCAATGCGGATAGTATTGATTACGACCTTGACGTTGACATTGAAAGAACAATAAAAGATGTTTGATTCAGAATAATAAAAAAGCAGTACCAAAATTTGGTACTGCTTTAATTGATTTAAAGAGTATTTAAAAGTTCTGGTAATCTGCAAAACTCCGTGAGTTCAGATACAGCTTCACGGATAACTCCAAATCCGTAGGCAGCGTGGATAAAATCAGCTCCAGCCTTCATTGCCGAATCATAGTCCCCCTGTATATCTCCTATGTAATATGCTTTTTCAAGACCGTTTCTTTTGGCAAGCAGGGCGATATTATCGCCCTTTTCTTTGAGATTGTTTCCGTAGCACTCTATATCCTCAAAGTATTTCCAGAAATTAAAATGGTCAAGGAATGCTTCGATATGGCCCTTCTGACAGTTGCTGACTATATAAAGATGATAATTTTCTTTCAGGGATACGAGTGTTTTTTCAAGACATGGATATAATTCTCCGCCGTTTCTTCTGAGATATTCGTTTTCATATTCACAGCACATATCAAGTAACTTCATTCTTTCATCTTTGGGAAGGTCTGAAAAAATTATATCTGCTATCCTGTCCATTGTGAGCCCCATAACATTCATGATGTCATTTAAGGCAGATAGGAAGATTAAATCTGGTGTGCTGATTCATTTTTTTAGATACCTCCGTAATCATAAAATTTTGATTGGTATTATTATAACACATATGTATATCCTGCGACTACAATTTATAAAAAATTTTTTACTTTGAAAGAAAGAGCGTATCACCGTTTGAATGGGTGATACGCTCAAATTTTTTCGGGGAATCAGTTTTTAGCCGAGAATGAAAGACAATCCGTGCATTGTTCCATAGAGGGATTATTTTCGTGAGTGCCTATCTGTACAGTGTTGAGAGAGCAGTAATCATAGTTTTTGCAATGATGTCTGCATTGCTCAACGGTGCATTGTATGCTTCTGTTAATGTTTTCCATACTGTAATATCTCCTTTGTGCCGTTTATTAACGACACTTATAGTATGGCACTGTCATTGTTATTATATTCACTGTACCTTTACTGAAAAATATTTTTTTGATACACTTGTTATTTTGATGTGTTTGTGCTATAATAAATTCAGTACAAATATTCTGTATATTTTTCTAAAAAAATGTATATTATGAGGTGATTTTATGCAGTATGAAATTATTGGCGGAAATCTTCCTGCTGTTCTTTGCAGACTTAAAAGAGGCGAAAAAATAATCTGTCAGGGTGGCGGAATGTCATGGATGGACAGCACGTTCAAAATGGAAACGCACACGGGCGGTATCGGAAAAATGTTCGGCAGGGCTTTTACGGGTGAGTCTGTTTTTACCAATACATATGTAGCCGAGGCTGACGGTGAAATAGCTTTTGCATCGAGCTTTCCGGGCGAGATAATGGCTGTTGAGGTACACAGCGGAAAAAGCATTATCGCACAGAAATCCGCATTTATGGCAATGGAAGAAACAGTTGATATGTCAGTGCATTTTCAGCAGAAGGTAAGCGGCGGTTTCTTTGGCGGTGAAGGATTTATCATGCAGAAATTCACAGGAAACGGTATTGTTTTTCTTGAAGTTGACGGTGCTGTAAAAGAATATAATCTTGCAAAGGGTGAAAAGAAAATTCTTGATACAGGACATCTCGTTATGATGGAAGATACCTGCACTATGTCTATTGAGATGGTGAAGGGCGTCAAAAATATGCTGTTCGGCGGCGAAGGTCTTTTCAATACAGTAGTTACCGGTCCCGGCAAAATATTCGTTCAGACAATGCCAATATCCAACATGGCATCAGTTATCGGAAGACTTATCCCCAGAAGCGGCGGCTGATTAAAAAATTAAACAAACAAATACAAAGAGAACTGTTCTTTTTTCAAGGAGCAGTTCTCTTTCGTTTACAATCCGAGCAAGGGTGTCACGAATGACAGGAGCCAGTCAACAAGATAAGCGAATCCCACGAGTATTATTAAAAATCCGATAAATGAGAGTATGCGGATAAGTCGAGCTTTATTTTCGGGGAGGGTATCATCTTTATCCTGCTGACGTGATTTTTCGAGAAATTCGATATCTTCGTTGTCAATTTCATGTATGGAATCTTCATTCAATGCACCTATTCCGACAAGTGTTTCAACAGCTTTGTCGTAGTAGGCAATGGGAACGCAAAAGGCACAGTTTTCTGGGGGAGCAGAATTTAATATCTGCAAGCCCGTGTCATATCTTTCCTCTGTGACGGAAAAAGGGATATCAGCTTCTGTAAGTGCCGACTTTATTCTTTCAAGTTCAAAGCCGTTTGCGGTAACTATTTTGACGGGAGAATAGTGACTTGGTTCGGTGATAAGTTTTCTTCCGCAGCGGGGACATTTCTCCAAATCTTTATTAAAGTGTAAGTTTTTACATTTTGAACAGTATTTCAACGCTATCACTCCATGTTTTTTTATAATAATTATATTAATAAAGCGATAAAAAGTCAAAGGCTGAAATGGAAAATATAGGACTGTAAAAAAATTGTAATAAATTTGTAACAGGTATTATTGTATAAATATACAAAAAATAAAACTTTAAAATATCATAAATATACAATGAAAACGCCTAAAATTCTATTGAAGAAAATAAAGTGCGTGTAATTATCGTCAAAATCACCAAAAAGGCGTTAAGGAATAAAATTGAAAAAATAAAAAAATGATACATTTAGCTTGCAATTTCGGACATATCATTGTATAATATCATAAGATAAAGTCGCATATAAGCGGCTTTACATATTTATTTTTGTGTAATTAGGAGGACGATTACAATGTACAAGAAAAAGATCATAGGCATTGCTCTTATCGCAGCTATGGTAAGTTCAATGGCAGCTACAAGCGTAAGTGCAAGAGATTTCATTCCGGATGATGAAGTTGCAGATTATTTCAGCAACCATACAATCGGTGTTATTGGCGGCTTTAACGGCTGGGCTTCTGACGTTGCAAAATTGACAGACGAAGACGGTGACGGCATATACACAGCCGTTGTTGAGAATGTTGAACCCGGTACATATGAGTTCAAAGTTCGTGCAGACGAAGCTTGGGACGATAGCTGGGGCGAGTACGAAGCAGATTATGACCGTACATTCAACAGCCAGACAAACTGCAGCATAACAGTTGAAGAAACAGGTAATCTCGTTGTTGAGCTTGATACAACAGGTGACGACAGCGTTGTTTGGCCTGTAAATTATTATATGCAGACAGAAGAACCCGTTGAAGAACCCACAGGTACACCGAGCAGATATGGTATCGTTGGCAGCATGACAGGCTGGGGCAATGATAGTGCTGACTTCGCAATGTATGAGACAGAAACAGGCGTGTATGTTGGTACAACAACAGAGCTTCCTGCAGGTGACTATCAGTTCAAAGTTCGTGCTGACAGCGACTGGACAGACAGCTGGGGCGTTTATGAAGAAGATTATGACAGAACATACAACAGCCAGACCAATCTTGAAGTAACTCTTGATGAAGCTGCTGTTATCACAGTTAAGCTTGATACAACAGGTGATGATGAAATAGTTTGGCCTGTAAGCTATAAGATCGGTGACGGCGAGTGGGTATACACAGGTCCGGAAACAGAAGAGCCCGAGCCAGCAAATGTAAGCAGATACGGTATCGTTGGCAACATGACAGGCTGGGGCAACGATGCTGACTATGCTATGTACGAAGTAGAAGCAGGCGTATATGTTGGTAAGACAGCAGAGCTTCCCGCAGGTGACTATCAGTTCAAGGTACGTGCTGACAGCGATTGGGCAGACAGCTGGGGCGTTTATGAAGAAGACTATGACAGAACATACAACAGCCAGACCAATCTTGAAGTAACTCTTGATGAAGCTGCTGTTATCACAGTTATGCTTGATGCAACAGGTGATGACGAAGCAGTTTGGCCTGTAAGCTATAAGATCGGTGACGGCGAGTGGGTTTACACAGGTTCCGAACAGTCAGGAGAAGTTTCAGAGGTTTCAGAAGTATCTGAAGTTTCAGAAGTATCTGAAGTTTCAGAAGTATCAGAAGTATCAGAGGTTTCAGAAGTATCTGAAGTTGTTCCGGTTGACGAACCTTCAAAGCCTGAGTACTATGAGACAAAAGTAACAGACTACATCTACTTCGACAACAGCGAAACAAAGTGGGAAAAGGTTTATGCTTACTGGTGGCATTCAGACTATGCAAGAACTTTTGACCTTGAGAACAATGACTGGGGTATCGTAAAGACAGTCAATGAAGAAACAGGTGTAGAAGGTTGGGAGCCTGTTGGATTCCCTGGTACAGAAATGACTCAGATCGAAGGCACAGACATTTGGCAGGCAAGAGTTCCTTTCAACGCACAGATGATCATATTCAACAGCGGTAAGACCGACGAGCAGATCTGGGCTGGTGAAACAGGCTATCAGACTGCAGACCTCAAATTCGATGACAAAGCAAATGCTGGTCAGATCTATGTAGTAGATGCATCTACTGAGGCTAAAGCGGGCAGAGGCAAAGAGAAGACAAAGCTCAAGTACAATGTTGGTGAGTGGAAAGCTTATGACGGCAAATTTATGTCAGAGCAGATCGGTGAACTTCCTCCGGTTTCAGAGGTAAGCACAACAGGCGGCGATGAGTCACAGACTTCACAGGCACCTTCACAGAATTCAGCTCAGACACCTTCACAGAATTCAACTCAGACACCTTCACAGAATTCAACTCAGACACCTTCACAGCAGTCAACGACTCAGCCTTCACAGAGAAGCACAACAACTCCTGTAGTTAACACAGGTGATGCTACAATGCCTATCGCAGTAGGTGCAGTTGCAGTTATGGCTCTCGGTGCAGCAGTTATCGCTTCAAAGAAAAAGGAGCAGGAATAATTCCCTGACAATCCTTCAGACGAAGTTTAACTAAAAAATATTCTCTCCGTTCATCTTTTGATGTTCGGAGAGATTTTTTTCAATTAGCAATTAGCAATTAATTGTGTGGTCCAATTAAAAAAATAACTGCATTACTGTTATGCCAAAAACATAAGTAATGCAGTTACTTGATTTAATTGTACATTGCACATTGCTAATTGCTAATTGGTTTATGCAGCTTCGGGGAGCTTTTCGGTAACAGTTATCTGGTCGGGGGAGGTTATTTTTGTAACGGTGATACCCTGTTTTTGGAGAAGTGAAATGATACCGTCATCGCCAAGGAAATGTGCCGAGCCTACAACGAGCATGGCTGTTTTATCGCCTTTCATGTATTCAATGAGCTTTTCGGTCATTCCTGCATTTCTGTCGGTAAGCATTGATTTATTGTATTCGTCAAGAAGTGCTTTTTGTTCTTCGGTGAGAGAATCCATATCTATATCAGCTTCATCTGAAACATCTTCCGATGACATTGTGCCTGTTTTCCATTTTTCATACAGATTTTTTATTTCCTTGGTCTGTTCTTCAATAGCGTTGGTTTCGGCATACTGTGCAAGCATGAGTTCCACAAGTTCATCTGAAAAATCATTGAACATACTCATCTGAAATTCCATTGATTCAACTTCATTGATTTCTTTGCCGTCTTTTTTTGCACGGGTAGTCAGAGTAATGTCAACACCGTTTGAAGCATTGAGACCGGCTTTTGAAATGATGATATTTTCAAGCAGACTTTCCCACATAAGGGGCTTGTAATAATCATACATTGCATTGTACATACCCTCGGATTTCAGTATATCGACAAGTGAACTGTATGTTTCTGTTGAGATATGGTCTTTTATTGTAGTGCCGTCAGAGTATATAATGTCAGTCAGAAATTTTGTATCTGTTGAAATGCTTGCGAATATATCTGACATATCGACTTCAAATGCGAGCATTTCGCTGTCTGAATAGGCTTTTTCAAAGTAATCGGGAAGATGGTTGACCATATCATCAGCCGCATGGATAGAGCCGAAAAGATAAGCGTAATTACCGTCACTGTCCTCTGCTTTCCACATGAGAGGGGTTATGAGATTTTTGTCTGTACTGCTTTGGGAAACCTGAGTATTTGATTCATCTGTTGGCTTTGAAACAGCAGAGACAGTTTTTGAGGTCTGGGATTCGACCTTGAACATATCATTCTTTTCGATATGCTTGCATCCGCTCAGAGCAGGTATGACAAGAAGTGCAGCCATTGCCGAGCATATTATTTTTTTGATTTTCATTGAAGTATTGTCCTTTCTTTTATCAATTTGTTTTATTATATCAATTATAGCAAAAAACTTCAATATTATTATTGACAAAAAAATAGACGGGTATGACTTTTTCAGCTATCCCCGTTGAGTTTATGGAAATTATTTTTTATTTTTCTTATTTCCCAAAAGCAGAAGAATGACAACAACAAGTGCTGCGACAACGATTCCAACAAGAGCAACTATAAGTATAGTTGAATTGTCGCCTGTTGCAAAGTTTTTCGCAGATTCAAGGGCATTTGCACTGACGGGGCAGAGCATGATTACTGTCATAATGACTGCAAGCAGCGATATCAGTTTCTTTTTCATTTGAGCGGTCTCCTTTATTATAAAACAAAGGCACTGCCGCAAAACGACAATGCCTTATATAAATCTTAAAAAATCAGCTTGGATTATTTTGCGTGTTTCTTTGACTTTGAAGCTACAAGAGCTGTACCGAGAGATGCAAGACCTACAACTGCAAATACGCCTGCTGTTGCACTTGAATCACCGGTATTTGTTGTCTGCTGAGAAGGCTGAGACTGCTGAGGAGTCTGCTGTGAAGCCTGAGACTGCTGAGAAGCCTGAGAAACCTGAGACTGCTGTGGAATCTGAGAAGTCTGAGAAGGCTGTGAAGGCTGTGATTCCACCTTTGCGAGTACATAGCGTGATGAGCCGTCATATACAAACTCGAACTTGCCGTTTTCAGCTTCAGCAACTTCATTAAGACCGTCTTCCTCTGAGAAGGTATATACAATGTCATAGCCTGCTGCATTTATTACAAACTTAGTGTTGGACAGGTATGTAGGAGCTATATCCTCACCGTCTTCATCAAAGAAATAGAGGTCGATAATCTTGCTGTCCACGATGTCAGGCTTTTGTGCGAGAGCAGCTTCAGCGTCAACATCTGTAGCAGCAGCAGCACCCAACTTTACAGTTTCAACACCTGTAACAGCATTTGCAGGTATTGTAGCCTCAATTGTTGCATTGTCTACACTTGTTACAACTTTGGTATCTTCATTAGGCTTAACATCGGCTGTACCAATATTAGCACTTTCTGACCAACCTGCAGGAAGGGCACTTACGGATATAACAGCAGAAGAAACAGCGATAGCTGCAACCATAGCAGCCACGATAATTTTTTTAGTGTTCATGATAAACATCCTCCTAAATAAATATAAATGATTCTGAACAACAATATAATATCACATCTGTAACAAGTTTGTCAATAATTATCTGGCAAAATATATGTTTTTTAATCTGTAAAATAAAGGAAACAAATAAATTTAGTTATTTGTAACTGTAAAATAATAATAATTACTGATTTATAAAGCTATAAATTCCCTTAATTGCTTTGAGCCGTCAAAACGCAGCCATATATCAAAGGGCTTTACTCCATGAGCATTTTCAAAAAGTCCGTAATAGAAATGTAAGTATGAAAGAGCTAATACAATTATCAGAAATCCAATGGCAAGCATTTTTTTCTGTTTTTCGGACGTAAGAGCGATAGTTTTTCCGTTATAGAGAGTAGTGTTTATTCCTTTTGCAGCAAGTGAACGGTATATCACAGGAACAAGCAGTATCATGAATATTATAAAATAATATGAGAATCTCTCAAGTATACTGTGCTTTGACATCGTGACCATTAATATCGTGCATATCAATGAGAGATTTATCAGATATTTATTTTCGTTTGTTACATTTATAGTGCCGAATTTTACAAGGAGAAAAGCACATATTATCACAAACAGCGGGAATATCGCATATACAAAAGAAAGTCCTTCGGTGACGAATACAGAATCACTGTATTCCTCGTGATAGAAATTTGTCAGGATATTTATAAAGCCCTCCGAGGACATATAGAACCACAGTATAAAATATCCGTATATGATAAGCTCCTTGAATTTCGGCTGCATTTTGATGATAAAGTATATCGGAAGAATGAATATTACAGTCTGATGGAACAGTGAAGCAAATAATACAGTCAGTACAAACGGGATAAATTTATTTCTCTTTATAAAAGACCATGCAAGCATCAAAAGAGATACGGATATCATCTGACGCAGGAAATTCATTTCCATGAAGAATATGAACAGGTTGACATAGAGGAGTGTTGACAGCCAGGGCATCTCGGAGTTTCTGCCGATAAATACAGCCGCAGGGATAACAGCTATGAAGCTGAGTACGCCTATATACCATATATAGCTCGGAAGGACAAGTCCGAGAAGCTTTGTCAGTATAACGAAGCCTATCTCCCAGTCATTGTAGGTGAAGCTGGTGAAGCCGTCATCACGCATCTGATTGAAGCCGACAGTGTACATATTATAGTCATAGCCTATATGATTTCTTATTACCATCAGTGCCAGAAGCTGACTGAAGGATATTATTATAAAAAATACAGTTTTGTTTTTTGAGGGCTTTCTCCAGCAGAAAAGCCATGCCCATAAAATTAAAAGCAGATTGTTTAAAGTGTAAAACAGCAAAGGTAACAGCTCCTTTTGAATTTATCTTGAATTTTTTGAAAAAATTCCGTTTGTCAGTGTCTTGAACAATATTTTTATATCAAACAGCAAAGACCAATTTTCGATATAATATATGTCATATTTTATCCTTTCCTCAATTGAGGTATCTCCGCCCCGAAGGTCATTTACTTGTGCCCAGCCTGTCATGCCGGGTTTGACATAGTGCTTGACCATATAAAGCGGGATGGATTTTCTGAATTGCTCGACATAGTAGGGTATTTCGGGGCGTGGACCTACAAGGCTCATTTCTCCCTTAAGTACGTTGAAAAGCTGAGGAAGCTCGTCTATACTGTATTTTCGTATGAATGAACCGAATTTTGTACAGCGTGAATCGTTTTTTTCAGCCATTGATATATCGTTTTCCGTTTCAATTCTCATTGAACGGAATTTATACATAATAAATGGCTTATTGCCTATTCCGACACGTTCCTGTTTGAAAATAGCCTTTCCAGGAGATGTTATCCTGATTATCAAAGCAGTTATCAGCATAAACGGTGAGCCTAAGATAAGCATTATCAGTGAAACAATTATGTCAAAGGCTCTTTTTATAAATTTATTGAAGGTATTTTCCAAAGGAACATTTCTTATGCTCAAAAGGGGCATACCGTCAAACTGTGATATGTATATTCTTGAGGAAAGTCCCGAAAACATATTCGGAAGTATGGAAAATTTTATTCCCCAATTTTCGCATATAGCCATGAGATGTCCAAGTGAGGGCTGCAGCTTGTCTGAGAGCATTATAACAGCCTCATCGGGAGGTGCTGTGCGGAAAAAATCTGAGATTTTCTTGAAATTTCCCAAATAGTCTATCTTTAAGTGTGAACGTGGTGCAGAATCGAAATATCCTGAAAGCTCAAAGCCCAAATCGGGAGAATTTTTTATTTTCTGTATAAAATTTTCCGTACAGTTATTTACACCGATTATTGCGATATATTTTTTATTATAGCCCCTGCTTCGCATATATTTCAGGAATTTTCTCAGAAATGCCCTGTAAACTATCGCCGAAAAGGTATTTATGAAATAATACAGGACTATCATTACCTGAAATATAAGGAATTTGCCAAACAGTGCAGAAATGACCATCTGTGCTATGCAGAAAAACAAATTGGATTTCATCAGATTTGCTGTTTCGACTATGAATTTTGTTGAACGGTATGAACGGTAGAGGTCATAAAAATAGTTTATTATTATTTGTATGAGAGATACTGTTAAAAGTGTGCCTATTATAATTGTCATATCATAATTGTAATCGCAGAGCGGATCATTATAGAATATCCTGTTTATAAAATATCCTGTCGTACAGCTTGCACAGCTTATTATAAAGTCTATCGCTACATGAACGGCGTTCAGCTTTCCCTGATTTTGCTTTATCAAACAGTCTTCACCACCTTGCATATAAAAAACAACTCTCTATTTATTTTAATATATCAAATAATTATAGTCAACACTTTTTCATTTGATAAAAAAGCCATTTTTTCTAAAAAAACATGATAGACAAGTTTGGATTATCATGCTATAATAGGTTCGTGCAAATAAAATTAATGGGAGTTGAATATATGCTTGGGAAAAAAATAGATGAATTTATGTATTATGTCCCTTTTCTGAAAGAAATTATCAAAAGGGATTTCAAGAAAAAATACTATAAAAGTGTATTGGGTGTTGCATGGTCCATGTTAAGCCCTCTTTTGATGATGATAGTTATAACTATAATTTTCTCGACTATATTCAAGAGAAATATACCGTATTACCCTTCATACTGGCTCGGTGGAAATCTTATATTCGCATTTGTAATGGACGGCACGAACGGTGCCATGAACAGTATGATACATAATGCATCTCTTATCAAAAAAATGAAGATACCCAATTATTTTTTCTGTATATCCTCCGTAACACAGCATTTCATAACAATGCTTTTTTCACTTGTACCGTATTTTATCGTGTCTCTGATAATAGGAGTTCCGTTTACCCCGTATATGCCTCTTATATTCTTTCCGATAATACTCGCTTATATATTTACGGTAGGTCTTGGAATGTTTCTCTGTGCATACGGTACTTTTCTGCGTGACCTTAATTATCTCTACAACATTTTCAGGAGAGTATGGCTTTATGTCACTCCTATATTCTATCCCATAGACATTATCCCCGAAAACTATCGTTTCATGTTCGAGCTGAATCCGCTGTATGTATATATATCCATATTCCGTGACTTTGCCATGAACGGAAAAATGCCCTCTGAAAGAATGCTTATTGTAGCGACATTTTACAGTATTCTTACACTTATTCTCGGCATAGTGACGTTCAAAGAAAAAGAAGACAGATTTTTCCTTTATATATGAGGTGTTTTTTACTATGATAGACCTTTCAAACGAAGCAGTTGAAATAGTTGCTCCTGTTATAAACGAGAGTCTCAGAACAGGAGATTTTTATGATGATGACGAGGATGTATGTGTTGATGTCAGGAATGTTTCCGTGATGTTCAATCTCAGTAAAAACCGTGAGGACGGCTTGAAGGAATATTTTATAAATATGATAAAGGGCAGAGTCAGCTATGACGAATTCTGGGCATTGAGAAATATCAGCCTGAAAGTCCATAAGGGAGATGCTCTTGCACTTATAGGACAAAACGGATCAGGTAAATCCACTCTCCTCAAGACCATTGCAGGCATAATAAAGCCCACTCGTGGCAGTGTCGAAGTCACGGGCAGTATTGCTCCTCTTATAGAAATGAGCGGAGGCTTTGACCGTTCCCTGTCGGCAAGGGAAAATATATTTCTTGTCGGAGCAATGCACGGACATACCCGCAAATATATGAAAAAAAGATTTGATGAAATAATAGAATTTGCGGAGCTTGAAAAATTTGTTGATGTGCCGATAAAGAACTATTCCTCCGGCATGGTGTCAAGACTGGGTTTTGCCGTTGCTACCTGTGTCAATGCAGATATAATAATAGCCGATGAGGTTCTGGCAGTCGGTGATGCAAAATTCCGAATGAAGTGTGAAGCACGAATACAGGAAATGCTCAAGGGAGGTACAACTATCCTGTATGTATCACACAGTGCCGCACAGGTCAAAAAATTATGCCGTACAGCCGTATGGCTTGAAAAGGGCTGTATCGTTGACATGGGCAATGCCGCTGAGATATGCGACAAATATATGCAGTCCATAAAAAACAGTGAGGAGTGAGAAGTGAAAAGTGAGAAACGAAATATCTGCTTTTCACTGTTCTTCAAATGAAAAATAAAAAAATATTGATATGTGCATCAAGGGTATCTCATATAATAAATTTTCATCTGCCGTACATAGAGTATTTCAGGAATAAAAATTACAGGGTGGATATTGCGGTTGAGGGAAAAACAGATAATTCCATGATAGACAACTGCTATGATATGAAATTTACTAAAAATCCCTTTTCACCCGATAATCTGAAAACCATCAGGCTTTTGAAAAAAATCATGTCTGAAAATGATTATGATATCATATACTCAAATTCAACTCTTGCGGGTGCGGCATCAAGAATGGCTGTGAAAAGTCTGAAAAACAAGCCTTACTTTGTGCATATATCACACGGATATATGTTCGGTGAAAACGACGGTCTCAAATCGAAATTATATCTTTTAGCGGAAAAGCTGACTGAAAAAGTTACAGATAGTCTTGTTGTTATGAACAGTGAAGACCTGGCACTTGCGGAGAAATATCATCTTGCAAAGAATATACATTATATAAACGGCATGGGATTGATACCCGAAAATTTCCCCGAAATTTCCGATACGGAAAAAATTACTATTCGCAAAAATCTTGGTGTTTCAGATGATATGAAAATGCTTTTGTGTGTCGGGGAATTTTCCAAAAGAAAAAATCAGACGGCTGTTATAGAAGCCTTAAATATGCTTTTGAAGAAGCATAAAAATATCATGCTTGTATTTGCAGGTGAAGGAGGTATGCTTGAAAACTGCCGTCAGCTTTCACATAAATATGAGCTTGATACTAATATAAGATTTCTCGGACAGGTGCGGGATATTTATAAATTATACAGATGCAGTGATATCCTTGTCACAGCATCGAAAATGGAAGGTCTGCCCTTCAATGTCATGGAGGCACTTTATTGTCATCTGCCCGTTGTGGTGACTGCTATAAAAGGCCACAGTGACCTGATAATGCACGGAAAAAACGGTCTTCTGACAGATATCGGCTTTATGGATATATACTCGAAGCTGGATAATATATTATCTGACGAGAAATTGTATTCAGCGATAAAAAAGAATACATTTCTTGATGAAAAGTATCTTATAGAGAATGCAAAGCCTGAGCTTCTGAAAATACTTGATAAAGAATATACGGAGGAATTTGTTACATGAAAAAAAATGTTTTCTGTATTGCCTTGATATTAATGGTTATTTTAAGTCTTTTCTCATTGCCCGTCAGTGCAGACGAGGAAGCACTTTCAATTAGCAATAAAAATATAAATCTGTACATAAATCAAAGCTATCAGCTTTCTGTTACGGGAACGTCCTCTGATGTGACGTTTAATTCACAGGATACAAATATAGCTGAGGTCAGCGGTGACGGTACTGTTACAGCGAAAGGTCTCGGTTCAACGGTAATATCGGCAAATGCAGACAATGGTCAGAAGGCAGAATGTAAGATAAATGTATTGAACGGTGTTTCGCCGAGAGAGATAATTATTTCCGCACAGGATGTGACACTGAAAGTCGGTGAAAGCTACACCATAAAAGCCGAGGTCAAGCCCAAGGAAACCAATCAGAAACTGACCTTTACCACATCAGACAGCTCTGTTGTAAAAGTTGACCAAAACGGTTATATCAAAGCACTCAAACCAGGTGTTACAGTTGTTACAGTGAGTTCAACGAGTGATGCAGTGACAAAAAAATGTATTGTGAAAGTCAATGCCAATACCGAACAGGAAGGAGCAAATGTTTCCGTCAAAGGAGCGTTATATTCCATTGCAGGTGAAAAGAAGGTAAATATGACAGTCGAACTCCGAAATTCAAGCGGTTTTAAGCGTACTGTCACAGACGAAAACGGTGATTTTTCTTTTACGGGAGTAAAACAGGGGGATTATGCTTTTTTGGTGTATAAGAATGAAAATGACCTTACCCCCACCGCAAGAACACAAATATCTTTGGGAGCATATAATCTTATTATATCATGTATAATTAATGAAAATGATGTAGTTATTCTCTATCGGAATAATACTGCCATTGCTTCTGATATAAAAGATATAGTCCTTTCGTCAAATAATGTTTCCCTCAAAACGGGTGATACTTATGATATGACCTGCCGTGCAAAGCCGTCAAATGCAGTTTTGCCGACAGTTATGGGAGAATCCGAAGATGAAAGTATCGCAACAGTTGACGCAGACGGAAGAATAACAGCCATTGCGGAAGGAAAAACGACTATTACATTTACAACTGTTGACGGGAGATTATCAAAATCATGCAAAGTAACTGTTTCAGAATCTCAGGGTAATAAATACAGCTGGCTTATAATTACCATTGAAAGCGGTATTATGCTGTTGCTGGTAATTGCCTTTTTCATAAGATATATAAAATTTATAAGAAACAAATATAAGGAAGAATTCAGGATAGATGAGGAGGAGTAATTTTGATAATTGCGGGAATAGTTGCAGGAGGCACAGGCTCAAGAATGGGCGGAGGCGAATTGCCGAAACAGTTTCTTGAGCTTGCACTGAAGCCTGTTTTTATATATACAGCCGAGAAATTTCTCAAATATGCTGATGCCGTTGTTATAGGAATGAATCCCGACTGGATAGACTATGCAAATGAATTGCTGGAAAAATTTTTTCACCACAAGGAAAAGATATTTCTTGTCAAGGGCGGTTCGGACAGAAATGAAACTGTAAAGAATATAATATCCTTCTCCAAAGAATCCTTGAAATGCATTGACAGTGATATTATCCTGACACATGATGCAGTCAGACCTTTTGTAAGTGATGAAATTATATATGAAAGTATCTCGCGGATAGAAAGATGTGATATCTGTACAGCGGCAGTTCCTGCAACGGATACAATAATAGTATCATCTGACGGTGAAACGGCAGACAGCTTTCCGAACAGGGCTGAGATATTCCTTGTGCAGACTCCTCAGACATTCAGAATAGGGGATTTTGAGGACATATATAACTCTCTTTCTGATAATGAGAAAAAAATTGCAACAGATGTATGCAGGCTTTTTAAATCAAAAGGAAAAAAAGTTCTGCTGATAAAAGGAAATCCCAAGAATATAAAATTAACTTATCCTTATGATTATCAAACAGCTAAAATAATAGCTGAGTCCATAGTTTAAACTGTCGGTTTATTTTCAAGCTGAAAATAATATGTTATAATAACCGTACAATAAAAAATTAATACAGTGAGGTGCGGTCTTATGACAAAAGAGAGCTTTATGGAAATGCTTGAAACGTATATGACAAGTCACAGTGAGTCGGAATTATCGGAAAAGATGACCATTGAAAAAGCTGTTGCTTTCTGGCGACTGGCAGTGTGGTTCAGCAAAAATTCCTCAAAAGAACTTGCAGCCGAAAAAATCGGAAAGATACACGATTTATTTTTGAAATGTGCCGAGAAAGACCACAAGTATTATTTTTGGAGTGCGGAATGTTCTATGCTGATGGATATGAATTTCAAAAGCAATTCACCATTTGAAAGAACAGTCGGCGAATATGAACAATTTTCCAAAAACTGCAGAAAAATAAGATTCCGTGATGTAACAGGCAAAGATAAAATGAATAAGAATTTCATCATGCTGAAATACGGAATGGATGATTTGTGGGAGCAGGAATGGGGCGGAATATTCTGCAACGTACATATATATACACGTTATATGATGTATCACTGTTACGACAAGATGGGTGACAGGTTTTTCAGAGACGGTCTGAAAAACAATGATAACGACAGTCTTTGTGAAGCCTTTGACTGCTATATTGAGGCAGTAAAGTGTTTGAAATTCCTCGAAAGTAACGGTAAGCTCGCTCAGAATGATACATTTTTCTTTAATGAATTCCACTTCCTTTGTTCACTTACATACGGAAAACTCCTTGAAGTATCCTACTTCATTGAAGAAACAGAAACTGCACAGATGTGCTTCAATACACTTCTTTCAAAGAAGTGCTATCTCAGCGATAAATATTACAAGTATATGTTCAGGCTCTTTGTCAGAGAAGGAAGACCTGACAGGGCTGAAGATTCTCTCAAACTCGGATATATGAAAAAACTCGATGTTATCAAGTCATATAAACAGAATATCAACTGCAGAAATGATGTTCTCAAAAAATATAAGCATGAATTGAGAGAGTTTGTCAGTCTGATAAACAGATACTTCGGAAAAACTGAACTTCAGATATTGGAAGATATTTTTTTCACAACAAATAAAAAAACCGAAAGAGTATTTTTCGGAGATGCCGATATGACAGAGGTTGTCTGAATATAATGAACGTGAGTTCGATGAAAACGATATTATCATTCTGAGGAGCGACAGCGACGAAGAATCTTTTGAAGATTCCTCACTGCGTTCGGAATGACATACTTCATTTCATCATTGTCAGAATATTTTTCACGAACTCACGTTAATGAATAAAAAGCCGTTGAACTGTAAAAAATATGCAGTTCAACGGCTTTTGGCTATATTACCCAAAAATAATGAATAAAATTTTAATATTGGTTTTTAAACATTGATTTTAATCGAAAAATATGGTTTAATATATATATATAAAATGAGGGAGGGTGTTTTATGGCGAGTGAAATTATCAAAGCTGTTTTGCAGGTCGAGGAAGAATGTAAACAGAAGGAATCTGAGGCTAAAAAACAGGCTGAGATAAAAAAACAGGAGGCACAAAAAAGTGCTCAGAAAATTATCGAGGATGCCGAAAAACAGGTCGAGAAAATGCTCGAAGATGACTATTCGGCTATATCCGACAGCAGTACAAGGCAGCTTGAAAAGGAAAAGCTGAAAACCAAAAAACAATGTGATGAAATATCCGAAAAAGCAAATAAAAATCTCGACAGAGTAACAGGGCTTGTTATCGAAATGCTTACATCATGATGTTTTTTGGAAAAATTTTTTAATAAGTGTGGTGATCATGATTTGTCAAAGATGAAAATGAAGTCTGTGAGGATAATTGCTCTCAAAAAGGACAGAAAAAGGCTTCTTGAACATCTTCAGAATTCTGCTCTCGTTCATGTAAAGCATACTGACAATGCAGATGAGGGATTTGTCAGAACGGATACCGCTTCACAGCTCAAGCAGTTTGAAAAAAATGCTGAGCTTATGGAAAAGTGTCTGAAGATACTCGGAAATGTCGCTCCCGAAAAGAAAAGTATCCTTGCAGGTTTGAAGGGCAGACGAGAGATAGATTCCGATGAAATAGGCGATATCGCCTTACAGGCAGGTAAAATAATAGGTATATGCAAGAAGATAGTCAAGCTCGATTCTCAGATAACCGATAATATTTCCGAACAGGCAAGGATAAAAACCTCTCTTGCACAGCTTGAGGTATGGAAAAAACTTGATATACCGCTCAATACGGGTGATGTTGGTTCAATGGCTGTCTTTATAGGTACCTTCCCGAAGGAATATGATGAGCAGTCGCTTTCGGAAACGATTGCCGAAAAAGCTCCCGAACTTATTTTTGAAGTTGAAATAGTATATTCTTCGTCAAATATAACGAGTGCTGTTATATACACACCAAAAAAACAAAAGGATAAAGCTGATGTGACTCTGCGTGGAATGGGATTCGTGAGACCTCTTAATCCGACTTCTAAAATTCCTGCTGATAAATCAAAGAGGCTTTTCAAAAAAAGTGTTGATCTCAGGGCGAAAAATGAGGAATTGCGTGATGAAATAGCAAAATATGCCGAATACCGTGATAATATCCGTGATACTCTCGATTACTTTGAACTTCGTGCTGAAAAATACAGGGTAATATCAGAGCTTGACCAATCGGAACATATATTTGTACTCAACGGATATATTCCGGAAGATGACTGCCAAAAACTTGAAGAAGTATGTAAAAAAATACCGTCAGCTATAATTGAGTTTGAGGAAGCTGATGAAAATGCACCGGTAAAGCTGAAAAACAATAAATTTGCCGAACCAGCAGAAAGCATTGTTACAATGTATTCTCCCCCGTCACATGATGACATAGACCCTACACCGATACTTGCATTTTTCTTTTATTTCTTTTTCGGAATGATGTTCTCGGATGCAGGATACGGACTTTTGCTTGTCATTGCAACGGCTGTTGGGCTGAAAGTTCTGAAACCCGATAAACCTATGCGTAATAATCTGAAACTTTTCCAATATTGCGGTATCTCAACGATATTCTGGGGACTTATCTTCGGAAGCGTATTCGGAGATGCACCTGTTGTATTCTACAAGCTGTTCACGGGTAATGAAATTACAATGAAACAGCTTATGCCTTGGATGCTCGATACACAAAAGGATGCTTTATTTATAATGATAATGTCGATAGGCTTTGGACTTGTCCATGTACTTGTCGGAATGGGCTGTAAATTCTATGTATGCCTGAGGCAGAAAAAATATATGGAAGCGTTCTGTGATACGGGCTTATGGATGCTGATGCTGATAGGCTTTGCAATATTGGCGGCAGGAATGGCTGTAAGTCATGTGCTTGTCTATATAGGTGCAGGGATTGCAATTGCCTGTGCAGTCGGTCTTATACTCACACAGGGCAGAGAGAAAAAGGGTATTTTCGGTAAATTAATAGGCGGTGTAGCGTCACTTTATGACATTACAAGCTATGTTAGCGACCTGTTGAGCTATTCAAGACTTCTTGCACTCGGTCTTACAACGGGTGTAATGGCTCAGGTGTTCAATATGCTCTCAACTCTTATGGGTAAGAACATTATAGGCATTATCTTTATGATAGTTATATTCCTTGCAGGTCATGCTATTACAATAGGTCTTAATGCACTCGGCTCTTATGTACATACAATGCGTCTGCAGTATGTCGAAATGTTCAGCAAATTCTATGAGGGCGGCGGAAAGGCTTTTGAACCGTTCTCTCTCAAAACAAAGAATTTTAAAATCAAAAATACAGATGAATAAATTTATTGGAGGTAATTTTATTATGGGTATGATATATACAATCATTGGTATCGCAATAGCAACAGTTCTTGCAGGCATAGGCTCTGCAAAGGGTGTCGGTGCAGCAGCACAGGCTTCTATGGGAGTTCTTTCTGAGGATTCCTCGATGTTCGGTAAAATGCTCGTTCTTACACTTCTCCCTGGTACACAGGGACTCTACGGCTTTATTGTAGCATTCCTTATGCTTATCGGTGCAGGCGTTCTCGGCGGCGGTGACGTTATCACATGGCAGCAGGGTATGGCTTATCTCGGTGCTTCACTTTCAGTCGGCATAGGCGGTCTTGTATCGGGTATTGCTCAGGGTAAGGCTGCTGTTGCTGGTATCAGTATGTGTGCAAAGGATGAAAAGAATTTCTCAAAGGCTATGGTTTCAATAACACTCGTTGAAATTTATGCACTTCTTGCTTTCATCGTTTCACTTCTTACAGTTATCTCTATCCCGAATATTAAATTCTGATAAAAAGGTGTTGATTACATGAGCAGCGGAGAAAAAATAATTGCCGAGATTCGTCATGAATGTGATGAAAAAATATCTGCGATAAATGCCGAAACGGAAGATGTCTGTGCTTCGATAATCGACTCAGCCAAGAAAAAGGCTTCGGATATAACCAAAAACGCTCAGTATAAATTGGAGGAGCAGTCATCAAAGCTCCTGAAAGCACATCAGAGCAAATGTGAGCTTGAAAAGAGAAATATGCTTCTGAAAGCACGCAGACAGGAGATAGACAATGCAGTCGAGCATATTCTTGACCATATGACAGGTCTTCCTTCTAAAGTTTATTTTGAACTTGTATATAAACTTGCAGTAACCTCTGATATAAAAGACGGTACGGTATATCTCAATTCAAAGGATTTAAAGAGACTCCCGAAAAACTTTCAGGAGAGACTTGCGGAATCGGGAATGAATGTGACGATTTCGGATACTCCCGATGAAAGCATTGAAAGCGGTTTTATACTCAAAAACGGTGACATTGAGGAAAATCTGAGCTTTTCTTCGATAATAGCCGAAAAACGTGAGGAAATAGAAGATTTGATAAGCAGAGAGCTTTTTAAAGATTAAAGGAGGAGTTTTATGGAATACGAATTTTCTATCGGTTCTGTAAGGGCAAGAGAAAAAAAATTGCTCTCATCCTCTGATATCGACCAGATGCTTACCATGCAGACTGAAAAAGACCTTGTCAGATTCCTCAAGGACAAGGGCTTCGGTGACGGAGAAAATATAGATTCCGTTATTGAAAGCAATACCGAAAATATGTGGAAATATATCAGGGGAATCGCCCCCGATATGAATTTATTCGAGCCGTTCTTCATACAGAATGACATACACAATTTAAAGACAGTCATAAAAGGCACCATGTCCGACAGGGATTATGAAAATTTATTTATAACTCCCTGCACGATAGATACAGGGCTGCTTGTAAAGACTGTCGAAAACGGAAGATTTGATAAGCTGCCCGAATGGCTAGGAAATGCCGCCGAAAGTGCATATACACTTTTGGCTGAAACAAAGGATTCACGCCTGAGTGATGCTGTCATAGACAGGGCTGTTATGCAGAGACTTCTGCTTGAAGCTAAAAAGTCAAAGTCTGCTTTTATAAGAGAATACATAAACAGAACTGTTTTTTACTCGAATATAAAAATAGCTTTGAGAGCGGCTAAAAATAACTGTACAGATAACTATCTTGAACAGGCATTATGCGAATGTGACGGGATAGATGTCAAAGCTGTTATAAAAAATACAGTTCAGGGCAGTGAAAATCTTATCAAATATCTTGAAAAGACAGATTCATATAACTGTAAAAAGGCTATGGAGATATATAAAAAATCTCCGTCGGAGTTTGAAAAATTTGTTGACAACGGTACAATGGAGCTTGCAAGGGAATTGTGCAGACATTCCTGTTCGGGTGCAGAGCCGTTGCTGGGATATTATACAGCCTGTGAATACGATAGAAAACTCGTAAATATAATAGCAGGCGGTATCAAAACCAAAACTCCCGCTGATAAAATAAAAGAAAGGCTGCGTATCATCTATGGTTAAGAATATTGCCGTGATAGGCGACAGTGAAAGCATCAAGGGCTTCGGTGCAGTGGGCATAGATATGTTTATATGCGATGAGCCTTTTGAATCGGGTAATTTGTTCAAGAGAATTGCAGAAAGCGATGACTATGCAATAATATATATGACAGAGGAATTATTTGAGCTTTCGACAAAGGAAAGAAGCAAATTTGCCGAAAGGACTGTTCCGGCAGTTATACCTATACCGTCAGCAGGCGGTAACAAGGGTATTGGTCAGAAAAGACTGTCAATGTTCGTTGAACAGGCTGTCGGTTCGGATATTCTCTTTGGAAATTGAGGTGTTTATATTTGACAAACGGAATTATTACAAAGGTTGCGGGACCTCTCGTTATAGCCGAGGGTATGCGTAATGCGAATATGTTTGACGTTGTAAGGGTAAGCAAGGAAAGACTTATCGGTGAGATAATCGAAATGCACGGTGATAAAGCGTCGATACAGGTCTATGAGGAAACCTCCGGACTCGGTCCGGGTGAAATAGTAGAGTCTACCGGAGCACCGCTTTCGGTTGAACTCGGTCCGGGACTTATCGGTGCAATTTATGACGGTATACAAAGACCGCTGAATGAAATCATGAAGGTTGCAGGAAACAGCCTTAAAAGAGGCGTTGAAGTGCCTTCACTTGACCACAATAAAAAATGGCATTTTGTGCCGACAGCCAAAAAAGGTGCTGAACTCGTTTCGGGTGATGTAATAGGTACTGTCAAGGAAACCAATGCCGTACTTCATAAAATTCTCGTTCCGAATGGCGTAAAGGGTAAAGTAACAGACATCAAAGAGGGAGATTTTACAATTGATGAAACAGTTGCTGTTCTTGACGATAACGGTAAGAAAAATAATATCAAAATGGCAGTAAAATGGCCTGTCCGTGTCGGCAGACCATATAAGAGAAAGCTCTCTCCGGATATTCTTCTGACAACAGGTCAGAGAACTATTGACACACTTTTCCCGATTGCAAAGGGCGGTGTTGCGGCAGTTCCCGGACCTTTCGGCTCGGGCAAGACAGTCGTACAGCATCAGCTTGCAAAGTGGGCAGCAGCCGATATTATCGTATATATAGGCTGTGGTGAGCGTGGAAATGAAATGACAGACGTTCTCAACGAATTTCCAGAACTGAAAGACCCACGTACGGGCAATTCGCTTATGGAAAGAACTGTTCTTATTGCAAATACTTCTGATATGCCTGTTGCAGCCCGTGAAGCATCTATTTACACAGGTATAACGATTGCGGAGTATTTCCGTGACATGGGCTTTACTGTGGCACTTATGGCTGATTCTACTTCACGATGGGCTGAGGCTCTCCGTGAAATGTCCGGACGACTTGAAGAAATGCCTGGTGAAGAAGGTTATCCCGCATATCTCGGAAGCCGTCTTGCACAGTTCTATGAAAGAGCAGGTCGTGTACTTGTCAACGGAAGCGATGAAAAAGAGGGTGCATTGTCGGTTATTGGTGCAGTATCACCTCCGGGCGGTGACATTTCCGAACCTGTTTCACAGGCAACTCTCCGTATAGTAAAGGTATTCTGGGGACTTGACGCAAATCTTGCATATAAAAGACATTTCCCGGCTATCAACTGGCTGACAAGTTATTCACTCTATACAGACCAGCTTGAAGAATGGTTTTCGGAAAACGCTTCAAAGGACTTTATGCAGCTTCGTGGCAGATTGATGTCACTCTTACAGGACGAATCCGAATTGCAGGAAATAGTAAATCTTGTCGGAATGGACGCACTTTCTCCGACAGACAGACTTAAGCTTGAAACAGCCCGTTCAATTCGTGAGGACTATCTCCATCAGAATGCTTTTGACTCGGTGGATACATATACATCTCTCAAGAAGCAGGTGCTTATGATGAGAGCGATACTTCTTTGCTATGATAAATCCGTTGAGGCTCTCAAGGACGGTGCAGACACTGATTTATTGATAGGAATGTCAGTTCGTGAACGTGTCGGAAGATTTAAGTATGAAGAAGAAACGAACATAGACAGGGAATTTGAATCTATAAGTGCAATGCTTGAAAAGGAAATAAAGGATGTACTTGAAAGGAGTGAGGACTGATGCCAAAGGAATACCGTACAATACGAGAGGTCGCAGGTCCTCTTATGATGGTAAGTGACGTTGAGGGAGTAACATATAATGAGCTTGGTGAGATAGAGCTTCCCAACGGGGAGATACGCCGCTGTCAGGTGCTTGAGATAGACGGAAAAAATGCTCTTGTACAGCTTTTTGAATCAGCCGCAGGAATAAACCTTGCACATTCAAAGGTAAGATTTATCGGACGTTCAATGGAGCTGCCTGTTTCGGGAGATATGCTTTCGAGAGTATTTGACGGTCTGGGAAATCCGATTGATGACGGTCCTGCTATAATACCCGAAAAAAGACTTGATATAAACGGTACGCCAATGAATCCCGCTGCAAGGGACTATCCGCAGGAATTCATACAGACGGGTGTTTCTGCCATAGACGGTCTTAATACTCTTGTAAGAGGTCAGAAGCTGCCGATATTCTCTGCATCAGGTCTGCCCCATGCACAGCTTGCTGCACAGATAGCAAGACAGGCGGCTGTCCGTGGAAAAAATGAACAGTTTGCCGTTGTATTTGCGGCAATGGGTATTACTTACGAGGAATCAGAATATTTCGTAAGGTCATTCCGTGAAACAGGTGCTTTGGACAGGACTGTAATGTTCGTAAACCTTGCGAATGATCCGGCAATAGAAAGAATAGCTACTCCGAGAATGGCACTTACAGCGGCTGAATATCTTGCATTTGATATGGGAATGCACGTTCTCGTTATAATGACGGATATTACAAACTATGCTGATGCCTTG
Source organism: uncultured Ruminococcus sp. (assembly GCA_902800065.1). Taxonomy (GTDB): domain Bacteria; phylum Bacillota; class Clostridia; order Oscillospirales; family Acutalibacteraceae; genus UBA1213. The sequence continues at coordinate 44,873 of CADCDE010000006.1, forward strand.
CGTGAGGTCTCCGCTGCACGAAAGGAAGTTCCCGGAAGACGTGGCTATCCCGGATATATGTATACAAACCTTGCAACTCTTTATGAACGTGCGGGAAGACAAAAGGGCAAGAACGGTTCTATTACAATGATACCGATACTCACAATGCCTGAAGATGATAAGACTCATCCTATCCCTGACTTGACAGGTTATATCACAGAGGGACAGATAATATTGAGTCGTGAACTGTACAGAAAGGGTATCACACCGCCGATAGATGTTCTGCCGTCGCTGTCACGTCTTAAAGATAAAGGCATTGGTGTAGGTCGTACAAGAGAAGACCATGCGGCTACCATGAATCAGCTTTTCTCGGCGTATGCGAGAGGCAAGGATGCAAGAGAACTGATGATAGTATTGGGCGAATCAGCATTGACGGATATAGACAAGAAATACGCTGAATTTGCGGAGGCTTTTGAGAGGGAATATGTATCCCAGGGATATACGACAAACCGTACTATTGAGGAAACTCTTGATACAGGCTGGAAGCTGCTCCATATACTTCCGAGAAGTGAATTAAAGAGAATAAAAGATGATATGCTTGACAAATACTATGGAAAGTAAGGTGTTGAGTGTATGGCGATAATGAATGTCAACCCGACAAGAATGCAGATGACAAAGCTGAAAAAACAGCTTCAGATTGCAAGGCGTGGACATAAAATGCTCAAGGACAAGCGTGATGAGTTGATGAGACAGTTCATAGAGCTTGTCAAGGAGACAAAACAGCTTCGTGAAAAGGTCGAAGCACAGCTTGAAAACTGCAATAATCATTTCATCAATGCAAGTGCGGTTATGAATAAAAAGGCTTTGGAATCATCCTTGATGTCATCAAAGCATCAGACCGGTGTTGAAGTAGGCTCGAAAAATATAATGAGCGTAGATGTACCGCTGTTTGATTCAGTGCATGGCAGTGATGATAAAGGCGAAATATTTCCATATGGTTTTGCGTTTACATCGTTTGAACTTGATGATGCTGTAAGCGAGCTTAACAATGTTTTGCCTGACTTGATAAAATTAGCCGAGATAGAAAAAAGCTGTGAGCTTATGGCAGCGGAAATTGAACGTACAAGAAGGCGTGTAAATTCGCTTGAGCACGTTATGATACCAAGATATGAGGAAACCATTAAATACATAGCCATGAAGCTCGAAGAAAATGACCGAAGCAGCCGTACAAGGCTCATGAAGGTAAAGGATATGCTCTTGGAGAAGGCACACAGTTATTCCGAAAAATATCAGTAAATAAAAAAGCAGTCTGAAACAAAAGTTTCAGGCTGTTTTTTTGCTCTTTGCTCAATCGTTATCGGAAACCTTTTTTATGACACAGTTAAGCAGAGAATAAAGAGAATCAGCATTGTCTTTATCAATATTGACAGAGCTTTCGACAGATGACTGTATATCCTTGCATTTTTCCTTCATATCCCAGCCTGCTTCTGTCAGTGATATTATTACAACTCTTTCATCCTTCATGCTTCTTGTTCTTGTCAGATAGCCCTGTGATTCCATTTTTTTGAGTAAAGGTGTCAGGGTACCGTTGTCAAGAAACAGTATTTTTCCGAGTTCACTTACAGTTATACCGTCATTGTTCCATAAAGCCGTAAAAACTATATATTGAGTGTAAGTTATATTAAGCGGTTTAAGATAGGGATGATAAAGAGATATCACTTTTCTTGAAGCCACATACAGCGGAAAGCAAAGTTGATTCTCAAGTGTCAGAGATTTTTTGTCAGAATTAGCCATTTTGTCCTCCTGTTTGATAAAAATACACATAAACTATAATATATATTTTACCATTTACAGTCAAAATGTCAAGGGATTTTAAAAAAATAAAGTCAGAAAGTGAGCGAAAAACCCACTTTCCAACCAAATTGAAGTTCTTTGATAAAGGAGTATCAGCCCTTTACAGCACCTGCAACAACACCCTTGATGATATACTTCTGACATGAGAAGTAGAAGATGATTATCGGGATGATAGCAAGTACGAGCATAGCCATCATGGCAGCCATGTCTATTGAGCCGTAGCCTCCACGCAGATACTGTATAGCCATCGGCAGAGTTCTTTCCTGATTGCTGAGGATAAGTGTCGGCAGGAGATAGTCATTCCATATCCACATTGCATTGAGAATTGCAACAGTGATAGCTGACGGACGGAGTATCGGAAAATCTATTGTAAAGAATGTTCTGATAGGACCGCAGCCATCTATCATGGCAGCTTCCTCGATCTCAAGCGGAACGGATTTTATGAAGCCTGCAAACATGAATACGGCAAGACCTGCACCGAAGCCGAGATATATGACAACGATACCGATCATATTATCGAGATGAAGCTGGTTTGCAACGAATGACATCGGGTACATTACCATCTGGAAAGGCACTATCATTGAGAATGCAAACAACAGGTACATCAGCTTGGTATACCATGTTTTGACTCTTACGATGAACCATGCACACATTGATGTACAAAGTATGAGGAATGCAACGGAAAATACCGTAACAAAGATAGATCTGAAGAATGCAGGGAAGAAGTCTATTTTCTCGATACCGTTATTATAGTTGTCAAAACCTACAAATGTATCACCGCTCGGAAATGCAAACGGCTCATTGCTAACGGAAATGGTTGATTTGAAACTGTTCATCAGAACAAGCAATATAGGAACGATAAAAGCTATAGATATGATAACAAGTATGGCAAATTTTACCCAGTCTTTGCCTGTCATTGGCACTTTGGGTTTTGCTCCCTTTGTTGTCTGTTTGGCATCAAGCTCTGTTTTTAATTGCTTGCGGTTCATATCCTTTGCAGCACCTGCAAGGAACTGTCTCCATTCGGGACTGTCAACGGGTGTGATAGGTTCGGTAGTCCATTGTTTTTTATTCAAGTCAGCCATTAGTTTTCAACCTCCTTGCTTCTCGTGAGGTAGAGCTGTGTAAGAGCGATAGCCGCAACGATGATAAAGAATACAACAGCCTTTGCCTGACCGACACCCTGATAGCCTACTCTGCCATAGAAGGTGTTATAGATGTCGAGAGCGAGCATCTGAGTCTTGTTGCCCGGAGCACCTGCTGTGAGGGCGTAGTTCTGGTCGAACAGCTTGAAGGAGTTTGTAAGTGTAAGGAACAGACATATTGTGATAGAGGGCATTATCTGTGGGAGAGTTACATGGATAAGTCTTTCCCAGGCGTTTGCACCGTCAATTTCAGCAGCTTCTATCAGGTCGGGGGATATATTCTGTATACCTGATATGTAGATTATCATCATATATCCTATAAGCTGCCAGTTCATAAGTATGACAAGTCCCCAGAAACCGTAGTTTGCGTTGGTAGTTATGGTTGCGTTGAAATAGAAAAGCACACCGTTGATTATCATATTCCAGATATAGCCGAGTACGATACCACCTATAAGGTTAGGCATGAAGAATATTGTACGGAAGAAGTTTGTGCCTTTGATAGCTTTTGTGAGGAGCATTGCGAATATAAAAGCTATGAGATTGATAGTAATAACGGAAACGATAGTAAATTTTGTAGTGAACCAGAGTGCATTGAGGAAATCCTTGTCACCCGAGAAAGCCTTGATATAGTTGTCCAAACCGACAAATTCGGTCTTTTTTACAGTCTTGAATTTGCAGAAGGAAAGATAAATTCCCATTGCGAAAGGTACAAGAAAGGCTATTGCGAATGAAACGAGAGTAGGCAATGCAAACAGAGGAAACCATTTTTTAATTGCTTTTTCCATAAAAGCCGTTACTGAAAACTTATAAAAAGTTATAAAACAACTTTTAAGTTTCATTCCTTGTTCATTGTGTCCATTTTCGATATGACAGTCATTATCTACTAATGTTGGCGTGACACTCCAAAGGCGTAAATTCCCCGCTAACGTGCGGGTACACACGATAAATACCTTTCAATGTGGCTGAATATCGTGCCAGTAACATTTCCTTTCTTTACTGATTTGCCAAAATAAATAATTGTGCTTGGTTATCGCTTTGAATTTATTACGACGGCAGCGACGTCTTATGAACTGCTACTTGAAGCGCCGACCTTTACTTTACAAAGGATTTTATAAGATTTATTTAATTGTTAAAAGCCTCCTGCCCTCATTTTAGTTTGGGAGCAGGAGGGACTTATGAAATTTTAATTTTTTAATTAATTATGCGTTGCGTTCTGTTGCCCAAGAAGTCTTTGCATCTTCAACAACTTTTGACCAGTCCTTCTGTCCCTGAACGTATTCAAGGAGAGATGCACCGAAGTCACTCTTCCATTTTTCTGAAGGAATACCTGCGAATGACCATTTAACTGATGTATAGCCGTCTTTTGCCATCCATGCAAGAACTTCTTTAGCAAGCGGATCTGTAGGCTTCTCGTCATCGCCAAATGATGTGAACGGAGCAACGAAACCGAGATCGTTTACAACAGCCTTTTTGCCGTAATCGCTTGTAAAGAGCCATACGAGGAAGTCCATTGAAGCCTTCTGAGTAGCTTCGTCAACCTCTTTATTTATAGCGAAGTAGTTTTCTGTACCAACACAGAGACCTTGTTTTTCTTCGCCATCAATACCTGTATAAATCGGGAGATACTTAACGTCAGCCTCGCTTACAACGCCACCCTTCTGGATGTCGCCCCAAGCCCAGTTACCATTCTGTATCATAGCACACTTGCCTGCAGCGAATTCAGCCATTGAATCAGCAACAGTCTTGCCGCCGAGGAGGTTCTTTTCTGTTACAGAATTGTTTGTATACAGATCAAATATATTCTTGTAGTTGTCAGCATATTTGAATTCAAGCTCTTTAGCTTCAAGGCAGTTTGTGATAACATCGCCTGTACCTGTGTTGAATTCATAGTAGAGAGGCATATTTACGAGGTGAGTCTGCCATCTCCAGTCATCGCCCTGCTTGAGTGATGTTGAGCCGAATACACCGTCAATGCCGAGTTCTTCTTTCTTAGCAGTCATATCCTCAACAACTTCCTTAAGCTTCGCATAGTTGTTAATCTCGTCCATAGATGCAGCCTTTGCACCTTCTGTTGCGAAATACTTTGTCATTATAGCGTTGTTGTAGATAATGCCGTAGCCTTCAACAACATAGGGGATACCGTAAACGCCGTCACCGTCTTTAACAGCGAGAGACTTATCGGAAACGAGGTCATAGAGCTTAGAGCCTGAAACGTCTGCACAATAATCCTTCCAGTTCTGGTAACCTACAGGACCGTTTATCTGGAAGATAGTCGGCGGATCTGACTTGCCCATTTCAGATGTGAGATATTTCTCATATTCACCTGATGCAGCAGTCTGAACTCTTACTTCTATACCTTTTTCTTCCTTGTACTTGGCAGCGATAGCCTCATACTTGTCAGCTATTTCAGGCTTGAAGTTGAGGAAGTAGATAGATTTTACGCCCGAAGTATCTACGTCATCATAGAAACCTTTTGCTGTGTTGGTTTTTGTTCCGTCTGAAGTTGATGTTGTGGTTGAGGGAGACGTTGAATTGCCGCTGCCGCTGTCGTTACAGCCTGCCAAAGCACCGACTGCCATCATGCCTGCGAGAGCACCCGCAAGGACTTTCTTGAATTTGCTCATGTTTGTCCAGCTCCTTTTTGATAAAAATATAGTTTTGATATTGCATCAAGCCAATTTTAAAATTCCGTACAGCTTATGCAAAAATATCCTTGAAGAAATGATACCACTATTTTTGAAAATTTTCAATAGTTTTTTTCTATATTTTTATAAAAATTTTATATAAATTTTTATTTTTTATATAGCATTTATTTGATAGTTATATTTTGGATGAAGAAATAATAAATATTTTATAAAAAATATTTTTGGGGAGGGCAAAATGGATTGAACATAAATAAAATAATCAGGTCGGAGATATTCGGAATAATTTCGGGGATATGTCTGACACTGATATTTACGGCATTTTCGGCGGCAGTTATGGTAAAAATGCAGAAGGTCATGTATCCTGCAATAGCTCCGTTTGCAATAGCATCAATCTGTATCGGGGCATTTGTCGGGGGATATGTCACAGCGAGGATAAATAAAAATATGGGAATGGCAGTCGGAGCAATATGCGGTCTGGCGGTATTTCTGATATTTCTCGGAACAGGTGCGGTTTTCGGCAGTGAATTGGGGATAGTTTCACTCATTCGCTGTATTGCATCAGTAATTTCGGGTGCATTAGGAGGAATTTTAGGTGTAAATAAACGAAAAAGGCGAAAATAATAATTGAATTTATAAAAAAGATGTGTTATTATATATGTATAATAGTCAAAGAAAGGGTGATTTTTCGTGAAGGCTACAAAGCATATAAAAACTCTTAACAATGCTAATCTTAAGGAATCAGCAGTAAAAGGCGGCTGCGGTGAATGCCAGGCTTCCTGCCAGTCAGCTTGCAAGACATCATGTACAGTTGCTAACCAGAAGTGCGAGAAATAATCGTTAGATAGAAGCGTGTACAGACGAACCATTTTTTTGTGATGAAAGGCGGATAAATTTTTTGTCCGCCTTTTATAATATTTTAAAGGGAGTAAAAAGAAAATGATACATAAGTATAAATTGAACGGATATAATATATGCCTTGATGTCCACAGCGGAGCAGTCCATGTACTTGACGATATAGCCTATGATGTTCTCGATTACTGTGATGAGAAAATGACAGAAAATGCACCCGAAAAAATGTATTCCGAGCTTTCAGGCAAATACAGCAGAGAGGAACTTGAGGAAACATATGTCGCATTATATGAACTGTATGAAATGGGACAGCTTTTTTCGTCTGATGACTATGAACAATTTGCCGATATGATGACAAAAGCCCCGATAAAATCCATGTGCATAAACATATCGCATGACTGTAATTTAAGATGCGAGTATTGCTTTGCAGCAAAGGGCGATTTCGGTCAGGGAAGATGCCTTATGTCCTTTGAAACGGCTAAAAAGGCTATCGACTTTATCATAGCAAATTCAGGTACAAGGCATAATCTTGAAGTGGATTTCTTCGGCGGAGAGCCTTTGATGAATTTTGAAGTTGTCAAACAGACTGTTGAATATGCAAGAAGTATTGAAAAGGAGCATAATAAAAATTTCCGATTCACTATAACCACAAATGGACTTTTGCTTGATGATGAAAAAATTGATTATATAAATAAAGAAATGTCCAATGTAGTCCTTTCACTTGACGGAAGAAAGGAAATAAACGATAAACTGAGAGTTACCCCGAATGGCAAGGGCTGTTATGATATTATCGTTCCGAAATATCAAAAGCTCGTTTCAAAGAGAGGCGACAAGGATTATTATGTCCGTGGAACTTTTACAACTTTCAGCGAGGATTTCACGGCTGATGTAATGCACATGAAAAGTCTTGGATTTGACCAGATTTCAATAGAACCCGTTGTATCTGATCCTCAACTTGATTATTCGATAAAATATGAAGATTTGCCGAGAGTTTTCAATGAATACGAAAAGCTGGCAAACTTGGTTATAGAAACGAGAAAAAATGGTGATTTCTTCAACTTCTTCCATTTTATGATAGACCTTAACCAAGGACCGTGTGCAATAAAGAGATTAAGGGGCTGCGGCTGCGGAAATGAATATGTTGCAGTGACACCACAGGGAGATATTTACCCGTGTCATCAATTTGTCGGACATGAGGAATATAAAATGGGCAATCTCAATGACGGGACTTTTGACAATGATATGAAATTAAAATTTGCAAAGGCGAATGTCTATTCAAAAGAAAACTGTAAAAATTGTTGGGCAAAGTTCTATTGCAGCGGCGGCTGTAATGCTAATAATTTCCAGTATGAAGGAGATATTCTCAAATCACATAAAGTTGGTTGTGAATTGGAGAAGAAGCGTCTTGAATGTGCAATTATGATAAAAGCGGCTTTGGCTGACTACGGTGTAGAAAATTCTGCCTGTGACGGTGAGGACTGCTTTGTGGAGTGTCATTAATATGCAGGGAAAGTTTAAAACAATAGAGCTTTTTGCAGGTGCAGGAGGGTTGGCTCTCGGAGTTGAAAAAGCCGGTTTTGATACAATAGCACTTATAGAAATAGACAAGGATGCGGCGGATACTTTGAAACTCAACAGACCTGAATGGAATGTTATCAATGATGATATTGCAAATGTTTCCAATAAAAATTTATTGGAGTTATTCGATTTAAAAATCGGTGAATTGGATATGCTTTCGGGCGGTTCACCGTGTCAGTCCTTTTCATATGCGGGAAAGCGTTTAGGCTTGGAGGATGCAAGAGGAACTTTGTTTTATCATTATGCTGTATTCCTTCAGAAATTACAGCCGAAAACATTTTTGTTTGAAAATGTCAAAGGATTGCTTACTCACGATAAAGGCAAGACGTATAAAACCATATCCCGTGTATTTGCGGAATGCGGTTATGTTATCGATAAAAAAGTACTGAATGCATGGGACTACGGAAATGCACAGAAAAGAGAAAGGCTGATAACTGTTGGAATAAGAAAAGATCTTGCCGAAAAAATCAAAATAAAATTTCCAGAACCCCACAAATACAAGCCTGTATTAAGAGATGTTTTGAATGATGTCCCAAAGAGTAAGGGAATAAGATATTCGGAATATAAGAGAAAAATATTTGAACTGGTGCCGCCGGGAGGATATTGGCGTGATATTCCCGAGGATATAGCAAAGGAATATATGAAGAGTTGTTGGAACATGGAAGGCGGCAGAACAGGTATTCTCAGAAGAATGAGTATGGATGAGCCGTCACTTGCAGTGTTGACTTCTCCCACTCAGAAGCAGACGGAAAGATGTCATCCGCTGGAAGCAAGACCATTTACAGTGCGTGAAAATGCAAGGATACAGTCTTTTCCCGATGAATGGCGGTTCTGCGGAAGTGTCGGAAGTCAGTACAGGCAGGTGGGAAATGCTGTTCCTGTTAATTTGGCTTATGATATAGCTTTGGAAATATACAAAGGATTGGAGAAAATGATATGTGGGAATTGAATTTTATAAGTGAAAAGGATTTTTATGACCATGTTAAGTCTACAATAGAACATTACGGTACAAAACTTGCACCTTATGACCTTGATAAATTCAACAGCAATATCGTTGACCCGATAAAACTTATATTTGATAAAATGGTTTATGGACTGAGCTTCGAGGAAATTATCGGAAATGAGCTTTTCAGACAGCGTGACAAGGCAAATAACAATGATATAGGATATTTTCATCAGAGAATATTTCAGTATATGAAAGACTGTACAGTGCCTCAAAGCGGCTGGGATGTTATATTAAAAAGGGAAAACGGGATAGATATTCCCGAATGCGGAAAAGTCGGAACAGTTTATGTGGAAATGAAAAACAAGCATAATACAATGAACTCTGCATCAAGCGGCAAGACCTATATGAAAATGCAGGGACAGCTTTTGAGAGATGATGACTGTGCGTGCTTTCTTGTAGAGGCTATTGCGAAAAAGTCACAGAATATAACATGGCAGGTATCAGTTGATGGAACGAAGCAAAAGCATAAAAGAATAAGACGAGTCAGCATGGATGAATTTTATTATACAGTGACAGGCGAAAAAGAGGCGTTTTATAAAATGTGTATGGTATTACCGTCAGTCATAGAAAATGTTATCGGAAATTCAGATAGTATATCTTTGCCAAAGGATACAGTTGTAGATGAACTGAATAAAATAGCCGAACAGAAGAACGGTTCATTTGTATTGGCATTGTATATGCTTGGATTTGGAACGTATATAGGGTTCAAAAGCTGATAAAATGCCGTTTGCAACCGTCAGTTGACAGATTTCCAAGCATGGTTGGTAGACTTTTTATCAAAAAATTTGCTAAAATCATGTAAGCACGAACACAAATTTCAAAAATTGAAAGGGAGATTCAAAAATGATTTTAGCAGACAAGATCATCAAATTAAGAAAGCAAAACGGCTGGTCACAGGAGGAACTTGCAAATCAATTGGGTGTTTCAAGGCAGTCAGTCTCAAAATGGGAAGGGACTCAGAGCGTGCCTGACCTGAATAAAATACTGAAGCTTGGTGAGATTTTCCATGTAAGTACCGATTATCTTCTTAAAGATGAAATTGAGGAAATTACAGAACAAAATTCCGTTGATGAATCTGATAAGCCTGCTGATGACGGTGAAACGGTTTCAATGACTATCGGAAAAGTTACAGAATTTTTTGCAAAAACCAACAAGACTTCCATTATAAAAGCACTTTCATTCGGTCTGATGGTTTTCTCACCGACATGGGTATCATTGTCAGTGCTTTTTGATGAGCTTTTCGGTGAAAATCCAAATATGGTTCTTACAGGCTTGATGATGACGATTACAACCATTTGCGTTGGTATATTTTTGATGTTTTTCTATTATTTCATGGACAAAAAATATAATTTTTTAAGTACTAGAAATATAGAACTTGAATACGGCGGTTCAGGTGTTGCAGAAAAGCAGAGAGATAAAAATACCGCAAAATACAAAACGATACAACTTATCGGAATAATATTGCTTGTATTGGGATTTGCAATAACAGTCATATTTGCTTTTCTTGCTCTTATAAATATAAGGTCTCCCGAAAATTCGGGTATTACAGCAATGATATTTGAACTTTTGATGTTTCCGTTGTTCGGCTTGGGGGTATTTTTCCTTGTATTCGCAAATACGAGAATGGATAATATCGACAAGATACTTGAAGAAAATAAATTCACAAGACTCAACAAACAGCGTTTTGCTCCATTGAGAGTTTTCGGTTTTGTATTTATCGGAATATCCGTTGTTATAATCGTACTTGTGTGCCTTGTATCTCCTCAGCTTCTGTTTGTTTTACTTGTCATTGACGTAATATTATATTTCGTTATAACGGCTGTATACAAAGACTATCTTTTGAATAAAAAAAAGTAAAGTATCACTATTGACAAAGATGTAAAAATATGATAAACTATGCAGGTACAACAAAGTAAAGCTATGAGCTTTCACCTGTAGGGTATCGTCTGTTACAGGTCAATAGTTTTTCAAAACAGGCAAATGGGGTTTGCCTGATGATTCAAACTGTTGATTATGCACGGACGAATAAAAAAGTCCGTGCTTTATTTTATGTGTTTTTCAAAAATGTGTTGGAGGTGCTTTAAGATTAGCAAGCAGGAAATTCAGATCAACGAGGAAATTCGTGATAAGGAAATCAGAGTGATAGATTCGGACGGCGGTCAGCTCGGCATTATGTCGGCAGCACAGGCTCTTGAAAAGGCGGCTGCAAGGAATCTTGATCTGGTTAAGATCGCACCGCAGGCAGTTCCGCCTGTATGCAAGATAATGGACTACGGCAAATATCGCTTTGAACAGGCAAAGCGTGAAAAGGAAGCAAGAAAAAATCAGCATATCGTGGATGTTAAGGAAGTAAGACTTTCTCTCAATATTGATACACATGATTTTAATACCAAACTTAACCATACACAGAAATTCATTAAAAACGGTGACAAGGTAAAAGTTTCAATCCGTTTCAGAGGTCGTGAGATGGGACATCCCGAACTCGGTACCGAAATAATGAATAAATTTGCCGAAGCTTGTCAGGAATTTGCAGTCATCGAAAAACCTGCAAAGCTTGAGGGACGCAGTATGCTGATGTTCCTGGCACCGAAGCCTAACAAATAAGCAGAAAAAATATTCAAGGAGGACTCTTAATATGCCTAAAATCAAAACACACAGCGGAGCTAAAAAACGTTTCAAGCTCTCTAAGAACGGAAAGGTCATCCGTGCACACGCTAACAAATCACATATCCTTAACAAGAAGACCACAAAAAGAAAAAGAGGCTTGAGAAAGACTGTTGCTGCCGATAAGACAAATGTAGCAGCTATCAAGATGCTTATTCCTTACAAGAGATAATCAAATCTCTTTTTGTATGACTGAAAATTTTAATCATTATCGGAGGTATATAACATGGCACGTGTAAAGGGTGCGTTGGCAACACGCAAAAGAAGAAAAAAGGTTTTGAAACTTGCTAAGGGCTACTGGGGAGCTAAGAGCAAACACTTTAAAATGGCTAAAGAAGCCGTTATGAAAAGCGGCAACTATGCATATATCGGTCGTAAACAGAAAAAGAGAGATTTCAGAAGACTCTGGATTACTCGTATATCAGCAGGCTGCAAGGCTAACGGCGTGAATTATTCAACATTCATGAACGGTCTTAAAAAGGCAGGCATTACTCTTAACAGAAAAATGCTTTCCGAAATAGCTATCGCTGATGCAGCAGCTTTCACAGCTCTCGTTGAGAAAGCTAAAGCAGCTCTTTAATTTGATATTTACAAAATGCACCTGAGTATAAATAACTTGGGTGCGTTTTTTGATTATATGGGGGGAACAATATGAAAAATGTCGTTTTGATAGGAATGCCCGGCTGTGGCAAGAGTACAGTCGGGGTAGTATTGGCGAAAATATTGGGTTACAGATTTTTGGATTCCGATTTGGTGATACAGGAAACAGAAAACAGGCTTTTGCATGATATTATTGAACAAGAGGGCATTGAGGGGTTTGAGAAAATAGAAAACAGGATAAATGCGTCTATTGATGTCAAAAGGAGTGTCATAGCAACAGGCGGAAGTGTCATATACGGAAAAGAAGCTATGGAGCATTTGAAGAAAATAGGAGTTGTTGTATATATAAAATTGCCTTACGAGGAAATAGCTCACCGTTTGGGAAATCTTGAACAAAGGGGAGTGGCAATAAAAAATAATCAGACCTTGGAGGATTTATATAACGAAAGAGTGCCTTTGTATGAAAAATACGCTGATATAGTATGCGAAGAAAAAAATATGACAATATCACAGACGGCACTGTTTATAAGAGATAAATTAATGGAGTATGAATAAGCATGGAACCTGTTGCGGAATTTAATATAATTTGTTTGGAAAGTGTAAATACTGATACATTGCGAAAAATAAAGAAAGCATTGAGAACAGATTTGACATTGACACAAATATATTTGCTGTTAAAGAATAATAAGCCTTTGTTAGAAAATTTGTACTTTACAGAAGCTATAAAATACAGTTTGCTTTTAAGCAGAAACAGGATAAAAAATGAAATTTTGCCTGATATTACATATATGAAAAAAGATTATTATTTAGGTGGATGGTATTAATGATTATTACAAGCAAGGATAATGATATTATCAAACAGGTATCTAAACTGATGTCGAGTGCTTCATACAGGCGTGAAAAGGAGAGCTTTGTTGCAGAGGGTGCAAGACTTTGTATGGACGGAGTTTTATCTGGAGCAGAGGTAAAGGCTTTTTTATATACACAAAATGGCATGGAGAAGTATTCAAATGAATTTGAGAAGATAATTTCGGTGTCAAAGAAGCATTATGAGATAAGCGAACAGCTTTTTAAGAGAATTTCCGATACAAATTCACCTCAGGGGATTTTATGTTTATTCAAAACACTTGACAAAAAAAGTTTATCGTATACAATAGATAAGAAAGGACGTTATGCGGCTCTCGAAAATATACAGGATCCTTCCAATATGGGTACTATCCTGCGAACAGCCGAGGCATTCGGTGTTGACGGTGTAATAGTTTCAAAGGACTGCTGTGATATATATTCCCCGAAAGTCGTCAGGGGAAGCATGGGGGCAGTCTTCAGGGTAAATGTTGTAACGGCAGAGGAGTTTACAGAGTATATTCAACAATTGACTGAATCTGGTATAAATACCTATGCCTCTACTCCGAGAAATGCCGAGAATATAAGAAATATAGATTTTTCTCAAGGCGGAGTAATGCTTATCGGAAATGAGGGAAACGGTCTTAAAGATGATACGATAAATGCCTGTTCAAAGCGTGTCAGGATAAATATGAGTGGCAGGGCGGAATCACTCAATGCAGCAGCTGCAGCAGCTGTATTGCTGTATGAATTTGTAAACTGACTATTACTTTGTAAAATTTAATCCTTTTATGTCATCCTGAGCGTAAGCGAAGGATCTTAAAGATTCCTCACTTCGTTCGGAATGACAAAGACATCAAAGTTTTAGCTTTAACAAAATACTATCTGAAAAATTTTCTTTGAAAAGTGGTGATTATTTTTGAATGACAGGGTGATATTATGGATATGGCTGCAGGATTGCATAGGGTTTTCAAGCAATAAGCCTAAAAAAATCTTTGAATTTTTTGAAAAGCCCGAGGATATATTTATTTCAGATGAAAAAACTATCCGTGAATCCGATCTTTTCAGTGAAAAGATAATACAGCAAATAATAAAGAAGGATCTTGGTTATTCCAAAAAGGTATATAATGACTGTATCAAGCTTGGATACAGAGTGATAAGTATTTTTGATGATGAATATCCTCGGAATCTAAAAAAAATACCTGATTGTCCATTGATTCTTTATGTTGACGGGAAGATACCAGATACTGAAAATGTGTTTTGTGCAGCAGTGGTAGGTTCAAGAAATGCAACGGATAGAAGTATGAAAATGGCATTTGATATAAGTGCAGGTCTTGTATTGAATGATGCGATAGTAGTAAGCGGAGGTGCTGAGGGCGTAGACACTGCAGCACATAAAGGGGCATTGTCATGCGGCGGAAAAACGATATGTGTCCTGGGGTGTGGTATAAATTACAATTATCTTGTGAAAAATCGTGTCTTGAGGAATGAAATTGCCAAGAATGGTGCTGTTATATCTGAATATCCGCCCTTTGTAGGTCATCAGAGATATACTTTTATTCAGAGAAACAGGATAATATCGGGGATATGTGAATGTACTCTTGTTGTTCAGGCAAGCTTGCAGAGCGGTGCAATGAGTACGGCAGAACAGACCTTGAAAAATAAACGAAAGCTGTTTATAATAAAAGGCAGTCAGAACGATCCATTTTTTGAAGGATCGAATTCTCTTGAAAAATATGGTGCAGTACCTGTTGAAAATCATTCCCAGATACTTGATTGGTATAAGCATCCTGATATAATGCCAAAGGAAATTATTACGGATAACAAAACAAAATATAATAAAAAAAATGAAAATCAGATGAAGCTGAGCGGTATTTTTGAAAAAGATGATGGACCGGAAAAGAAAATTTTGCCGGAACAGTTGACAGAAAACGCTGTTTTGGTGTATCATACAATTTCGGATACACCTTTTGATTCTGATGATATAGCAATGTCGGCTGGTCTTGATACAAATATCGTAAAAGCTGCCCTGACAGAACTGGAAATATTCGGACTTGTCAGAGAGGTCATCGGAAAGGGATACATAAGAAAAAAATGATTTATTTTGCGGAGGATTTTTATGTCTAAACTTGTAATAGTTGAGTCGCCTGCAAAGGCTAAGACCATCAAAAAATATCTTGGTTCCGGATATGAAGTTGTAGCATCAATGGGACATATCAGGGATCTCAATCCCAACAGGCTCAGTGTTGATATAAAAAAGAAGTTTACACCAAAATATGAGATTATCAAGGGAAAGGAAGAACTTGCTGATGAGCTTATAAAGCTCGCCAAAAAAAGCGAATATGTCTATCTTGCAACTGACCCCGACCGTGAGGGAGAGGCTATATCATGGCATTTGGCTTATCTTCTTGGGCTTGATTTGAATGATACCAACAGGGTGACTTTCAATGAAATTACAAAGACCGGTGTAAGTACAGGAATGAGCAGTCCGAGAAAAATTGATATTGATCTTGTCAATGCACAGCAGGCAAGAAGAATTCTTGACAGACTTGTAGGCTATAAATTGAGTCCGTTTCTTTCCAAGAAAATAAGAAAGGGACTTTCAGCCGGCAGAGTACAGTCCGTTGCAGTCAGAATAGTAGTTGACCGTGAGGAGAAAATAAGAGCCTTCAAGCCGGAGGAATATTGGAGCATTGATGCAAAGTTTATCCCGAAAGGTGAAAGAAAGGCTTTTTCGGCAGCTTTTTACGGTGATTCAAAGGAAAAGATAAAGATATCAACCAAGGAACAGGCTGATAAGATACTTGATGAAATAAAAGATGCACAGCCGTTTGTATCCAAGGTACGTCACGGTACAAGAAAACGTCAGCCTGCACCGCCGTTCATTACGTCAACTCTCCAGCAGGAAGCGTCAAGAAAACTCGGTTTTCAGTCCAAGCGTACAATGAAAGTAGCACAGGAATTATACGAAGGTATAGACATTCAGGGAATGGGTGCAGTCGGTCTTATAACATATATGAGAACCGATTCTCTCAGACTTTCAGAAGATGCCCTTAAAGCTGCTGAGGATTATATAAAAAATAAGTGGGGTAACAATTATCTCCCTTCAGACGGTCCGAGACATTTCAAATCACGTTCAAATGCACAGGACGGACATGAGGCTATACGTCCCACAACTGTAACTCTTGAACCCGAAAGCATAAAGGCAAGTCTTTCGAGTGACCAGTATAAATTGTATAAATTGATATGGGAAAGATTTATAGCGTGTCAGATGGCTGAATGTATACAAAAGACTACTCAGGCGGATATAGATGTAAACGGATATATATTCAAGGCATCAGGCTATGTAGTGGATTTTGACGGTTATACAGTGCTGTACGTTGAAAGTACGGATAATAATGATGAGGAAAAGGAATCCGAGCTACCCGAGCTTAAAAAGGATATGCAGCTTAAAGTTAAGGAGATGACTCCGAATCAGCATTTCACACAGCCTCCTGCACGATATACTGAGGCATCTCTCATAAAAGCTATGGAAGAATATGGAATAGGCAGACCGTCAACATATGCGGCAACTATTTCAACGATAACTTCAAGAGAATATGTCAAAAGGCAGAATAAAACACTTTATCCGACTGAATTGGGAGAGGTCACAACAAAATTGATGGAGGAGCGTTTCCCGAAGATAGTCAATGTAAAATTCACGGCTCAAATGGAACAGAATCTTGATACAGTTGAAGACGGTGAATGTGGCTGGGTTGATTTGTTGACAACTTTCTATGATGATTTTGATAAAACTCTCAAACAGGCAAAGGAAGATATGAAGGATGTCAAAATAGAGCTTGAAGAAGACAAGACCGACCTGATATGTGATAAATGCGGCAAGCCGATGGTTGTCAAGTTTGGTAAGTATGGAAAATTCATAGCCTGTTCGGGTTTCCCTGACTGCAGGAATATAGTCAAGCTGATAAATACACTTAAAGATATAGACTGTCCAAAATGCGGAGGTTCAATCGTTGTAAGAAAGACAAAAAAGGGCAGATTGTTCTATGGCTGTTCAAATTATCCGAACTGTAATTTTGTGTCATGGTATGAGCCTACCAATGAAAAATGTCCTCAGTGCGGAGAGATACTTTTCAGGAAAAAAGGCAAAAAGCCTGCACTTTTCTGTAATGCGGAGGGCTGTGGTTATTCAGCCGAGGATACACTTGAGGAAACTGAAATTATACAGACAATAGTTTCACAGACTGTTGAAACAGAAGAAAATGAATAAAAAAATTGCCGATTATCTTTTGAAGATAGTCGGCAAAAAATTTATAAATTATTTGTTATTTCAAAAGTCAAATTCTGTGTTGACGGCATCACTCGGCATTCTCCAGTCACCTCTTGGTGAAAGTGTTACCGTACCGACTTTCGGACCGTCAGGCAGGCATGAACGCTTGAACTGCTGTGAGAAGAATCTCCTTAAAAATGTCTTGAGCCATTTTCTGATAGTTTCATCATCATATACACCATTGAAAGCTATCTTTGCCAATCTGAATATTTTTTTCGGTGTAAAGCACTGTCTCACAAGATAATACAAGAAAAAGTCATGCAGTTCATAAGGTCCGACTAAATCTTCTGTTTTCTGTGAAATCTCTCCGTCTTTGGGCGGTAAAAGTTCAGGACTTACAGGTGTATCAAGTATATCAAGCAATGCTTTTTTCAAGTCACCCTCGGAATGTTCAGCCTCAAATGCCGTCAGGTGACGTACAAGAGTTTTCGGGATAGATGCATTGACAGCGTACATTGACATATGGTCACCGTTATATGTAGCCCAGCCGAGAGCTAATTCCGACAAGTCACCTGTGCCAATGACAAAACCGCCTGTTTTATTGGCTATATCCATTAAAACCTGTGTACGTTCCCTTGCCTGACCATTCTCGAATGTAACATCAAGAATCTCCATACTTTGTCCTATATCCTCAAAATGTTGTGTGACAGCTTTTGAGATATTTATATCTTTGAATGATACTCCATAGCTTTCGGCTAAAATTTCCGCATTGCTTTTTGTACGTTTCGTTGTACCAAAGCATGGCATTGTCACGGCAATTATATCTTTCCTGTCACGCTTTAACATATCCATTGCATGAACAGCGACAATCAAAGCCAATGTCGAATCCAATCCCCCCGACAAGCCTATTACAACGGATTTCACATTTGTATGCTGTATTCTCGTGGCAAGTCCTGTTGCCTGAATGGTGAGAATTTCTTCACAGCGTTCATCAAGATTGGATTTATTTGTCGGCACAAACGGTGTTTTGCTGAAATGCCTGTTCAATTTCAAATCCTTCACAGGCAAGTGAAAAACACATTTCTCAAAATTGTCCTCACCGACAAATGTATTGGCTTTTGCACGTTCATTTTCCATTTTCTGCAAGTCAACATCCGCATATATGATTCCTGTGTCAAATCTCTTTGACTCTGCTAAAATACTTCCGTTTTCGCATATCAGATTATGACCTGAAAAAACTAAATCCTGTGTGCTTTCGCCAAGTCCTGCACTTGTATAAACATACGCTGAAAGCAGTCTTGCCGACTGAGATTTTACCAACATTCGCCTGTAATCAGCCTTTCCGATAACTTCATCACTTGCTGAAAGATTTGCAATTATCGTTGCACCGTTTAAAGCCAATTTTCCTGAAGGGGGTTCAGCTGTCCATAAATCTTCGCATATCTCAACACCCAATTTAAATTCAGGCATTTCCACACACTGAAAAATAACATTTTTTCCAATCTCAGTCAATTGAGTATCTTCACCACTGAACATGTCCATATTTATAAATTCATCTTTTGATGGTGTAAAATGCCTTAACTCATAAAATTCGGAATAGTTCGGGATATATTTTTTCGGCACTAATCCCAACAACTCCCCTTGACAAATAACTGCCGCACAATTATACAAGCCTGAATTTGCCCTGACAGGCAAGCCGACTAATATTACACAATCCAATTCTTTTGTTTCTCTGATAATAACTTTGAGATTTTCTTGTGCGGAGTTCAGCAAAGCCCTCTGCAAGAATAAATCACCGCAGGTATAGCCTGTTATGCAAAGTTCGGGGAATACTACAAGAGATGCACCGTTTTCAGCCGCCTCTTTTGCCATAGCAATGATTTTCTGAGAATTTCCCGTACAGTCTGCAACTTTTATATGTGGTGTCGCACTCGCAACCCGCAAAAATCCGTCTTTCATAAAAAAATACCTCCACGAAAATTCTTTCATGGAGATATTATAAACCATTATTGCAGGAATTTCAATCCGCATTTTTTATCATTTTCAATTCTTTTTTGAGCATATGCTTTATTTTTCTTCTTTCACGCATATCCTCGATAATTGACGGCAAATCTGTCACTGACTGGTCATCTGTCTTATCGCCGTCAATTATCGCCTGAAGGCTGTATTTCTGCACATAACTCATACCAAAGCCAACCAAAAGCCAGAATATAAGCACTCTGTATGAACAGTCAACAAGAAGTGCCACTTCAAACATTGAATATATCACATAGGCTATGCAGAATGATGTTACAAGTACAGGCACACTTCCGTCATCACGGCATTTTTTCTTGTACCTGAATATCATTCTCAGCATATCTTTTGCTATCGTTATACCGAAAACTATAAACAGATTTGCCCCCACTACTCCATAGCTTACCAATATCGTTATCATACCGTTGTGTAAATCGTCATAACGCAATCCACCTATGTATTCATTCGCATAATCTTTTATATTTGCCTTTCCTACTCCTAAAAGCGGAAATTTTTCTATCATTTGCATGGACTGTTCCCATATTTTGAATCTTCCGCTGTCAATATTTTTATTTTCATGACCGAATATATTTTCTCTGTAATCGTCATCTTTAAGCCCCACAATTCCATCATCTTTGACAACACCGCTCGAAAGCTCCGTTCTTGACTGCCCCGAAGTTATTGCAAGAGATACCTGACTTTGTGTTACTACTCTGAAAAATACAAGTGATGTTATTATCACGACAAATGAAAGTATAGTAGCAAGAATTCTCAGGATAAATCCGTACATTCTTTTTTTGCCGAAGTCCCTGAACATTATATAGAACATTGCAAATGAACAGTATGAAACCAAGAACAAAAGTGCTGCATTTGAATCCGACAGGAACAATGCTATTGTATTTATTGCGATACACGATATGTATAAAACCTTTCTCCTGACAGAAAGCTTTTTTTCTGCTCTGATTATCCTCCAAAGTATATGGCAGCCTATAACTGCCATTGCTGAATAGAAGCCTGTTACATTTGCATTGAAAAACAATCCTATAAATCTGCTTTCATATAGTATGAGATTCAGTCCGTTCCATTCTATCCCATGAGGGAATACAGCCAAGCCTATAAATCCAATCAGCATTGCAAGACTTGTTATAAGGACTATGAATTGAAGCGTGAACTTCATTTCCTTTCTGCACCTGATATTGCTTTTTTCCGAATAAAGACCGCATATCTGGAAAAAATATACACACATTATATATATCATCACTAAATTGTCAAATAAATTTCTCTCACAGTGTATGCCGACAGTCAGCAATGCAAAACCTAAAAATATATATAATATATTTCTGTATCTTATTTTTCTGATGCCTTTTTTGATAATAAGTTCCTTTATGAAAAGATACACTGACCATAAAAGTATCACGAAGACCGCAATATTGGAAACTCTTTCAAGACCAAAATACAATGCCACCAAAAGTACAAACCTGAAACTTTGCATACTATTGAAAAATTTTTTCAAAGCAATTCCAAGCTTGTTCAAAACCTGCATAACACCACTTCTTTCCGGTTTTATTTATCTTATAGTATACAATGATTTTTTTATAAATTCAATCAATATTGCATAAAATAACAGTAGTTTAACAAAAGATTGTAAAAATCACCTTGAAAAAAAACTTCTTTACTGTATTTTTTTGTACTTATTAGTACATAAATTGACGAATTTCAAGCCGTAAAAACTCAAATATTAAAAATATTTAAGTTGAAAAATGAGTTTTTCTGTGCTAAAATTTAGTTTAAAGAAAAAAGAAAAAGGAGTCCTGAAATTATGTGTGGATTATGCGGATTTACCGGAGATGTTGCCGACAGGGATAAGGTTCTTGAAAATATGACTGATGTCATCACTCACAGAGGTCCCGACAGCTTCGGCTATTACAAAGACAGAGACAATAATATATCAATGGGTTTCAGACGCTTGAGTATCATAGACCTTGACTGCGGTCATCAGCCTATCTACAATGAAGATGAAACTCTTGTTCTCACTTTTAACGGAGAGATATATAACTATCAAGACCTGCGTAAAGAGCTTATCGAACTTGGACATAAATTTCGTACTCAGACAGACTCTGAAGTGCTTGTACATGGCTTTGAAGAATGGGGCGAAAAGCTCCTTAACAAACTTCGTGGAATGTTCGGCTTTGCCATCTACAACAAAAAAGACCATTCTGTATTCATTGCAAGGGATTTTTTTGGAATCAAGCCCATGCACTATGCTATAGTTGACAATGAACTTGTCTATGCCTCCGAAATAAAAAGTATCCTTGAATTTCCGAAATACAAAAAGAAATTCAATTACAAGGCATTGGATAATTATTTGTCATTCCAGTATGTCGTACCTCCTGAAACTTTTTTTGAGGGAATTTATTGTCTTTTGCCCGGACATTATATGTGGTATCGTGACGGCAAGGTCAAGACTACACGCTATTTTGAAGCGACCTTTGAGCCTGATAAAAAACTGAAAATAGATGATGCCATTGACAATATCGAAAAGGCTTTTGAAAATTCCGTCAATGCACATAAAATAAGTGATGTTGAAGTAGGCTGTTTTCTTTCAAGCGGTGTTGATTCAAGCTATGTTTCAACATATTTTGCAGACCAAAAAACTTTCACAGTCGGTTTTGACTTCGGCAAAAAATATAATGAAATAAGCTGGGCAGAAGGTCTCTCCAAAGAAATTGGCGTTGAACATCATACTCACCTGATAGGTTCGGAAGAATTTTGGTCAACAGTCCCCAAAGTACAATATCACATGGATCAGCCGCTGGCAGACCCGTCTTGTATTGCTCTTTACTTTGTATGCAACCTTGCAAGCCAATTCGTGAAGGTCGTATTATCAGGCGAGGGTGCAGACGAATTATTCGGTGGATATACCGTATATAATGAACCCCATGTATTCAAATTCTATCAGACTATAATTCCTCAGAAAATGCGTTATGCCCTTGCAAGATTCGCAAAAAAAATGCCCCATATCAAAGGTCGTGGATATATTCTTCGTGGTGCAAGGAAAACTGAGGATAAATTTATCGGAAACGCTTTCATGTATGATGACACCGAAAAAAGACAGATTCTCAAAGATGATTCTATTGTTACAAGACCTCAGGATTTGTGCAAAAAATTCTATGACCGTGTCAAAGACTATGATGAAGTTACCAAAATGCAGTATCTTGATATAAACCTGTGGATGATCGGAGATATTCTCCTCAAAGCCGACAGGATGAGTATGGCTAATTCCCTTGAACTGCGTGTGCCGTTCCTCGATAAAGAGGTATGGAAGGTTGCCCGCACTATTCCCACAAAATACCGTATTGCAAAGGGTACAACAAAATATGCAATGCGTCAGGCAGCTTTGAGACATCTCCCGAAGGCTACCGCTCAAAAGGAAAAACTCGGTTTCCCTGTTCCAACAAGAGTATGGCTCAAGGACGAAAAATATTATAATACAGTAAAAGAGATGTTCAAGTCCGAAACAGCCGAAAAATTCTTCAACACCGATTTGATAGTTTCCTATCTTGACGACCATTTCAACGGCAAGGAGGACAACAGCCGCAAGGTATGGACTATCTATGTATTTCTTGTATGGTATAATATCTATTTCGGAAATGATGAAAAAATAAACCGTCCTGATGGTGTGACAAAACCGTCAGGTGAAGCATGATACTGCTGTAGTAAACGACAAAATAAATTATTCTATGTCATTCCGAGCATAGCGAGGAATCTTAAAGAGACGTGAGTTCGATGAAAACGAAAAATTATTATACTGTCATTCTGAGGAGCGACAGCGACGAAGAATCTTTTGAAGATTCCTCACTGCGTTCGGAATGACTCATTTCATCATTGTCAGAATATTTTTCAGTTATGTCGAACTCACGTTAAAGAGACTATTCAACGTTATAACAAAAAATGCTGTATGCTGAAAATTTCGGCATACAGCTTGATTTTTTTATCTGATATCCTGACGCTTGAATAATATCATTCCAAGTACCATGAATAAGATCAGGTATATCGGAGAGACTATGAATGCAATGTATATATCATTGTTCTGATAGAGAGTCTGTACAAGTGTAACTGTATCGAATATCCAGAATTGAACCGCTTTTTGAACCCAGTCGAAACCGAAAGTAAGAATTCTTACAAAGAGTGATACAAATATCGGTATGACAATGTTGAGTGCAATTGCAAGACCGGTTTTTTTGGAAATAACAGCTATGAACATGAATACAGCGGTAAGGGCTATATAAAGACATGAATAGGCGAGTACCATAATTATCATTTGTTCATTAGTGACATCTGTTGTAAAGTCGAATTTTATTGCGGCAACGATACCGCCTCCAAAAAGATAGGATATTATGGTAATTGCAGCCGCTGCAACAGATGAAATATATTTTGAAGCATATACGGAGGTTCTTGAAAATCCCCTTGAAAGAGTATTTTTGAAGGTACCCTCGTTATATTCCGTGCCTACATATACGCTTATGACTATTGCAATAAATATAATAAGATTTCCGTCAGAGAAAAGAGTATTTATATACTGCCAGAATACTTCTTGCGGAAACTGTGACAAAAGCTGTTTTGAGGTGTCGCTGTCCATACCCATTGTTTTCAGGAAGGAAAAGACCATTTGATAATTAGCTGTATCGGTCATGTTGTTCCATGCGGCATCATAGAGGAATGTCATGGACATTCCCGTTAAAAATCCTATGACAGCACATACCCATAAGGTACGGCATTTCATGAGTTTTTTCAAATCGGATAAAATAAGTCTGCCCATATTTTTTTATTTCCCCTCCATTTTTCTGATGAAGTATTTTTCGGCACTGTTTTCATCATTTGAGATTCCCGAAACTACAACACCTGCATTGAAAAGAGCATTTGTCAGTTCACCGATATTATCTATCTTTGACTTCACGAATATATTATTTTTATCATACTCGATATTTTCTGAGTGTATATCAAGTATTTTTGAGATTATCTCAATGGATTTTGCTGTATCACTGACTGTTATAACAGTTCTTGAACCGCATTTTTCGGATAATTCAGCAGAGGTTATTTCCTCGACTAATTTTCCGGATGATATTATCCCGTAACGGGTAGCGATCTTTTCAAGTTCTCCGAGGATATGGCTGGAAATGAAAATAGTCTTGCCCTGATTTTTGAGTTCAATCAGAAGCTCTCTTACATCAACTATGCCTGTAGGATCAAGTCCGTTGATAGGCTCGTCAAGTATCAGAAAATCAGGATTTCCGATAAGTGCAATGGCAATACCAAGTCTTTGTTTCATACCGAGTGAAAAATCACCTGATTTTTTCTTTCCTGTGTCCGAAAGACCGACAGTTTTGAGAATATGGGGGATAGTTTTTTTGTCTGCACCGAGCATTGTACAGTAAATATCAAGATTCTGTGAAGCAGTCATATTCCTGAAAATAGCGGGACTTTCAATGAGACTGCCGACACGTTTTCTTGCAGAACTGATATTTTCACCGTCAAAGAGTTTAAAAGAGCCGTCAGTTATTCCTGTGAGACCTAGTATCATTCGTATAAAAGTAGTCTTTCCTGCACCGTTTTTACCGACAAAGCCGTAAATATCTCCCTGTTCTACCGTGAGGGATACACTGTCAACGACCTTTGTATCGGAATAAACTTTGGTAAGACCTTCGGTTTGAAGTATGTTCAAAAATGCTCACTCCTTTTCAATCGTTTTTTTCTTCTATTTCAATAATTATCCTTGATGTTTCAAGATACATTATCCTGAAAACTTCGCCACGCTGTGAAGCATAGTGCATTTTTGCGAATTCGTCTACATTAAGTGCTTTTCCGTGAATATATCCGTCATCTAATTTTATCCTGTAATTGACGGTCATCTGAAAATATCCGTCTTCCATTTCAAAAATGGGAATCAACTCCGTTGAAATATACGCACGGTTGTCAATGTCAGTCTGTGCAAGCGACTGCAGTTTCAGCGGAAAGCCCTTTATTTGTTTTTTAGCTGTTTCCCGTGTCATTCAAGAAACTCCTTTTTGAGAAGATATTTTTTATAATTTTCAACCCTGTATGAATCGCAGATTTTTCTTACAGTGCGTTTAGCGGTCAAAGAGTCGAATTGATTTATAAAAGGGTATGTGTTTTCGGAGAATTTTATGTAACACTCTGCAACAGCCCATGCGACTGCCATTGAACTGTAATATTTTTCTGTGTTTATTTCTGTGAGTAATGAAAGAGTTTGGTCTATATAGTCATCATTCACGAAATATGACAAAAGCATCACGGCACAGAACCGCTGTTCAAATTCATTCTGTGAATGTGCATATGGCTGTAAAAAATCCCATACACGTTCACGGTTTTTTGAAGTGAATTTAAGTGTATTGCAAAAGCTGTCACAGACTGCCCAATTATCTATTTTAGGAACAAAGCCGGAAATGTATTTCAGTCGTGTTTCAACATCAGCTTTCATATATCCGATTATCATTCCACGAAGCATGATTTCCTCATAATAGACATCATTTTTACATTCAAGTATATCGGGATTTTTAGCAAGTTCCTTTGCATAAGCTCTGATTTTCGGCAGACGGATTCCCAATATATTTTTGCTGTCGGGGACTAATTTTGAATGAAACTCCCTGTACTGACTGTCGGACATGGAAATCAGTTTTTCCTTGACTTCATCAGTCATTTTTTTCACGCTTTCTTTTGATAATGCTCCTTATAACAGAAATGATACTTCCTATTCCCAATACGATACCTAAAAATATCAGTGCTTTGGCTTGGTCGGGGTTGTCTGCCATAATTCCTGCTCCGCTGAGAGATATCCATGTTCCTCCGCCGACACCGCCGAGAAGCACCAATGCTCTTGTAATATACCTTGTAGCTTTTGATTTATCGGTCATGGTTTCCTGCAAAGCCATATCTACACCTTCAGCAAAGCCCTCTGCTGCACTTTCAGCCAAATCCTGACCTACATTATCAAGTAAATCACTCATAATAAACACTCCTTTTTATTGTGTTTTTTCATTTTTATATTTTTTTATTTCATCAATAATATCCTGACCGTAGCGGTTTATTTTTACTTCACCCAAGCCGTATATTTGGGAAAGTTCATTAAAATTTGTCGGGCAGTATGCGGCTAATTCCTGCAAGGTTCTTTCGTGGAACACGGAATAGGTCGGCACTCCAAAACGATTTGCGAGAGATACACGGAGTTTTTTGAGTCTTTCGAGAAGTCCGCTGTCGATTTCAAAAGTTTTCTTTGAGGGATATGCAGTTATCTTTTTATAGCTTGTTTCTTTTTGTTTGTTACAGTAACTGCAGTTATTGCATGGCGGAATATATTTTTCACCGAAGTAATTCAATATTCTTTTTCTTAAACAAGTAGCTGTTGAAGCTGAGTAATATGTCATCAGCTTCAATTTTTCAAGCTGTATATTTATATGCTTTTGCAGTTCAGCAGGATTGATATCGTCATTTTCATTGGTTTTACGAATCAGAAATTCATTTATTTTTACATCACGGCTGCAGTAAAACAAAAGACATTCGGCAGGTTCGCCGTCACGCCCTGCACGACCTGCCTGCTGATAGTAGTCCTCGATATTGAACGGCATATTGTAATGTATGACGTAACGTACATCAGGTTTATTTATTCCCATACCAAAGGCATTTGTTGCCACTATGACATTTACTTTATCATAAATAAAACTGTTTTGATTGGCGGCACGGTTTTCATCAGACATACCTGCATGGTATGGTAATGCTGAGATATTATTTTCCTGCAGAGTATTTGCTATTTCATCAACGAATTTCCTCGTCTGACAGTATACTATCCCCGATTTATCGGGATGTTTATTTATGTAATTGATGAGGAACTGTGTTTTGTTCACAGGAGTGTATACTCCAAAATATAGATTCTGACGGTCAAAACCAAGACTCATTGAAAAAGGTTTTTTTAGTTCAAGCTGATTGATTATATCCGACTTGACGATATTGGTTGCAGTTGCCGTAAATGCTGCAATGACAGGTCGTTTGGGAAGTTTTTTTATGAAATCGGCAATACGGGTATAGCTTGGACGAAAATCGTGTCCCCATTGGGATATGCAGTGGGCTTCGTCAACGGCTATGAGCGGTATATTCTGATTGCAGGCGAAATCCAAAAAGCTTGGAGTTTCAAGCCTTTCGGGTGCAACATAAATTATTTTGTAAGTGCCGTTTTTGGCATTTTGAATGGCAAGTTCTATTTGGCGAGGAGTGAGTGAACTGTTCAGATATGCCCCACGGATACCCATTGAAATAAGAGTTCTTACTTGGTCCTGCATAAGAGATATCAACGGGGATATAACAAGTGTTATTCCCTCAAGACAGAGTGCAGGTATCTGATAACAAAGGGATTTTCCTGCACCTGTAGGCATGACGGCAAGAGTATCTCTGCCGGATATGAGTGAATTTATAATATCCTCCTGACCTTTTCGGAAGGAGTCATATCCGTAGTATTTTTTGAGTATTTCGTGAATGTCAGCCAACAAATTCACCTTCATATCTGTATTGTTTGATGTCCATGTATTTTTCAAGCACTTTAAGGTTTTTGTTTTGATAAATATATTCTTTTTGTTTTTTTGTAAGTTGTTTTATTTTATATTCAAGCTTTGAAGCGATTGATTTATCCTTGCTGCTGAATACAGCGATAATTTTTTGAGGCTTATGTGAAATTGTATATTTTGCTCCCTTGCCTGCACAATGCTGTTGAAAACGTCTTTTTACATCATTTGTGATGCCGGTATAAATAGAATTGTCATTGCATATCAGCATATAAGTATAATACATTTTATTTTTTGTGCATTTCCTCATGGTCTGCTTTTACTGCTTTGTATAATCTTACACAATCCCAAAGTGAATTTGTCGGAGTGACAATAGCTTTCAAATCGACTCTACCGACACCGTGTTTTTTTAGTGAGCGTATCAGTTCATCAATATCATTTCTTGTGAAGCCTGACATTACAAGCATTTCATCATCAAAGGTTTCTTCAGCTTCACCCTCGATAACCTGAAATCCTGAAATTTCGGCAAGATAGCCCAATACCTGATTGAAATTCTTTTTTTCAACTACCTTGATACCTGTTTTTAACGGCATAACAGCTCTTTTTACGAGCGGAAGTCTGTTTTCATCAAAATTAAAAAGTAAAACTGTTTTTTTCATAATATAAAATCCTCCGAAATATTAATCTGTATCCAGTTTAAGAACAGCCATAAAAGCCTCCTGAGGTACTTCAACAGTACCCAACTGACGCATACGTTTTTTACCCTCTTTTTGTTTTTCGAGAAGTTTCTTTTTACGGCTGATGTCACCGCCGTAGCATTTCGCCAGCACATCCTTACGCATTGCCTTAACGGTCTCACGGGCAATTATTTTTCCTCCGATACACGCCTGTATGGGTACTTCAAAAAGCTGTCTCGGGATTTTTTCTTTTAATTTTTCAGCCATTTTTCTTGCACGGCTGTAAGCTTTGTCAGCGTGGATTATGAATGAAAGTGCGTCAACGACTTCACCGTTTAGCATTATATCCAACTTGACAAGCTTGGATTCTTCATAGCCTGCCACCTCATAGTCAAATGACGCATAGCCTCTTGTACGGGACTTGAGGGTATCAAAGAAGTCATAGACGATTTCAGCGAGCGGAAGAATATAATGTATATCCACACGGTCAGCGTCGATATATTTCATATCTTTGAATATTCCACGCCTGTCCTGACATAATTCCATGATATTTCCGACATATTCTGACGGCGAATATATATGTGCGTCTGTGATAGGTTCCTCAGCTTTTGTGATTTGTGACGGATCGGGGTAATTAGTGGGGTTGTCAATGTATTCTACTGTACCGTCACTTCTTGTTATCCTGAAAATAACACTTGGTGCAGTGGTTATCAGGTCAAGGTTATATTCTCTTTCAAGACGTTCCTGTATTATCTCCATGTGGAGAAGTCCGAGAAATCCGCATCTGAAGCCGAAGCCTAATGCAACGGACGTTTCAGGCTCAAATGACAGTGCAGCGTCATTAAGTTCAAGTTTTTCAAGTGCCTCACGCAAATCGGGATATTTAGCCCCATCAGCAGGATAAATTCCGCAGAATACCATCGGCTGAACCGCACGATAACCGGGCAGCGGTTCGGCAGCCGGATTATTTGCAAGAGTGACAGTATCGCCTACACGGGCATCACTGACAGTTTTTATTGAAGCGGCAATATACCCTACTTCGCCGGCATACAGTGCACTTGTCGGTTCAAGACTTGTTGCACGCATGAATCCACATTCCACAACATTGAATTCAGAGCCTGTTGCCATGAGTTTTATGGTATCACCGACATGAAGCGAGCCTTCCTTTACACGCACATATATGATAACGCCTTTGTAGCTGTCATAATATGAATCAAATATAAGAGCTTGCAGGGGCTTTTCATCATCTCCTGAAGGAGGAGGTATCAGTTCAACTATCTGTTCCATTACATCATGTATATTGATGCCGACCTTTGCGGAGATACACGGAGCATCCTCGGCAGGCAAGCCGATGACGTCCTCAATTTCTTTTTTCACTCTGTCGGGATCGGCACTCGGCAGGTCTATTTTATTTATGACAGGGACTATCTCAAGACCGGCATCAAGTGCAAGATATGTATTTGCCAATGTCTGAGCCTCGATACCCTGGGAAGCATCTACAACTAAAACTGCACCCTCACAGGCTGCAAGAGAACGTGACACTTCATAGTTGAAGTCAACATGCCCCGGAGTATCTATAAGATTGAATATATATTCCTCACCGTCATCAGCGTTATACACGAGTGTAACGGCATGGGCTTTTATTGTGATACCTCTTTCACGTTCCAAGTCCATATTATCAAGTAACTGGTCTTCCATATCCCTTACAGCGACCGACTGAGTTTGTTCAAGAATCCTGTCTGCAAGAGTAGATTTTCCGTGGTCTATATGGGCGATTATACTGAAATTTCTTATTTTGCTTTTATCCAAAATTATTCACCTGCTTTTTTTATAAAAAAATTATTCATTATATTATAACATATAATAAGTGTATTTGTAAATCAAAAAAGTTTATATAAAAATTTCTTTTCGAGTCACTTTAATGTCACTTACATAGAGTATATTATAGCTGTACGAAAGATAAAAGAACAAATAAAATTTTTTCGGGAGGAATATCCGGTGGAAATATTAAAGGCTGAAAATTTGATAAAGACTTATACAATGGGTGAAGAAAAATTCAATGCAGTTGATGATATATCATTCACGGTTGAACAGGGCGAATTTGTTGCAATAGTCGGTGCAAGCGGCAGTGGCAAAAGTACTCTTATGCATATGCTTGGAGGCGTTGACAGACCTACAAGCGGAAAAATTTTCATTGACGGCAATAATATATGTGAGCTTAATAACGATAAGCTGGCTATTTTCAGAAGAAGACAGATAGGCATTGTATATCAGTTCTATAATCTTATCCCGATACTCACGGCAGAGGAAAATATCACACTTCCAGCAGACCTTGACGGCAGAAAGCCTGATCCCAAAAAGCTTGAAGATATAATGCAGACACTCGGGATTGCAGATAAAAGAAAAAATCTTCCGAATGAACTTTCGGGCGGTCAGCAGCAGAGAATTTCAATAGCCCGTGCATTGATAAACGACCCTGCAATACTCCTTGCAGATGAACCGACAGGCAATCTCGATTCAAAGTCAACAAGCGATATAGTGAGCCTTTTCAAGATGACAAATCAGAAATATAATCAGACTATTATAATGATAACACATAACCTTGAGATAGCCAAAGAGGCTGACAGAGTTATCCGCATACAGGACGGTAAAATTGTCGGGGAGGTCTGAGACATGAAAATAATGCAGAAACTGACCATAAAAAATCTTTTTATGAATAAAGCCCGTACTATTGTGACTATCATCGGAATACTTCTTTCAGCAGCTCTTATAACGCTTATTTCGGGTATGGCATCTTCAATTCAGCAGACAGCCGTAAATTATTCCGTTCAGTCATCAGGAGATTATATTGTTGATTTTTACGGGGATATGACAAAGATAAATGTTGATGAGTATGCTCAGAACAGAAATGTAAAAAATGTTTATACAACAGCGACAGTTGGTGTTGCGGAAAATGAATATTCCAAATATGAATCAACGCCTTATATCGTTGTAAAAAGTGTCAGCGAGGGCGGCTTTGAAAACTGCTTCAATGGCAGACTTAAAGAAGGACGTTATCCTAAAAATTCAAATGAGATAGTTCTTTCAAAGGATTTTGTTTCGGGTACGACAAAGGAATATAAAGTTGGTGATACATTAAAATTGAATCTCGGATATACCCGTGTAACAACAACTGAGTACTATATTGATGAAACTTCCGAAATGTCGGATAATGCAGAAAAAAACGTAGAAACAAAAACATACTGTATGCCTCTTGATAGTCCCTATGCAGGTGAAAATACAGAGTTTATGCCGTATATTGAAAAAACATATACCATTGTCGGAATACTTGACAATGTTTCGAGCATTATTGGCACATATCAGTACGGTTCCGGTTTTACATATATTTATACTGCTTATGACGGCAATATAAATGAGATAGTTCCACAACCCGGATTGGACAATGAGGATGAACACGCTTACAATCTTGCAATATTTTTGCAGTTCACTTCTGAAGGTGAATTAAATTATAAAAATGTCATTGCAGATATATTGGGTGTTAATGATGCAGTATCTGTTTCACAGTATATAAATCAATCACTTACCCCTGTAAGCCAAGCGGATATTTATAACGCACTTGAAAGAAATAATTTATACGGATTTCAAGTAAATCAATCCATACTTCATACAAAAATGATAGAGCTTTCACTCGAAGAAGCATTTATGATAGTTTCGGCTCTTGTGATAATATTCGGTATAGTTATCATATCAAGTATATTTATTATCAGAAACAGCTTCTATATTTCCATCACGGAAAAATCAAAGCTCTATGGTATGCTTGCCTCAACGGGTGCAACTCCCAGTCAGATAAGAAACAATGTATTTTTTGAAGGCTTTTTGCTTGGCATTATAGGTATACCGCTGGGAATACTCCTCGGAATTGCAGGTACAATGGGACTTGTTCAGCTTTGCAATACAACACTTGAAAGTGTTCTGGAAGGAATGCAGATGATATTTTCTGTATCATGGCAAGCAGTAGCTATGGCATTTGTACTCTGTGCAGGCACTATATTCATGTCAGTTCTTTCACCGTCTATTGAGACTTCAAGAATATCTCCTATTGTTGCGATAAGAGGAAATCAGGATATAAAAATCTCCAAGAGAAAAAGAAAAAAAGAAAAATCCTATAAAACTCCAAAGTTTATTCAAAAGAGATTCGGCATAGGCGGAAGCATTGCATGGAAGAATCTTCAGAGAAGTAAAAAAAGATACCGTGCAACTGTCATTTCAATAACGGCAAGCGTTACGGTATATCTTGCAATATCAACAGTAGTAGGCTGTCTTGTCAGCTATACGGAAAATCAGTTCAGCGGTATGAAATACAATATCAGTGTATATATAGATGATGACCTTGATACAAAGGAAAATGTCAGGAAGTCACTTGACAAATACTATAAATTTGCCGATGGTGAAGATATAATTGAAAGTTCCTATTCTGCAAGTATTTCTAACATTGCTGCTTTGGATTTTCCTACAAATATGCTGAGTGAATATGAAGTATACGCTTTTGTAGACGAAGAACGTGAAAAGGATAATATACTGATACCTTATATGTCAGTAAAGGCAGTCGACAACAAAACCTTTGATGAGTTTGCTAAAAAACTTGGTTCAAGCTATGAAAAACTCAAAGGTAAAGCCATTATTTTTGACAAGGTGAAAAATCAGGAACAAAAATTTGATGAAAACGGAAATTATGATGGTTATGAATATGTTCACAGACCGGTTTTCAAAGATATGGTGGGATATACTTTCAAGCTGCAGGATCATCTGGCTTATTTGGAAGAACATAGAACCTATGAAGAATATCTTAATGAAGATACTGAATATATTAGTGAAGAAGAATTTGAAAAAGATAAACAAGAGTTTCTTGAAAAAAACGGCAAAATTTTTGAAATAGAGATAGGTGCTGCGGTTACTCCCGAAAATATGTATCTTTTCAGGGAATACAGAGATATAAACGGCAACATTATTGGTGACGGAGGCGTGATCATTTATGTAAGTGAAGACTGGCTTGTAGAAAATGCCAATATTAATGAAAATATATGGATAGGTTATGACATAAATTCATCAGAACCACAGCAGACTGAAATAAGACTTGATGAAATGGGCGTACAGAAGAATGATATAAACAATATGGCACAGTATGCTGCACAGATAAATTCTATATCTTTTATATTACAATTCATTGTATACAGCTTTATCGGAATTATAACTCTCATAGGCTTGACAAATGTGTTCAATACGATAAATACAAATATGAATCTGCGTAAAAAGGAGTTTGCTTCACTTCGTTCAATAGGAATGACAAACAGCGAATTTGACCGCATGATAACTTTGGAGAGCTTCTTCTATTCGTTCAAATCCCTTGCAATAGGCATACCTTTGGGCTTGGGAATCGGTGTAGGTGGATATTTCTGGCTTCATAGTATGAGCAGCGGAGTCGTAAAATATTCATTCCCGATAATGCCCCTGCTTCTCGCAATAGGTGCGGTAGCCCTCCTTGTATGGCTCATAATGACAATATCTATCAGAAAGGTACGCAATCAGAATATTATCGAAACTATAAGAAATGATAATATTTAATTGACACCCATTTAATATCAATATATAATAATAGCAGATGACCTTAGTCCAAAGAGGTTATCTGCTATTATCGTTTCGGGGCAGTGTTGATGTTGTCATTCTGAGGAACGAAGTGACGAAGAATCTTTCAAAGATTCCTCGCTTTGCTCGGAATGACATAGAGCAATTTATTTTGTTGTTTACTATACTTTGTCCGGAATGACATACTTGATTATTTTTAGGGGAGTGTTTAATATTATGGAAATAATGATAGTCGAAGATAATATATCAATTTCAAAGCCCTTGTCATATTCACTCAAGGCAAGCGGATTTGATACAGTCGTATGCGGAACATTTGAAGAAGCTATAAAAAATTCAGGCAGAGATTATGATGTTATGATAATAGATGTAACACTCCCTGACGGAAATGGTTTTGAGTTATATGAGGAAATAAAAAAATACAATGATTCTCCCGTGATATTCCTGACAGCCCTTGATGATGAAAATAATATCGTAAAGGGATTGGAATTGGGGGCTGAGGATTATATGACAAAGCCGTTTTCAACCCGTGAGCTTATAGCGAGGATAAAACGTATCACACGAAGAAAAGATGTTTCAAAAAATGTAATAGTATCGGGAGATATTTCCATTGACCTCGATTCAAAGACCGTTTCAAACAAAGGTGAATTGGTGGAGATAACTGCCCTTGAATACAGGATATTATCTATGCTTGCACAGAATATGGGTATGACAGTGACAAGAGATGTTATTCTTCAAAAAATATGGGATATATCGGGAAATTATGTCAATGACAATACCCTGACGGTATATATAAAGCGTATCCGTCAGAAGCTGGATACAGACAGCATAAAGACCGTCAAGGGCATAGGCTACAGAATGGAGAAATTATGAGACACGCTAAAAAATTTATAATAATATTCTTTGTTTCAATGGCAGTTTTGGGAATATTAGGGGCATTCAGTGCCAATACCTATATGAATGTTATAAGAAAATCAACAGATAATACGATAATAAGAATAATAAGCAATGTCTGTGAAATGTATCCTGATATCACAAATGTTGAAATTGTCAAGATACTCAATGATAAATCAGATGATTTCTATACTGTAGATATGCTCAGACATTACGGTATCACCGAAAATGAATGGAGTATACTTAAAAATGAGGAAATGAAGCATACGCTTGTTGTAAGTAATGTATTGTTTTTTCTTTTGGGAGGATTTTCTTTATTCGGACTTTTTTTGATATATCTCAGGGTTCAGCAAAATGAGGTAAGAAGAATAACAAATTATCTTGTAAAGATAAATAATGGTCAATATGACTTGAATCTGAGATATAATTCCGAGGGTGTCATATCTATCCTTGAAAATGAGATATATAAAACTACTGTTCACTTGCGTGAGAGTTGTGAAGCATCAATGAAAGACAAAATGATACTGAAGGATTCGATTTCAGATATATCTCATCAGTTGAAAACTCCTCTTACTTCTATAATGATAATGGTCGATAATATCATAGATGACAAGGATATGCCCGAAGAAATAAAAGATGAATTCATTGCGGATATAAAAAAGTCCACTGTGCATATCAGCTTTTTGGTGCAGTCACTCTTGAAGCTGTCAAGGCTGGATGCAAATGCAGTGGATTTTACGAAAAAGCCCGAAAATATCAGAGATATTTTCAGTGACTGCATGAAAAAAACAGAGCTTCTTGCGGAAGTCCGTGAAGTAAATGTTTCGGCGGGCAGTGAGGATATTGATCTGATATGCGACAAGAAATGGATAACGGAGGCTTTTACGAATATAGTGAAAAACTGTATCGAGCATACAAACCGAAATGGCAGTGTGACTCTTTTGGCAAAGGACAGCAGGTTTGACACGAAAATAATAATTTCCGATACAGGGTGCGGTATTTCCGAAAAGGAACTTCCGCATATATTCGAGAGATTTTATAAAACGAAGAATTCAAGTGAGGACAGTATCGGTATAGGCTTATCGCTTTCAAAGGCTATTATCGAAAAACATAACGGTTATATCATAGCCGATTCGGAGGTCGGAAAGGGAACGACTTTTACGATAAAGTTTCTTAAAAATCTGTGAGGAGGATATTTGTGGATATAGAATTGAGGAATATATCAAAAAAAGACTTCAAAAGGGCAATAGAATTTTGCAGGATAGGTATGAATGTTGATTATTACACTAATAAGCCATTTGAAATATATCTTTACAGCAAATATTTCTGGTATATGGAACTGCTGAGGGCTACGCAAATTATAGGTGCATATATCAACGGTGAAATGGTCGGAGTGCTTTTGGCAGATATGAACGGAGAGAAAAAGGCATATAAATCCATTTCCGCAAATATTTTCATAAAAACGTCTGAATTGCTTATGGGTTTGATATTCAAAGGCGGTGCAAATGTCTATTCTGAAACAAATGATAAGATGCTTGCCGAATTTAAAGGAAAAAAATCTCCTGACGGTGAAATGAATTTTCTTGCAGTCGATCCGAAATTGAACGGAAAGGGAATAGGGACAGTTCTTTTGAATGAATTATCAAAGCGTGAGAAAGGTAAATTGATATATTTATCCTAATGCGGCAAGAAGACTCCGACTTCTATAAGTCGGAGATGAATTGCCGCCAGCCCGTTAGGGCTGATTTTTTTTCTTGACAACATCAAGATATGTTGTTAAAATATATACATAAAGCCTCGGAAACTGATGCCCGTAAAATGAAATCCTCTGCAAGGTTGGGCGGATTAAAGGAAGCTCCCGCCTCTATAGGCGGTGAGTACTTCACGAAATACAAACAAAAAAAATCTCCCTTTAAATATCGGGAGATTTTTTTCTATTCTTCAGTTTTTTCTTTGGTTTGAGTTGAGTGTTCGTTGATAGCATGATGAAATGTCGGAACAGTTTCTGCAATGAGCTTTTCAACGGTATCTGCTTGATTTCTGTGGGCGGCAACGTATAATTTGGATAGATGCTTCAGAAACGTCTCATTGTCAAATTCAATGGGCTGACCGATATATATTTTTTTGTTTTCGGTCTTGGTGATGCCTTCTTCGTTCAGAAGCAGTTCTTCATAGAGCTTTTCACCTGGTCGTAAGCCTGTGTATTCTATCTTGATATCTTCATTTGGCTTGAAGCCCGAAAGTCTGATGAGATTTTCGGCGAGTACACGAATTTTGACAGGTTCGCCCATGTCGAGAATGAATATCTCACCGCCTTTTGCAAGACTGCCTGCTGTCAGGACAAGTGAAACGGCTTCGGGGATAGTCATAAAATAGCGGATAATATCGGGATGTGTTACCGTAACGGGACCGCCTGTGCGTATCTGTTCTTTGAAAAGGGGAATTACAGAGCCGTTTGAGCCGAGAACATTTCCGAAACGCACTGCAACGAAATTTGTTTCTGTACTTTTACGTCCCATCATCTGTATTATCATTTCACAGATACGTTTTGATGCCCCCATGATATTAGTTGGATTAACGGCTTTATCAGTGGATATCTGTACAAAATTCTTTACCTTGTATTTATTTGCAACTTCCGCAAGTTTCAGTGTACCGAAGACATTATTTTTAATGGCTTCTTCGGGATTGTTTTCCATGAGCGGAACGTGCTTGTGTGCTGCTGCATGGAAGACGACATCTATATTTTTGGTCTTGAAAATATGCTCCAGTTTTTTCTTGTCACGCACAGAGGCTATCTGGACTTCAAATGACAGGTCAGAGCCGTGTTTTCTGATAAGCTCCTGCTGGATATCATAGGCATTGTTTTCGTAAATGTCGAGGATAATAAGGTGCTTGGGTTTCAGCTTGGCAATCTGTCTGCAAAGTTCCGAGCCTATGGAACCGCCTCCGCCTGTTACGAGGACTGTCTGACCGATTATATATTTACCATATTTTTCGGTATCGAATACAACAGGTTCACGTCCGAGAAGGTCTTCAACCTCGACTTGTCTTATGGAGGAAGTTATGGGAACGCCCGATGTCATGAGATTATATATATTCGGGATTATCTTGACTTCAAGGTGAGTATCTGCACAGGTGTCGAGTATTCTTTTTTTATCAGCAACACTTATCTGTGATATGGTGAAAAGTATAACTTCAATATCGTTCTCATAGCAAAGCTGAGGAATTTCATATGTTGTTCCTGCTACTTTTACTCCTGATATGCGTCTGTTGAGCTTTTCTTTGTCATCATCAACGATACAAACGGGAATATATTCGTTCCAGGGAGATTTCGCAAGCTCGCTTAGAACTGATACTGCACCTTCACCCGCACCGATTATCATAAGACGTTTTCTTGCCCTGCCTGCTAAATTCTGCCGTTCAAGTATCCTGTTGAGTCTGTAGATTATCCTGAAAAACATAACAAGCAGTGTTGACATAAGTGCGAATGTGATATATATCTTTGCACCGAGGTTCAGACCGTTCTGTTCATTTCCGACTATCATCATTGATGACATGAAAGCAAGATTTGCTGTCAAAGAGGCTATCCCTGCAAAGAAAAAGTCCTCTATATCGGCATACCGCCATAGCTTGTCATACAGCTTGAAAATTACAAAGACCAAAGAAAAGCAAATGTTTTCGGCGAGTAGTCCCCATAAAAAAACACTTTCCTGACCATGAAGCAAAAAGCTGTTTTTGTTCAGGGCAAACGAGATATAATAAGAGATATTCCATAAAATAAAATCGCATATAAACAGAATGATCTTTCTGTGATTTCTAAAAATATTATACATGATAAAATTCTGTCCTTTTTGAAATATACAAAGATATTATATTATATTTCGAGAAAAAATACAATAGAAATAAAAAATAAATCACGGAAATCAAGTTTCTCCAAAAGAAAAATAAAATTATGTCATCCTGAGCGAAAGCGAAGGATCTTTGTCACAAAAGTATCACGAAGACAAAGANNTTGTCACAAAAGTATCACGAAGACAAAGATTCTTCGTCGCTTCGCTCCTCAGAATGACAAATCGGGATGCTTATATTTTAAAAATTGATTTCCGTGAAAATAAATGACATACTCCGATATTGAAGTATGTCATTTGATATTTTAAGTTATCTTCTCAGCAAAGCACTGTATTTATCTTCAAGGCATTTTGCAACACCGAAACCGATCTTTTCAAGTTCGGCTGACGTGAGAGTTTTCGTGTCTGAACCTATCACGAGACGGAGTGTAACGGACTTTTTGCCCTTGAGTATCTGCTTGCCCTTGTATTCCTCAACAAATGATACTGATTTGAGCAGTTCATTATCCTTGTTCTCTTCGAGAATGGTATTCTTTATATCTGCCCACTGGACATTTTCATCTATTATCATTGAGAGGTCAAAGTCATTCATCGGATATTCGGGAAGATGTGTGAATGTATTTGTTCTCGACTTGAATGGTTTGAGTTTGTCAATGTCAAGTTCAAAAAGCATTACGGCATTGTTTTTGATACCGCATTCCAATGAGATTTGCTTTGAAAGAAGTGCGAAGTCACCGATTTTTTGACCGTCAACGCATATATTCAACCAAAGAACGTCATCTGACCATACAGGTTTTGTTTCCTTGACGAGATCAAATTTTTCCATATGGGTATAGCGGGACATATTTTCGATAATGCCCTTGGATTTTCTGAAAAGGTCAGTTATAGTCTTGTAAGTGCCGACAAATGCACCGCCGATATGCTTTGACTGTACGGGGAGCTTTTCAGTCGGATCATAGGGGGTAGAGAAGCTCTCAGCAGAAAATACCTTTGCACTTTCAAATATTGAAAATTCAGTATAATATCTGAGATTTTTGTTTACAGCCTTGACGATATTCGGAAGAAGTGAGGAACGCACATAGCTTTCAGTTGGTGACGGAGGAGTGGAAATCTTAAGGATATTGTCTGTATTCTGGAGAATAGCCTTTACATATTCGTCATCCATCCAAGGATATGTGAATATCTCACGCATATTGCATCTGAAGGCAAGGTATTCCTTTATCTTGCGTTCTATATCAACGTCAAGCTGATTTATAGCACCTGTGAAAGTAGTAGTTATCGGAGAAGGCTCAAAGTTTTCATAGCCGTACATTCTGGCGATTTCTTCCATGATGTCATCTTTGATAGAAATATCGCCTGTTGAACGCCATGTGGGAACAACGATGTGCATATTATCTTCATTGAATGATACTTCAAAGCCGAGTTCAGAAAGCTTCTTTACGATATCCTCTTTTGCAATGACTTTTCCGAGACGGCTTTCAAGCCATTTCATCGAAACATCTATTTCATTCTGAACGAGTTTTGTCGGGTAATAGTCACTGTGTGCAATTACCTGCATATCAGGATATATTTCCTTGAACATCTGCATTGAGAGAGCAAATGCCTGGTCACATCTTTCGGGATCAAGAGCCTTTTCATACCTTGAGGAAGCATCTGTTCTGTTGTCATAACGGAGAGCAGTGCTTCTGATACCCTGTGCATTGAAGTTTGCGACTTCAAGGAGGACTCTCTGAGTTTTTGGAAGGATGGAATCCTTTGAACCGCCCATTACACCTGCAAGACCAACAGCACTTTCTGTATCGGCGATAACAAGGTCATTTGTTGAAAGTGTAAGCTCCTTGCCGTTGAGAAGGAGGAGTTTTTCACCGTCATTTGCACATCTTACAACGATATGGTCTTTTATGTTGTCAGCATCAAAGGCATGAGTGGGATTGCCTGTTGCAAGCATTACATAGTTTGTGATGTCAACAAGAGCGTTTATAGGTCTCATGCCGACCTTCCATATTCTCTGCTGAATTTTATACGGAGCGGGCTTTACATAAACATTGTTTATTTCCGTACCCATATATCTCGGACAACGCTGAGTATCCTGTATATCTATTGTAAGGGCAGGGATATCCTTCAAGTCATATTTCGGGAATTCCTTGAGCGGCAGGTCATACAGAGCGGCAATTTCTCTTGCAATTCCGTAATGTCCCCACAGGTCAGGACGATTTGTCATGGATTTATTATCTATTTCAAGGATAATATCATTAAGATCAAGTGCGTCAGCTATCGGAGTACCTGCTTGTACATCAAATGCAGATAAATCAACTATTTCATGGTCACTGTTTGCAGGGAATAAGTCTGCAAGACCTATCTCAACAGCCGCACATATCATACCAAAGCTCGGTACACCACGAAGAACAGCATTTTTTATTTCAACAGGCTCACCCTCGCCATGCCATTTTACAACAGCACCCGGACAAGCTACCGCAACTTTCATTCCTGCTTCAAGATTTGAACCGCCGCATACAATATCTTTGATTTCATTGCCTATATCGGTTTTGCATATACGAAGTTTATCGGCATTCGGATGAGGAAGTACCTCTTTTATAACACCGACTATTATTTTATCAAATTTATCTGCAAGTTTTTCTGTTCCCTCGACTTCAACGGTTGACATCGTGAGATCATAAGCGAGCTTTGTCAAGTCCATGCTTTCGGGAAGATCAACATATTCTTTTATCCAATCAAGTGATACTTTCAAGAATTACACTCTCCTTTAATTAAACTGTTCAAGGAATCTCAGATCGGCACTGTGGAACAGTCTTACATCATCAACACCGTATCTCATCATAACAAGTCTGTCAAGACCGATATTTACATAGAAGCCTGTATATTCATCGGGATCAAGACCGCCTGCACGGAGTACATTCGGATGAGGAGTACCGCCGGGCATTATTTCAATCCAGCCTACCTGCTTGCAGACACTGCAGCCTTTTCCGCCGCATACAAGACAGCCCATATCTATTTCAAAGCCCGGTTCAACGAATGGGAAGAAGCCTGCTCTCATTCTTACGGGGACATCTCTTCCGAAAACCTTTGAGAGAACGCTCTTGATAAGAATTTTACCCGAAGCGAAATTAAAATCCTTGTCAACGATAAGAGCTTCATACTGGAAGAAAGCTCTTTCGTGACGGGCATCTGTTGATTCGTTTCTGTAAACTCTGCCTGGATATACGAAGCGGTACGGAGGTTTGTGAGTCTGGAGATAACGTACACTTCCGCCTGTGAGATGAGGGCGTAAGCAGAGCTTATCACAGGCACAGCCTGTATCGTGTCCTTCGAGCCAATATGTATCCATGCTTTCTCTTGCAGGGTGATTCGGCGGGAAGTTGAGCTTGTCAAAAGCATAGAGCTCGCTTGTAATGTCATCCTCCTCGAATATTTCAAAGCCCATTGAACGGAAAGCATCATTCAGGTCATAGCACATCTGTGTAATAGGGTGCAGACCACCGCTTGGGGGAGCGATACCCGGGACTGTCGTATCAAAGCTCTCATCAATTTTATCGGCTTTGAGCTGTAATTCAAGTCTTTGTTTGTCAATGAGAGCGGTAAATTTTGATTTTATCTCATTGACTGTTTTACCGACTTCGGGACGAAGTTTCGGATCGAGCTTCGGCATTTCTTTCATTACTTCCGTAAAAACGCTCTGTTTGCCGAGGAGCGAGGCTTTTACGTCCTGAAGTTCTGTTTCGGAGATGGTTTTTGCAATTCTCTGTTCACCGTCTTCAAGAATTTTTTTCAGTTTGTCTATCATACCTTTTTCCCTCACAATCAAATATTAATTGCAAAAAATTATAAAAAACCTTTTAAATAATAACAAAAACAGCTGAATTTGTCAATATTTATATAGCACTGAAAAAAGCAATAATTTCATCTGCACTGATTGGAGTCATATTATTTGCATCAACGCCGACGTCATATCTTTTTATGCCGTTCTTGAGATTTTCAAGATTGTATTCGGGTTTATTATGCTGATGTCCGTGAAGATGTATACTCCCTCTGAAAAAATGATTCCATTCAAGTATGGGATAATGGAATAAAATGAATTTTGTATTCATATAATCTATTTGCTTATAATCGGAAATGCTTTCAAAGAGAGATTTTTCAAAATGAGGACTGTCAGCGAATTTATCGTGATTTCCTTTGATAAGATGTTTTCTGCCCTTTAACTGACAGAGAGCTTCCGTTGCAAAGGTATATCCTTTCATGGTGAAGTCACCCAAAATATAAATTTCATCACGGGGCTGTACTTTGTTGTTCCAGTTTTTGATGAGAGTATCATTCATTTGTTCTGCATTTTTAAAAGGTCTTTTTACGGCTTTGATGATATTTTCATGGTAAAAATGCAGGTCGGATGTAAAGTATATCATTTTAATTAAACACCTCGTTATAATTGTTGTATTGTAATATTGGTTTTGAATTTCTATCAAGAATAAAATCGGCTATAAAAAATTCTTTGTCATTCACAGTGAAATAATAGTATGTAACGGGAGTTTCATCGGTATATTCAAATTCTCTCTGCACCTGTTCAGGTTTGAGTCCGGTGTCTTTAAAAGTTTTTTTCTCCTTGCGTACAAACATGGAATTTTTGTTTAGAGTTTTGGCTCTTTCGATATAGAACTCGTTAATTTCATCGGAAACATCTACCCATTTTTTTTCGTGAATGTAATATGCACCGAGACGGTTGCCATTCATTTCATAA
This sequence comes from uncultured Ruminococcus sp., assembly GCA_902800065.1. GTDB lineage: Bacteria > Bacillota > Clostridia > Oscillospirales > Acutalibacteraceae > UBA1213. Next base: position 88,698 of record CADCDE010000006.1, read on the forward strand.
ATGTTCAAGTGCTGATTTCTGTAATACCGTCTTGTATCGAAAGAGATTATCAGGTCGGAGATTTTTTGAGCGGCTTTGATAAAATCACAGTTTTCTTTAATGCAGGTAATACTCATATGATATAAGTCCGAATAAAAATCAAGTTCTATATTAATATGGTATGTTTTCTGAATATTGTCAAAGTCAAACTTATAGCATTTTTTCATTAATTCAAGATATTTTGACGGAAAGTCGCTGAAAGTATTTTCGATACTCTTGAATGTTGAACCGTCAATGATAATATCTTTCATTGAGATTTGCAGATAGTATTCAAAGTTATATTCAAAGTCACAAAAAACACATTTTTGGATTTGATTTTTGTCTGTTTGACTTGAAACAAGCACACATTCACCGAAAGTTTTTTGGCGTATGTTTCTATCGGATCTTCCGGCTCTGCATAGCAGGCACTGAATAAAAATAAACTTATACCTGTCAATAAAACTGTACCAAAGATTTTTTTGAATATATTTTTCATATCATATGCTACTCCTTTTATTATATATATTTTAGATTATATTATAAAAAATTGCAATGGCTTTATTGACATATTATATAAAAAAAGGTTATAATTTTTATATCAATCAAACGGAGGTTTTCAGTCATGTGGATAAGAACGCAGGATAAAACAAAGATAGTCAATACAGACCATGTTCAGTTGATCACTACATCAAAAAGCTATGGAAGCAAGGATTCAAAGGGTGAGGCACTGACCTCAGCGATAATATTCCAGCCCATTCAGGGAAGTGTCATTTCAATGGGATTGTATCATGATATCTATGAGTCACGTGAAGTAATGGATAAGATAATGGAATATATAGCTTCAGGAAAAGAAAATACTTTCCAAATGCCGTAAAAAATAAAGTGTCAAAGAATATTGTCATTCTTTGGCACTTTTTTCATTGACAATTATTTTTATTGGTGATATATTGTTAGTGTACTAACATTTTTTTGAAAGGGTGGTGAAATATGGATGAAAAATATATCGGAATGGAGATAAGCAGGACAAATAACCTTTTGCTTCGTTCATGCTTGAAAAATGATTTTAGGGATGTCAGTACCGCAACAGGAAAGAATGCGTGGATAATAGGCTATATTGCTGAACACGGTGACATGGACGTTTTTCAACGTGATATCGAGGAGGATTTTTCAATCAGACGCTCGACTGTTTCCAATATGATATCGCTTATGGAACAAAAGGGATATGTCAAAAGAGAACCTGTGAGTTATGACGCAAGACTTAAAAAATTGGTTCTGACACCGAAAGCACTCGATATTCACAGACGAGTCCATGAAAATATCATTGCCAGCGAACAGAATATGAGAAAAGATATTTCTGACGAAGAACTTGAAATTTTTTTTGACGTTCTCGAAAAAATCCAAAAAAATATTGAAACATAGGGGGAATACAATTTGATACGAACACTTGCAAAATGTATCCGTGAATACAAGACGGCTTCTATACTTACACCGATATTTATATTGTGTGAATCTTTGCTGGAAGTATATCTGCCGTACAGAATGGCGGATATGATAGATTATTTCGACAAAGAAAATCCCGAAATGAAACAGATAGTCTTCAAAGGACTTATTCTGTTGGGGATAGCATTTTCATCACTGTTATTCAGTGCATTGGCAGGAAAATATGCGGCAACGGCATCATCGGGCTTTGCAAAGAATTTAAGGCATGATATGTTCTACAAAGTGCAGACATTTTCGTTTGCAAATATAGATAAATTTTCGACATCGAGCCTTGTAACGAGAATGACAACAGATGTAACCAATATACAGAATTCTTTTCAGATGATTTTGAGAATGGCGGTAAGGGCTCCTTCAATGATGATATTTGCAATGATAATGTCATTCACGGTGAATGCTGCACTGTCATGGACGTTTATATTATTTATTCCTGTAATTGCACTTGCACTGTTTGCAATAATAAGAGTGGCACACCCTGTATTTACAAGAGTATTCAAGATTTATGACAAACTCAATAATGTAGTACAGGAGAATCTTCACGGTATAAGAGTTGTAAAATCATTTGTCCGTGAGGAGCATGAAACTGAAAAATTCAAGGATATCTCACAGCAGATATATGATAATTTTTCAAAGGCTGAAAAGACGATTGCATTCAATATGCCTGTCATGCAGATATGTATATATGCCTGTATAATGATAATATCATGGTTTTCTGCACAGTTTATAGTTGCAGGAACTATGACAACAGGTGAGCTTGTCAGCATGATGTCATATATAATGCAGATACTTATGAGCCTTATGTTCCTTTCGATAGTCATGGTAATGGTGGCTATTTCAAGGGCTTCTGCGGAACGTGTTGCGGAAGTTCTAAACGAAGAACTTGACTTGACAAACGGTGAAAAGCCTGTCAGTGAAATTCCAAACGGTGAGATTGAATTTAAAAATGTAAGTTTCAGTTATGCGAAAGATGAAGAAAAGCTTTGTCTGAAGGATATAAATATAAAGATAAAGTCAGGTGAAACAGTTGGTATAATAGGCGGTACGGGTTCATCAAAATCCACTTTTGTACAGCTTATACCGAGATTATATGATACTACAAAGGGTACGGTATATGTAGGAGGTCTTGATGTTAAAGAATATGACATTGAGGCATTGCGTGACAGCGTTGCAATGGTACTCCAAAAGAATGTGCTGTTTTCGGGTACTATAAAGGAAAATCTCCGCTGGGGCAATGAAAATGCAACTGATGAGGAATTAATTGAAGTATGTAAACTTGCACAGGCTGATGATTTCATACAGCGTATGCCCGATAAATATGATACTTACATCGAACAGGGCGGTACAAATGTATCAGGCGGTCAGCGACAAAGATTATGTATAGCGAGAGCCTTGCTTAAAAAGCCGAAAATACTTATTCTTGATGACTCTACAAGTGCTGTCGATACAAAGACAGATGCACTTATAAGAAAGGCGTTCCGTGAACAGATACCCGATACTACTAAAATTATCATAGCACAGAGAATATCATCTGTACAGGACGCAGATAAGATAATCGTACTTGATAACGGTTCTGTAAATGCAGTAGGAAACCATGAAGAACTCTTGAAATCAAATAATATATATCAGGAAGTATACTATTCACAGCAGAAAGGAAGTGGCGAATAATGGCTGAAAAAAGTACCCCAAGAGTACACGGAAGAAGACAGGCAATGGGACCTCCTCCACAAATGGGTGATCCGATGAAGACTATTAAACGCCTTCTTTCATATATGAGTGCTTACAAGGGCAGATTTATATTTGTAATTGTATGTATACTTATAAGTGCAGGTGCAGGCGTTGTAAGCTCAATGTTCATACAGATACTCATAGACGGATTCATCACTCCGATGATAAAAACCAAAAGCACTGATTTCAGCGGACTTGCAGGTGCAATGGCTGTGATAGGTACTATCCTTGTAATCGGTGCAGTTGCTACACTGCTGTACAACAGAATAATGGTAACTATATCTCAGGGAATACAGAAAAAAATCCGTGATGAAATGTTCTCGCATATGCAGAAACTCCCGATAAAATTCTTTGATACAAATACACACGGTGACTTGATGAGCCGTTATACGAATGATACCGATACTCTCCGTCAGATGCTGTCAATGAGTATCCCTCAGATGTTTTCATCTCTTATCACGATAGTATCAGTATTTGTTGCAATGCTCGTTCTGAATGTATGGATGACACTTTTTGTATTGTTATTTGTAGGAATAATGATGTTCATTACAAAGAGCATAGCAGGAAAGAGTGCGACTTATTTTATAAGACAGCAAAAACAGCTTGGTGATGTCAACGGCTATATCGAGGAAATGATAAACGGTCAGAAGGTAATAAAAGTTTTCTGCCACGAGCAAAAGACAAAGGAAATTTTCGACAAAAAGAACGAGGAGCTTTGTGACAGCTCAACTAATGCAAATACTTTTGTAAATATATTGATGCCTATTATGAACAATCTCGGAAATATACAATATGTTCTGATAGCGGTTGTTGGTGCGGCACTCGCAATTTACGGAATCAGCCCTGTTACACTCGGTACTATCGCTTCATTTTTACAGCTTTCAAAGAATTTTACCAGACCTATCGGTGAAATTTCCAACCAGTTCAATTCTATTATAATGGCACTTGCAGGTGCGGAACGTATATTCAAATTAATGGACGAAGAACCTGAAAAAGACGAGGGGTATGTAACTCTTGTAAATGCGAAGTATGATAAAGAAAATAATCTGGTTGAAACTGATGAACGTACAGAAATGTGGGCATGGAAGCATCCTCACGGTGACGGCACTGTAACCTATACGAAATTATGCGGAAATGTCGTAATGGACGATGTAGACTTCGGATATGTCCCCGAAAAGATAGTTCTTCATAATGTCACGCTTGATGCAAAGTCAGGTCAGAAAATAGCCTTTGTCGGTGCGACAGGTGCAGGAAAAACGACTATTACCAATCTTATCAACAGATTCTATGATATTGATGACGGTAAGATAAGATATGACGGAATTAATATAAATAAAATCAAAAAAGCCGATTTGAGAAAATCTCTCGGAATAGTTTTGCAGGACGTTCATTTGTTCACGGGTACTGTAATGGATAATATCCGTTACGGAAAACTTGATGCAAGTGATGAAGAATGTATAGCAGCGGCAAAATTAGCCAATGCACATAATTTTATAGAACGTCTTCCTGACGGGTATAACACAGTCATAACAGGTGACGGCGGACAGCTTTCACAGGGACAGTGCCAGCTTATTTCAATAGCGAGGGCAGCAGTTGCTGATCCTCCTGTAATGATACTTGATGAAGCTACTTCAAGCATTGATACCCGTACAGAAGCCCTTGTACAAAAGGGAATGGACGGCTTAATGTACGGCAGAACTGTCTTTGTAATAGCTCACAGACTTTCGACTGTACAGAATTCCGATTTGATAATGGTTCTTGAACTTGGCAAGGTCATAGAAAAAGGCACACATGATGAACTGATATCCCAAAAAGGCAAATATTATCAGCTTTATACAGGTGCATTTGAATTATCATAAAATACAGAAAAGCAGTTTTCCTCAAAAAGAAAACTGCTTTTTTCATAATGATTATATATTTAACGTGAGTTCGACATAACTGAAAAATATTCTGACAATGATGAAATGAAGTATGTCATTCCGAACGTAGTGAGGAATCTTCAAAAGATTCTTCGTTTTTGAAATTCAAAAACTCTTTGATGACAATGATGAGGACTGTAATTTTGAAACCGCTGAATTTATCTTCAATTCACGAAAAAAATTCATTATATCCGAGGAAAATGCTTTTATAAACTGTGAACTCATATTCTGCCCTAAATGTAAAAACTCTTTCCCGAATAAGATTTTGAGTAATGCTGTTGAAGTTATATCAACAGGTGAGATAGTACATTTCGGCTGCTGTGAATGTGGAACTATGTGGAATATGGAAACCCGACATCACTTAAAAAATGTTTATTAAAATACGTGAGTTCGATATAACTGAAAAATATTCTAACAATGATGAAATGAAGTATGTCATTCCGAACGCAGTGAGGAATCTTCAAAAGATTCTTCGTCGCTGGCTCCTCAGAATGACAGTATAATAATTTTTCGTTTTCATCGAACTCACGTTAAAATATAAATCCTGTTAAAAAAGCTCCCAAAGCTGCCGCAAGCGATACAACTATCAAAGGCAAATTAAAATAAGCTAATACAAGGGCAATGCCTGTTCCTGCAATTGCAGTATAGATATTTCCTGTACTGTAAAAAATGGCAGGTATTGTCATTGCACTGAGGACAGCATACGGAACATAATACAAAAAGCTTTTTAAAAATTTTGATGTTATCTTTTTCCTGAAAAATGCAAATGGTAAGGCTCTTATCAGATAAGTAACTCCTGCCATGACTATTATATATATTGCAATGCTCATTCATTTTCACCATCCTTTTGCGGAAATATCAATGCACCGAGTACAGCGGCAATTATCGCTGAGATTATAACCGCAAAACCGCCTGATATGAACGGTAAAAGATATTTGCATATAACGCTGAAAAGTGCCGCAATTCCTACGACAAACAGAATATTTTTGTGTTGTCGTACAGGGGGAATTATTATTGCAATGAACATTCCATAGAGAACTATTCCGAGAGCTGAGGTTACATTTGCAGGTAAAAGAGTTCCTGCTGCACCGCCTAAAAATGTACCCAGAACCCAGCCAAATGTGGATACGGCAATTACTCCGTACATATAGTTAGGTTTAAGTATATTTTCTTTTGTTGAGCATAAGGCGAAAATTTCATCTGTAATGCCGTAGGCTGCAAGTAATCTGTGTGGGAGGGTGAATTTTTTGTCAAGTTTTTGGGATAGTGAAAGAGCCATAAGGGCATATCTTATATTGATGACAAGCTGTACGAGAGCCATCTCAATAAGAGTACCGCCTGACGCTATCACAACAACGCCTTGTGCCTGTCCTGCCGATGTAAGGTTTGTAAGAGAAATCATAAATGCTTCAAATACGCTTAATCCTGAACTGACAGCCATTATCCCGAATCCGAATGATACCGAGAGATAGCCTAAAAAAATCGGTATCCCGTTGAACATTCCTCGTAAAAAATCATTTTGTATTTTCTTCTCCATTAAAAAATTATCTCCAAACTGAAAACCTGCCGAACAAAAGTCCCCTGTTCAGCAGGTTTTAATTATTTTATTCTTCGCTGATGACTTCTATTCCCAGGTCGATAAGCTGTTGTTTGTCAACGCTGCCGGGAGCATTTGTCATAGGCTCGCTTGCATTCTGTACCTTCGGGAAAAGTACGACATCTCTCAGTGTAGGAGCTTTGAGCATCTGCATTACAAGTCTGTCAAGACCTATTCCCATACCACCATGAGGAGGTGCACCGAATTTGAAAGCGTCCATTAAGAAGCCGAATTTTTCATAGGCTTCCTCGTCACTCAGACCGAGCATTTCAAACATTTTCTTCTGCAAGTCGGGATTAGTTATTCTGATAGAGCCTGATGAAAGTTCAATGCCGTTGAGAACCATATCATAGGCTTTTGCATATACTTCGCCTTTGTTGCCGTCGAGCTTGTCCATACAGTCATCTGTGGGAGATGTGAACGGATGGTGCATAGCAAGCCATTCACCTGATTCTTTGTCATACTCGAAGAACGGGAATTTAACTACCCAGAGGAAATTATATCCATCTTTGATGATATTGAGCTTCTTTGCACATTCTGTACGGACTGCACCGAGAGTTGAAAGAACTGTATTGTCGTCAGCGTCTGCAACGATAAGTACAACGTCACCTTTTTCGGCACCTGCTTTTGCAAGGATAGCCTGCATTTCATCTTCTGACATGAATTTGGCAAAGCTTGATGAAATACTGTCATCAGTCCAGCGAATCCATGCAAGACCTTTTGCACCGATACCCTTTACAAATTCAACAAGTTTGTCGATTTCTTTTCTTGTATAAGTCTTGACCGCATTTTTTGCGGTTATTCCACGGACGCTTCCGCCGTTTGCAAGAGCATTTTTGAATACAACAAATTCGGTATCTTTTACTTCTTCGGAGATATTGAATATTTCCATTCCGAAACGTGTATCAGGCTTATCCGAACCGAAACGTTCCATAACTTCATTGTAGGTATATCTTGGGAACGGTGTCGGGATATCTATATCCATAACGTCTTTGAAAAGTCTTTTGATATAGCCTTCACCTATCTGCAATACATCCTCCATGTCAACGAATGACATTTCAAGGTCAATCTGAGTAAATTCAGGCTGACGGTCTGCACGGAGGTCTTCATCACGGAAGCATCTTGCTATCTGCATATATCTGTCAAAGCCTGCTACCATGCAGAGCTGTTTGTACATTTGGGGAGACTGAGGGAGAGCATAAAAAGAACCCTTGTGAATTCTTGACGGAACAAGGAAATCTCTTGCACCTTCAGGAGTGGATTTTATTAACATAGGTGTTTCCAGTTCAATAAAGCCGTTTTCATCAAAGTAGTCACGGGTGACTTTTGCGACTTTGTGACGGAAAATAATATTTTTCTGCAGTTCAGGTCTGCGTAAGTCAAGATAACGGTATTTCAGCCTTGTAAGTTCTGCTGTCGGGCAATTATCTATAATTTCAAAGGGAGTTGTTTCGGATTCCGAAAGAATACGGAGTTCCTTTACTTCAATTTCAATATCGCCTGTGGGAATTTTATTTGATTTTGCACTTCTCTCACGGACAATACCTCTTGCACAAAGAACATATTCCGAGCGTACTGTGAAAGCCTTATCAAATACAGTTCTGTCTGTTGTATCGTCAAAAGCAAGCTGTATAATGCCTGTTCTGTCACGGAGGTCAACGAATATAAGTTGTCCCAAATCACGCTGACGCTGTACCCAACCGCATAAAACGACTTCTTTTCCAATGTCGCTTGAACGTAACTCACCACAGTAGTTTGTTCGTTTCAAGCCTGTCATGAATTCTGCCATATAATTACTTCCTTTACAGTTTATTTATCATATCCAAAAGATTTTTGTTTCCGTCTTCAACATAGACTGCAAAAAATTCTTCAAAGAAATTTTCGTCAATTGAAATTTCTTTTTCTTCTTTTGTAGCCATGTTACGAATTTTAGCTTTATTATTTTCGATTTCACTGTCGCCTATTACCATGGTGAATTTAGCGTTTATTTTGTTGGCATACATCATTTGTTTTTTGAGATTTCTGCCTACAATGTCACATTCTGCAATGAGAGAGGAATTTCTGACACCCTCGACTATATTGAATGCTTTTATCTGAGCATTTTCGCCCAAGCCTATAACATACAAGTCACATACAGGCGGTTTAGGTATTTCGATATTGCTTTCCTCGAGAACCATCAAAAGTCTTTCAATGCCCATACCGAAACCAAGTGACGGTGTAGGCTGACCACCAAGCTCCTCCATGAGACCATCATATCTTCCGCCGCCGCATACAGTACCCTGTGCACCGATATTATTTGAAACAAATTCAAATACAGTTCTTGTATAATAGTCAAGACCTCTTACTATTTGGGGATTTATCGTATATTTGACATCAGCGGAATCAAGGCATTTTTTAACGCCGTCAAAGTGAGCATTGCATTCATCACAGAGATAATCAAGTACAATAGGGGCGTTTTTTGCTATCTCGGAGCATACAGGACTTTTGCAGTCAAGTATTCTCATAGGATTTTTGTCAAGTCTTGAACGGCAGGTATCACATAATTCTTCTTCGTGACTTGCAAAGTATTCTTTGAGAGCCTTGTGGTAATTCGGGCGGCATTTTTTACAGCCGATAGAATTTAATTCAAGACTGATATTTTCAATACCGAGCCTGTCGAATACAGATTTAGCTGCACAGATGACCTCTGCATCAGCGAAATAAGAGCCTGCTCCGTAAACCTCAAGACCAAATTGGTGAAATTCACGCTGTCTGCCTTTCTGAGCCCTCTCATAACGGTAACACGGTGTTATATAATAAGCTTTTATCGGATAACCGTCATTGTAAACACCGTTTTCAAGAATTGCTCTTGCCGCACCTGCTGTGCCTTCGGGTTTAAGTGTTATAGACTTTTCTCCTTTTGTTTTGAAAGTATACATTTCTTTCTGAACAACATCAGTAGTATCGCCTACACCTCTTTCAAAAAGCTCTGTATGCTCGAAAACGGGAGTTCTTATTTCCTTAAAGCCATAGGACATTGCCTGTTTACGCATAATATCCTCGACAAACTGCCATTTATAGCTGTCGGCAGGAAGGATATCCTTTGCACCTTCAACTATTTTTGTTATCAGCTTCATACACATCTTTCCTTTTCATTTTAGATTATTCCAATTAATTATACAATGACAAAAAGATTTTATCAACAGTTTTGAATAAAAAAAGCGTGACAAATCTTAAATCATATAGTATAATGATTTTATTATTGTAATGGAGTGATCAAAAAAATGGAAATAAACAAGGCGTTTGAGATAATTACAGGAAAAGTCGAGAGACTTCTTCTGGCAAAGGGATATAAAAAGCAGGATGTTGCCGAGTCTGACAAGGAACTTACTGCACTTTATACAAGTGATAATATGGCTTACAGCATGGTTTATTATTTTGATAAAAAGAGAGTTCTTTTGCGTTCATGCGGAATGGAAGACGGTGAGCCGGATAATGCGTGGAAAACCATAGCCACATGGCTTTTCGATCCCGAAGCCGATACACAGAAGGATGCTGAAAATATAAGTGAGGACTTTGCCGAAACTATAAGAGGACCTAAACAGACTGCTGTCCAAAAGCAAAAGAAAAATAAAAAAGATAACGGTGAACATACAAGTGATCCTTTGTTTTTTGCAAACAGAATGGTAGGATATTTCCCCGAACTGCGTGACGAGATAGCCTATGAAAAGGCACATTACGAGAGCTTCAGAGGAATAACCTTTGCCCAAGAAAAAATAATGCCGAAATTCAGAAGCTATATAAATACTCTCAATAAAGGTGCAATGGAGAAGTTTTCAAAATCATTGTCTGAATTGTATGATGCAGGTGACCTTGATGTAAAGGGAATTATAACATACATTCTTTTGAACTCTATTGAAGATGACGATAAATTTGAAAAGGTAACGGAATTCTTTACTCCTGAAAACAAAAAAATTGCAGATGAATCAAGAAAACTCCGTGGAAAGAAAATAAAGCCTGAGAAACCAAAAAAGCCGAGCAAACTCATGGCACAGACACTTAATGATATGCAGTGATAATAATATCCCGTTTGATTTGTATATGATCAGGCGGGATTTTTGTTTATACGATTGACAAAGCATTGTTAAAATATTAAAATGAATATATGAAATATGATTGAAAAAGGGGATAATTGTCTTGCCTACACTCAGAAACGGTGAATTGATACCGATACTAAACTCAAATGAAAAAGCAAGGATATTGAATTACATAGCCGAGGGCGGTCAGGGTGAAGTTTACAGAGTATTGTATAATAATCAGGAATATGCCCTTAAATGGTACAGTAAGATACCTATGTCAGATGCCTTCTACAATAACCTTGCACACAATGTAAAAATGGGCAAGCCTAATGATAATTTTTTATGGGCGGTTGCCCTTACACAGAAAATTAAAAATAAATTCGGCTACATAATGCCGTTAAGACCGTCAAATTACAGGGAATATGGAGAATTTTTACTTGGAGATGTAAGGTTCAAATCATGGGATATGCTTTTCAAAGCAGCGTTGAATCTTGCAGACAGCTTCCGTATACTCCACAGCAGAGGCTACAGCTATCAGGACTTGAACGAGGGCAGCTTTTTTATTGATCCCGATACGGGAAATGTTTTGATATGTGATAACGATAATGTAGCACCGTATGGAGTGAATTTAGGTGTCAAGGGTATGCCTAAATACATGGCACCAGAAGTTGTGCTTGACAAGTCAAGACCTAACACTCACACCGACAGATTTTCACTTGCTGTTATACTTTTCAGACTGTTCTATATAGACCATCCATTAGAGGGACAGTATACAATAAGATTTCCTCTTACAGACCAAATGGGAGCAAAACTTTTCGGTGCAAATCCCATATTTGTTTATGACCCTAAAAATTCCGTTAACAGACCTGACCCCGACGCTCACCCGAATGTAATAAGCCGTTGGAATATGTTCCCGCCGGATTTGAATGCAGCATTCACAAAGGCTTTCACGGACGGTTTGAAAGATATTGACAGCCGTATCACAGAATTGCAGTGGATAGAGGTACTTGTTCGTGCAAGGGGAATGTTAGTAAAAATTGACGGCAAGGAACAATTTGTCAATGCATATCACCCCGAAACACTCCCGAAAGAATGCCGTGTTTTGCGTACAGAAGAAAATATAATTGCATTGGCTCCGGACAGTGTATTATATATGTGTCAGGCGGATAAATTCAGTGAGGACTATACTACACCTGCCGGACTTGTCAGGGCAAGTCAGCGTGATAAAAACGTATATGGCTTGGGCAATCTTACTAATAATACATGGACACTTATCATTCCAAATAAAGAGCCTGTTTCTATACAGCCGAAAGGCTTCGTACCTTTAGTTCCAGGAATTATAATTGATTTCGGAAACATCAAAGCAAAAGTATTTTGAGAGAGTGGAGAATTGAGAGTGAAACTTAAAAGCATAACAAATGCAAGAGAACTTGGCGGATACAGAACTGCTGACGGAAAAATTATAAAAAATAATCTTCTTTTGAGAACAGGCAGACTTGATAATATATCTGATGAAGATAAATATATCCTGCAGAATAAATATCATGTCAGTGATGTAATAGATTTTCGTATGGATATGGAGATAGTAAAAAAGAATATTCCCGACAATTCCATTTATCATCATGTTAATATTATAGATGACAGCAGTCTCGGCAAAAAAGCCGACAAAGGCGGATTATTTGAGATGACAACAGATGAATTTCTGCAATTCATTGATACAGCAGAAAATCTTGGAATATTCGGCGAGAATATGTATATTACTTTTCTCGAAAATGAAGTCGGTCAAGGGGGTTACAGGGAATTTTTCAAAATTCTCCTTGAATCAAAGGGTGCTGTATTATGGCACTGCACCAGCGGCAAGGACAGAACAGGTTTAGCCGCAATGCTGATATTAACGGCACTTGGTGTTGACGAAAAAACAATTATAAAAGATTATCTTTTGACTAATGAATATAATTCCGAAAGAATACAAAAAACAAGAAAATATTTTCTTGACAAGACAAATGATGAAATTATCGCTGAAAAGGCAGTTTTATTAATGGATGGAGTAAGCGAAAAGCCTATGATAAATGTTATTAAACATTTGAAAGAAAAATATAAATCCGTTATGGGATATATAAATGATATTCTCGGAATATCAGACAGAGAAATCGACATTTTAAAAGAAAAATTTTTGATATGAAAGGACAGGTGTATAAACAATGGCAGATTTTAATTTGGATTTGGATTCATTTGATTTCGGTGACTTTGACAGCCTTGATACAGGAATTGATGTAAAGCAGCAGCCCACACCTACGCCTGATGTGGCTAATATCGTTACCAATCTTAAAAAAAGGGCAATGGTCGTATTTTTCGTTATAGACATATCAGGAAGCATGAAGGGTGCAAGAATAGGTGCGGTAAATGACGCTATCAGAAATGTTATTCCCGAATTGCGTAAGCGTGAAAAGGGCAATACATCGGCTGAAATAAAGGTCGCTGTACTTGAATTTTCCACAAGGGCTAATTGGAGAACTTTAAGCCCCGAACCTGTATCAACATACAAATACAATGACATTGAACAGGTCTACGGCGGTACCAACTATGGAACGGCTTTTGCCGCACTCAATGAAAAACTCTCCAACAGAGCATTTCTGAGTTCAACGGCGGGTGCATATACTCCGCTGATAATCTTCATGACAGACGGAAAACCTTCTGATATGGGACTTTATCCCGAAGAATTAAAATTGCTCAAACAAAATAAGTGGTTCAAGCACTCTACCCGTGCAGGCATTGCAATAGAAGAAGGTGCATTAAGTCCCGAATGTAAGAGAGTTCTGCTTGAATTCACGGAAAATGAAAGTAATATATATGAGGCGAAAAACACAGTTATTCTTGCAAAGCAAATAGAACTTGTCACACTGACAGGAGTGGACTTGGTGACACAGCAGGGTTCTATACAGAACAGCAGTACACCTGTTGATACAACAGTAACGCATACACCGCCGCCCACACCTGTACAGAATACACCAAAAGTCAATTTGAGTCGCCCGTCATCATCACAGACACCGCCCCCACCTCCACCGTCAGCACCACCTGCACCGCCTGCCGATAATACACCGCCTCCAACAAGCACATCAAGTCCAACCTTGCCGATAGCGGATATAGATTGGGAAAACGACTTTAATTTCTGACAGAAAGAGGTGTTTTATATGAGTACAAGAGAAATAGCATATCAAATTTTTCAAAAACTTAATGAAGAAGAATTGCAGGGATTTATTGCACTTTTTAAGAGAGCATATCTTTTGGAAGATGATGACATGAAAGAGCGTCAGGCGGCTTTTGACAGATTGGAAAAAATGTGCAGATATGTTCCAAATTTTGATGAAAAGAGAGAGTTAGAGGAATATAGACAGGAGAAATACGGACAATGAAAATTTTGATTGACACTAATATATTGATTGACTTTTTGATGAAAAGACCTTTATTCTATGATGATGCGAGAAAAGTTATTCAGCTTTGTATGAATAAAAAAATCGAGGGTTGCATCGCTGCACATTCCGTAATGAACATTTTTTATATTCTCCGTAAAGATTTTACAGTTGATGAGCGTAGAAATATACTTTCAGATTTTTGCAGGATATTGACAGTTATAGGAATTGACAAAACAAAATTGTTATCTTCTTTTGGAAATTTTGATTTTACTGATATTGAGGACTGCTTGCAGATGGAATGTGCAAAGGAATTTTCTGCTGACTATATCGTTACAAGAAATATCAAGGATTTTCAAAACAGTGTTATAAAGCCCATTATGCCTGATGAATTTTTGAAAATGGTTTGATTTGAAAAACGACTTTAATTTCTGATAAGGATTGGTTGAAAAATGGAACTGAAAAAACTTGACTGTAAATTGACAGTATGCAAGGTTGCATCAGTGAGCGACATAAATTTGTCAGATGACTTTTATTTCATAGGCAGAACTTACGAGGAAATATCTGTTGTGTGTGAAACAGGCAAAACTCCTTGTAACACTACTGCAAGAGAAGACGGCTGGAAAGGCTTTTATATTACGGGAACGCTTGATTTTTCGCTGACCGGGATATTGTCAAAATTATCAGGAATACTTGCAGAAAATAAAATAGGTATCTTTGCCGTATCCACATACAATACGGATTATATTCTTGTGAAAGAAGAAAATTTTGAACGTTCATTAAAGATTTTAAGTGAAAACGGATATAC
>CADCDE010000007.1 GCA_902800065.1 uncultured Ruminococcus sp.
TTTCCCGTAACAGGCTTGATAGTATTTTGTATTACTTCAACTGCCTTTTTGATTATATGTGACTGGCTCTATGAAAAAGGTGAATGTATATGGATACCTACCCTGTTTCGTGGAGTATTGTATGTGGCAGGCATGAGTCCCCTTGTTCACTCTAAAGTGTATTGGGATAACGCTTCATTAAGGCTTCTCGGACCTCTACCGACAGGACTGCTTTCAGGTGTGTTTTTTATAGCATTTGCCGGCGAACTATTTTTGAATCTGAAAAATAAGAGCTAAAATATATTATACGAGGAGAATGTAAAATGAAGGCTAAAAAAATAGGAAAAATAATTTTAAGAGTATTGCTTATTATATTTATACTTTTTGTAGTGTTTGTTATAGGTTTATTCGTATTCCATCAGATAAAGAGAAATGAAGAAATGGATTTGCTTAAAGAAAAGGGTTATTATAATCCCGTTTCGGTGGGAGACCATAATATAAATGTAGCAAAGTTCGGCAATCCCAACGGTAAGCATACTATTGTTGCAATGGCAGGAATGGGTATGGGTGACTATCCTGTTTCGGTGAGAAAAGCAACAGCCGAAGTCGAAAAAGATAATTTGCTTGTATTTCCTCAACGTGCAGGCGGTGAGAAAAGCAACAGCCGAAGTCGAAAAAGATAATTTGCTTGTATTTCCCCAACGTGAAGGCTATGGACTGAGTGACGGTACAGATGATGAAATGACCATTGAACATATCATTGAGGAATACAGGACAGCTCTCAAAAATGCAGGCATTGCACCGCCTTATGTTCTTTTGCCTCATTCTATCGGCGGTCCGTATGCGACTTATTGGGTAAGCAAATATCCCGATGAAATAGAGGGTGTTGTAATTTTTGACGGTACTCCGCTTGACGGAGAGTCACTTTATGATATACCCTATCATGAAGTTGATTTGGGTGATAAGTTCAAGTCATTCCTTTGTACAATGGGTTTTTCAAGGCTTGTGTTAAGGCAGAATAATTATTTGTATCCTGCTTATTATTCCGATGAGGAACAAAAATTAGGTGATGCACTTATGCTGATGACATGGGAAAAGGTCAGCGTTGTATCGGAAAGCGGTCTCACTGCACAGAACTGTAAAAAGGCATATGAAAACATAGTGACCAATGATGTGCCGAAAGTGTATATCTGTGCAAGCAGCGGATATGAAAGCCGAGAGGATATTATAGAGAATAATAATTGGGTAAATGAACAAATAAAAAGAAATAATTTGAACTTGCCTTTGCGTGAAACAAATGATGAAATGGTGCGAACACTTCTTGATGCCTGCAAGGAGAATAATCAGAATATAATATATCCATATGCCGAAAAGATGGGCAACTGTGAGGTTGTACTTCTTGGGGGAGACCATCAGATATATCAGCAGAGACCTGAAGAATGTGGAAAGATATTAAAGGATTTCGTTGATGGTCTTGATAAATGAAAGGATGATTTTAATGAAAATTTTACATAAGATCTTTGGCGGAATAAATCTGACTTGGCTCAAGGTTATTATCTTGGCTGTAGTTATGGGAGTATATACAGGACTTATCAATCAAGTGCCGTTTTTATTGGATACGTCTTTCAGAGATATTGCCATATCATTTGAATGGTGGATATTTTTCGGTATTTTTATCATAATGAACTCAAAAAGCAATCTTGATTCGGCTTTGAAATGCTTTGTGTTCTTTTTGATAAGTCAGCCGTTGGTATATCTTGTTGAAGTGCCGTTTTTGGGCTGGGAAGTAATGAACTATTACAGAAACTGGATATTATGGACAGTGCTTACATTCCCGATGGGATTTATCGGTTACTACATGAAAAAGGACAAATGGTGGGGATTATTTATTCTTACACCGATATTACTGCTTTTGGGCGATCACTATGCTAGTTTTTTAGGTGAAACAATATTTTCATTTCCAAATCATTTATTAAGCTGTATTTTCTGTGCAGTTACCATGATAATATATGTCATTGCGATATTCAATGGCAAAAAAACGAAAATTGCAGGTTTAATCATAAGCGTATCGCTGATAGCCGTTTTTACGGTGATGACAGTATTGAATCCGACTGTATATGATACAGTTGTTATGACAAGCGATGCAAAAAGTGAAGTTTATTTTGACGAGTCATATAAGGTGTATTTGTCGGATGAAAGCTTTGGCACACTTGACGTTGATGTTCATAAAGGAGAAACAAAAGAAGAAGATTTTTATCTGCTTCATGCGGTGTTTAAAAAAGCAGGTAAAACGGATGTCATAATTGAATCACCAGGCGGTGAAAGAAGCGTTTATGAAATAGATATAAGAAGACATGATTACGATTTAGTGAAAAAGTAACATACGGAGAATGAGAATATGAGCCTCTTATATTATGATTTCAAATCGGAATATGAAATGATGTTTTCTGCATGGGTGTGGGTGAACTTTATGAACAGGGACTTATTTCGAGCCTGACAGAAATTTAATGTTTTGTAAAAGGTATTCATACGACAATTATGGAGAGCGGAAAACTTGCAAAATTCATTGAAACTGCAAAAACCCACAAAATATATACAGGTAAGAATTGAGTAATAAAAAACTATGAAATATTTTGTTAATGACAATGAAAGAAAAAATACCGTTTACCATGAATTTCAAAAGGGTAAATGGGATGGAAAAACAAATTGGAAAAGCGATTCGATTTGTTTAAGTGATGATATGTTGTATTATTTGGGGGTTGAAGAACTATTTGTTGATACGATACCAAATTATAATTGTTTTGGTGAAAGTGTGATAGACAGGTCAACATGGAACAGGATAATGAATAAAGCCGAAAAAATAGGCGGACAAGTTTATGAATGTATTTCAGAGGCTGATATATGGGTACAACAGACATTTCAGGAATATGATGTATTTACGATTATTGGAATATAAGTCAGAAAGGAGATTATTAAATGAGCGGATATATAACATTTTGGTCTAAAGATTATGTAAAAGAGCTTGAAAAGCATGGCGATAAAGGACCTTTTTGTGTTGTATACGGAAGCCATCATACAAGAATGCCGTCTGTTTCTTCGTTGAAAGTGGGGGATATTATTTATCCTGTTGCAATAAAGGATAAAACTTTGGCTGTAATGGCAAGACTGCCTGTTGAAGTGATTGAGCCTGCATATAATTATCTGATAAGAGAAACAGGCTTGATATTTTCCTCTCTGATACCTGAAGGAATACTTGTAAAAAGTCAGTGGAAACATGGGGAATTTAATCAATTTAGCGGAGGAATGGGTTATACAGGTGAAGTAGAGTTGCCTGATAATATACATACTGTTGTAAAAGAAAATGAGCTTGTTATGAAACCGCATAAATTTCATCAGGAGCCTATAACCTGCTGTGCAGAGATTGCTGTAAGCGGAAAAAACGGTTCATCTATTGAAGCACGTCTTATTCCGTTTGACATGGTTTTGTCCTTTCGTTTCGGCAAAACTAAATCTTCTCAAAAGCCTTTGAGAACTGATAAAAATGGTCATTTGACATCATTGTCATTGAGTGGGTTTACAAGAAAAATGAGTGAAGAAACATTTTCATATTTTGAAGATATGTTTGCGGAATAAGGAGACAAAAATTTATGGTTTGGCTTGGAGCTTATGAAATGAGGAAGTCAGAGGCTGTTGAATTGAGATTGTACGCACCACAAAAGGAAAAACAATTTTTTCAGGAATTTCTTGAATGGCTGGACGAAGCCCTTACATACACGAATATCATTGTGGTTGAGGGAAATTTATAGATTTGAGATTGAGCATTTAAAGAGGTGAAAATATGATGCTGTCTGAAAAAAAGAGGTTTACCACATTTTATAAACTCACTGACAGTGAAATAAATCAGATAAAACAACATTTGAAAGAGGAAAGTCCTGCTGAACTCAAGAAGATTATTGACAAACAGGCTGAACAGATAAAAAAACTCGAAGATCAGTTGAAAACTATGAAATCACAGCAAAATAAGCAGAATAAACTTTTGGAGGAACAAAAATTGCTTAAAAATGTATCAGAGGATTATGAAAATCAACTGCGGAAATTAAAAAATCAATTACAAGACTTGGAATCCAAAGTTAACAGACAGTCTTATTTAATTGATAACATTTCTTACAAAAATAAGTCCGAAAAATCAACCGATGAGCAGACAGAAAAGAAATTTGATGATATGTCAGCAAAGATAGATAATTTGTCGTCAATTTTGAATACAAAAGCTGATAAATCGGAAATTAATCATATAGAATATGAAATTGAAGATTTGTCAAAAAATTTGGATAAAAAAGCTGACAAAACAGTGGTTGAAAAAATCCAAGAAAAGTTAGAAGATTTTTCAAAGAAATTTGAAGAATTTAAAGCAAAATTTACTTGGAGTTGGGATGCTTTTTGTTATGATACTGACATTACGTTTATATTATTCACAGTAATCTTGTCTATAGTATTATTTTTAGCAAGCAATGGTCTTTTGATTTATTTGCAGATAATAGGAATGCCGATTCTTGATTTATGGTTAGATGCATTGATTCTGTTAGGTATAAGTGCGTTACCGTTTATTATTTTAATGGTTTTAACGTTTATAATTGGCGAACCTGATATTGATGTTATATTAGTAACTTTGCTGATTTTGTTGATAGCTGCTGTGGTTATGGTTTTTATAAACTTTATAGCGTTTGATATACTGTACTATTTTGTACACTGAATATAAATAAATTTATAATGCAGGTGATGAAATGAAACTGACACTTGAAACTGAGAGATTGATTTTGAAGCAGTAACAAAATATCTTACATGGAACACTCATGAAAACATAGAGACAACAAAATATGTTTTGGATTTATGGATAAAGGAATATGAACAGCCCGAAAGACTGAATTTTGCCATTGAACTGAAAGACGGCAATAAACTTATAGGCGGGATAGATGTAGTGGGATATGATAATGGAGTGCCTGTAATAGGCTATAATCTCGCTAAAAAATATTGGAATAACGGCTATATGACAGAGGCTTGCAAATGCTTGTTGAATTACCTCTTTTCAAATGGATATACGGAAGTGAAAATTGATGCAATGGTCGAAAATATCGGTTCTAACAGGGTGATACAAAAATGCGGAGGTATTTTTGTAAAGACAGAAAATGTTTTCAGACCGTTGAAAAACAGCAATGTTCTTGTAAACAGATATATTGTAAAAGCGGAGTGATAAAATGAAAGAACTTTTTTCGATAGATTTGCACGATTACAGTGAAAATAGCAGGGTGTTTAAAAGACCGTCTGCAAGGGGAATAATAATACAGGAACAGAAAATTGCTTTGGTATACAGCAAGAAGGAAAATTATTATAAATTTCCTGGGGGAGGTATAAAACTTAATGAAGATATGAAAACCGCCCTTATCCGTGAAGTACGGGAAGAAGTCGGTTTAACTGTAATTTCCGAAAGTATAAAGGAATTTGGAAGTGTCATGCGTAGGCAGAAAAGCAATGATTCTTCCGATACTGTCTTTGAACAGGAAAATTTTTATTTTCTGTGTCAAACCGAAAATTATATACTTGAACAGAATCTTGATGATTACGAGAGAGAGGCTGAATTTGTATTGAGATTTGTGGACATAGATGAAGCCATAAAAACAAATCGAGATTATCAAAGTGATGATAAGTTCAATGAAATTATGATAAAAAGAGATATGAAGGTTTTACAGCTTGTAAAGGAGATTTTTATATTATGATTCTTTTTATAAATGCTTGTGTAAGGAAAAATTCAAGGACTAAACGCATTGCAGATTATTTTCTATCTAAGAAAAACAAGGAATTTACGGAAGTGTGCTTGTTGGAATGTAAATTTCCCGTTGCCGATGAAAAGTTCATCAACGAAAGAAGTGGTCTTATAAATGCAAATGCTTTTGACAATCCCATGTTTGACCTTGCTAGACAATTCGCAAATGCTGATGAAATAGTTATAGCTGCACCGTTTTGGGACTTGTCATTTCCGGCAGCTTTGAAACAGTATTTTGAGCAGATAAATGTGCTGGGCATTACTTTCAGATACACACCTGACGGCTTTCCGCAGGGACTTTGCAAGGCAAAAAAGTTGTATTATATAACAACGGCAGGCGGAGAATTTTTTCCCGAAGAATACGGATATGGATATGTCAAGGCTCTTGCACAAAATTTTTACGGTATTAAAGATGTTGAATTGATAAAAGCTACAGGTCTTGATATAGACGGAGCAGACGAAGAAAAAATTTTGGAAGATTGTAAAAATAAAATGCAAACTATTACATTGTAAAATCTAATTCTTAATATCAGCCGAGTAAACTGTCATTCTGAGGAGCGACAGCGACGAAGAATCTTTCAAAGATTCCTCACTGCGTTCGGAATGACAAATACATAAAAGTTGTAGATTCAACGAGGTACTATTAAATATCATTGAAACGGATTCAGGCTGTAATGTTTCCATGTTGATTAAGCTCAAATATTATCGTCTCATATGCAAATTAAGCCACTCATCAAATTGATGAATGGCTTAAAATTTGTTAGTTACTTGTTAGTTATGTGTTAGTTACCGTCTGAATTCCACCGTATTTCAAGCAAACCCAAAGCGATAAAACCCGCATAAACACTGCATTTTTGATAATCGCCGAAAGGCAAAAATTATCTCTTTGAGAACTGCGGAGCACGACGAGCTGCTTTAAGACCATACTTCTTTCTTTCCTTCATTCTCGGGTCACGAGTGAGGAAGCCTGCTTTCTTCAGTTTCGGACGGAGATTTTCGCTGTCGAACTGGAGCAATGCACGTGAAATACCGTGACGGATAGCACCTGCCTGACCTGTTACACCGCCGCCTGCTACTCTGCATACTACATCGAACTGACCCTCTGTATTTGTGAGAACGAGAGGCTGACGAACAATGAGTTTGAGTGTTTCGAGACCGAAATAATTGTCTATATCTCTGTCATTTATAGTAACCTTTCCTGTGCCCTTATAGAGTCTTACTCTGGCAACTGAGCTTTTTCTTCTGCCTGTACCGTAAAAATAAGCTGTCTTATCGTACATAATTAATTGCCTCCTCTCTTATCATTCAAGAACGATAGGCTGCTGAGCCTGATGTTTGTGTTCGCTGCCCTGATATACATGAAGTCTTGTAAGAGCCTTTCTGCCGATAGTATTGTCGGGGATCATGCCCTTTACTGCGAGTTCAATTGCAAGCTCAGGTTTATTTTCCATAAGGTCATCATATCTTACAGATTTCATATGACCGATATAACCTGTGTGATGATAATAGAATTTCTGTTCTGCTTTTTTGCCTGTAAGAACTGCCTTTTCAGCGTTTACAACGATAACGAAGTCACCGCAGTCAACATGGGGTGTAAATGTCGGCTTATTTTTGCCTCTGAGAAGGTCTGCAACTTCAACTGCAAGACGACCGAGAGACTTGCCTGTTGCATCTACAACATACCATTTACGCTCAACTTCGCTTGGTTTTGCCATATAAGTTGACATAATAAAATTCCTCCCTGTGTGATATTCATACATTTTTCTATACTCAGTACACAATCAAAGCGTACTTCAAGTCACGAATATGATAATAACACAGTTTTTCATACAAGTCAAGAGCTTTTTTGAAATTTTTAATTTAGCTTTTGACAATCTCTTAAAATCTTTTGTATTCTATTATATTCTCTATAATACTCAATTATGATTTTTAAAAAATAATTTATCTGTTATTGACAGCTTCGGGGTACATATCATGGTGTGAAAGTCTATCCCATGCAAGCTGTTCCCATTTTGTATTAGGTCTGCCGTAATTGCAGTAGGGATCTATTGAAATACCACCTCTAGGAAGGAATTTTCCCCATACCTCGATATATTTCGGACTCATAAGTTTAATTAAATCTTTCATGATTATATTAACACAGTCCTCGTGAAAATCACCGTGATTCCTGAAGCTGAAAAGATACAGCTTGAGAGATTTGCTTTCGACCATCAGTTTATCGGGGATATATGAAATATATATACACGCAAAATCAGGCTGTCCCGTTATCGGACAAAGGCTTGTAAATTCAGGGCAGTTGAATTTTACGAAATAATCATTTTCGGGATGCTTGTTTTCAAAGGTTTCAAGCACATCAGTTGAATAATCATTCGGATATTTTGTATTTTTATTTCCCAAAAGTGTTAAATCGCTCATTTTATCATTCCTCCGTTATTCCGTTAGCTTTGAATGCGGCTATCCTGTCACGGCACGTTCCACAGATTCCGCAGGGCTTTTCTCCGCCCTCATAGCAGCTCCATGTCATTTTATAAGGCACCTTAAGTGACAATCCCTTTGCAACAACGTCTGCCTTGTTCATACTGACAAAGGGGGCGATTACTTTCAATTGATTTCCGCTTCCTATATAAATCGCACTATTGATAGCATTGTTAAAGTCAATACTGCAGTCGGGATAAGCATTTCCTGCCGCATCATCACTGTGTACACCGTAATATATTTCCGTACAGCCGTTTGAAAGTGCTACACTTGCCGCACATGACAGGAATAAACCGTTCCTGAACGGGACATACGTTGAAACAGGTTTTCCGTCAGTTTTTTCAAGCTGTTCGGCATAGCTTTCTCTTGGAATATCTTCATTTGATGAACTCAAAAGTGAACAGTTTGAATCTTCAAAGATTTTCGCTAAATCAAGTCTTTTGAGCTTCACACCATAATAAGCGGCTATTTTTTCAGCGGCTTCTGTTTCTTTACTGTGCTTTTGTCCATAGCTTATTGAAAGTGCAAGGACATTATCTTTTCCGTATTTGTCAACGGCTATTGCAAGACAGGTAGTGCTGTCCACTCCTCCGCTGAAAAGTACAAGTGCTTTCATAAATCAACCATCCTTTTAAATTGATAGTTGGAGCTTTGCCCCAACCCCCACAAGGGCTGCTCGCCCTTGACCTCGGCAGGGATTAAAATCCCTGCACCCGTTATTCAAATTTGACTAATAATTTCAAATCATTGTCATTTTTGAATTTTCCCCTGAAAGTTTGTGTCAATGTTTGTGAGGAAACATTTTTTATTCCACGTGCAGTCATGCAGCTGTGTGAGCCTGTTATTGCAACAGCTACATCAGGAGTACCTGCCGCTTCGGAGATTATTTCGGCAATGTCATTTCCGAGACGCTCCTGTAATTGAAGACGTTTTGCCGCCATATCGCATATTCTCGCAATTTTACTCAGTCCAAGGACTTTTCCGTTTGGAATATATGCAACATTCACTTTCATATCATACATTAATGCAAAATGATGCTCACAGTAGCTGAAAACAGTTATATCTTTCATAACAACAATGTCATTATTGGGTACAGAAAAAGTTTTTCCGAACATTTCGGCTATATCGTGATTACTGTATTGTATACCTTCAAGGACTTCTTCAAGCATTCTTGCAACTCTTTGGGGAGTTTCCAAGAGTCCCTCTCTGTCGGGATTTTCACCTATTGCCTCCAAAATTCCACGGACATGATATTCTATTGCTTTTGTATCCATCAAACGCCCCTCCTGTCAGGCTCCCATATAAATTTATGCAACTGTAATTGTAGTCTTACTCCGTTTAAATTCCTCTTTATCATAAAATCCACTATATCAGCGGGATTTATCCTACCGAAAACAGGACTTATATAAACATGACATTTTTCGATAAGAGAATATTTTTGTATAATCATTTCGGCTTTTTCCAAATCCTCAATGCTTCCCGAGACAAATTTTACTGTATCATGTTCATTAAGAAATTCAAAATTTTCCAAGCACATATATTTTTCCATATTGCTTGACGGCAATTTATAATCCATTGTAAAAACAGGTCTGTCTTTACTACTCAAAGCGAATTTTTCAAGGGATATACTCCCGTTAGTTTCAATTTCGACACGATTTCCCTGTAAGATAAGTTTTTCAATAAGTTCTTCGATATTTTTCTGCAATAACGGCTCACCGCCCGTGAGAGTGACATTTTTAACGCCTGTATTTCTGACAAGTTCACATATCTCATTAACGGTCATATTTTTGTATTCTGCATTTGTTTCATTCGCCCATTTTGTATCACAATATGAACAGTTCAGATTACAGCCTTTAAATCTGATAAATACCGCCAATTCACCTGCACGGGTACTTTCACCGTTGATACTGACAAAACTTTCTGCAACTTCAAACATTTTCATTCCTCCGAATAGACTGCACAATTTTCAGGAGTTTCATAAACTGTAACTCTTGAAACAGGCAGATTTTTTTCTTTAAGCATATCAAAGAACATTTTTGAGAAATTTTCGGCAGTCGGTCTGAAAGGTATTTCTATCAATCTGAAATTTTCCTCCTTGAGAGCGGAAAGAGTTTTTTCCCTGAGAGAATTGTTTTCGTATATAAGACTGTGGTCGTAAAAGTCTGCAAGATTTTTTAATTCTCTCTTGAAGTCCCCGAAATCAATCAGCATATCTCTCTGAACACCGTTTTTTTGCAGTGATTCTCCGTTTATCTCTGCTTCCACTACCCATCTGTGACCGTGAATATTTCGGCATTTTCCCTCATATCCGTAAAGAAAGTGAGCGGCATCAAAATGTGCCTGAGTTTTCAAAGCGTACATGAAATTCCTCCTTATTGATTTTAAAAGATTCCTCACTACGTTCGGAATGACAATTATTATTAATTAAAAAAGATGTGCCTGACCAAAAATCAGACACATCTGTATATCTACAAAATATCTTCTGGTTTTTGTTTAACGACAGGTTGATACCAAGCGAACTGTCAATATTCAGAGTGGAGTGTTGAGAGTGGGGAGTGGAGTTATCATTCCTCCCGCTTCATTCTCAAAATCCACTGTTTTTTTATAAATTCGTGTTTCCGTGAAAAATCGGAGTTCAAAACAACTTCACTCTCAACTCTCAACTCTCCACACTTTATTCAACTTTCGGGAGTTTTGCAACGCTTGCAGCAATTTCCTCATCAGTCGGGATATAATCGGTCATAACACCGTCATTGAATTTCTGATATGCGACCATATCGAAATATCCTGTACCCGTGAGACCAAAGAGGATAGTTTTTTCTTCTCCTGTTTCCTTGCACTTGAGAGCCTCGTCTATTGCACCCTTGATAGCGTGTGAGCTTTCGGGAGCAGGAAGGATTCCCTCTACTCTTGCAAACTGTTCTGCTGCAGCAAACACTTCTGTCTGCTCATAAGCAACAGCTTCCATATAGCCGTCATGATAAAGCTGGCTGAGAGTTGAGGACATACCGTGGAATCTCAGACCGCCTGCATGGTTCGGTGACGGTATGAAACTCGAACCGAGTGTATACATTTTAGCCAGCGGACATATCATGCCTGTATCACAGAAGTCATAAGCGAATGTGCCTCTTGTAAAGCTGGGGCATGATTTGGGTTCAACAGCGATTATTCTGTAATCGTTTTCGCCACGGAGCTTTTCACCCATGAACGGAGAGATAAGACCGCCGAGATTTGAGCCGCCGCCTGCACAGCCGATTATAATATCAGGTTTTATGCCGTATTTGTCAAAAGCAGCTTTTGCTTCAAGACCGATAACTGACTGATGGAGAAGTACTTGATTGAGAACGGAACCCAAAACATATCTGTAACCCTCTGTATGAGTAGCAACTTCAACAGCCTCTGAGATAGCACAGCCGAGACTGCCTGTTGTACCAGGATGTTCAGCGAGTATTTTTCTGCCTACTTCGGTAGTTTCAGAAGGTGAAGGAGTAACATCAGCACCATAGGTACGCATTACTTCACGGCGGAAAGGCTTCTGCTCATAGCTTACTTTTACCATGTAAACTTTACAATCAAGTCCAAGATATGCACAAGCCATTGAAAGAGCAGTACCCCACTGACCTGCACCTGTTTCTGTTGTAACGCCCTTAAGTCCCTGCTTCTTTGCATAATAAGCCTGAGCTATTGCAGAGTTGAGCTTATGGCTTCCGCTTGTATTGTTGCCCTCAAATTTGTAGTAAATTTTTGCGGGAGTTCCGAGAGCCTTTTCAAGACAGTATGCACGGATAAGCGGTGCAGGACGGTACATTTTATAGAAATCTCTTATTTCCTGCGGAATGTCGATATAAGGAGTAGTGTCATCGAGTTCCTGTTCAACAAGTTCCTTACAGAATATACCACTCATTTCCTCTGCTGTCAAGGGCTGATGTGTTGCGGGATTGAGGAGCGGTGCAGGCTTGTTTTTCATGTCTGCACGGAGGTTGTACCATTTCTGGGGAATTTCCGATTCATCAAGATAAATTTTGTACGGGATATTTTTTTCGCTCATTTTAAAAATCTCCTTTTATAAAAAATATTATTTTTGCTTTTCAGACAAACAAAAAACCTGTCCCCAAGCATATAAAATGCGGGGACAGGATAAAATTCCTGCGGTGCCACCCTGCTTGACACATCTAAAATGTGTCCTCTCAATGCGTACTTAAATTATACGCTTACCTCTTTGACGGGAAGTATATCCGTCTCGCATACTCTGCCGAAAAGCATTTCTGTTCGCCCTCAGAAGTCCATTCAGCCTTGTTTTTTCTGCCGCAATCACACCACCTGCAGCTCTCTGTAAGATAATTTTCAATGCCTACTTACACTTCATCAACGGTTTGAGGATATTATATATCAGACCATCAAAAATGTCAATAGTTTTTTGTTCACTTTCAGAATTTTTTCTATCATTTTGATCAAAGGGAATTATACATATCAGTCAGATTTTGTATCAAAGCCTTTGCCTTTTGTTCTTTTGCACGGATATCGTCAACGACCTTCTGAGGAGCCTTTGACATAAAAGCTTCATTGTTGAGCTTTTTGAGGAGGAATTCCAAATCTTTGTTGGCTTTTTCAAGCTCCTTGGAAATTCTTTCCTTTTCCTTGTCAACGTCAACAAGTTCAGCAAGAGGCATATATATTTTTGCATCAGCAGTTGCAATGCTTATCATACCCGTTGTATCTTCAAGGTCATTTGTTACAACGTCAACTGAGGATGCACCTGCAAGACGGATAAGGAAATCCTTTGACTGAACGTACATTTCAGGAACGTCTGTAACGATAGTGATATGAGCCTTCTTGGCATTGGGTACTTTAAGCTCGGAGCGGTTTTCACGGACTGCCTTAATGCTGTCCATTATCCTTTCCATAGTCTTTTCATCTTCGGGGAATGACAGTTCGTCATTATATACAGGGAAGCTCTGAAGCATCAGATAACCCTTTTCATGAGGAAGTGCCTGATAAATTGCCTCAGTGATGAAAGGCATGAACGGGTGGAGAAGTTTAAGAGATTCCGTGAGAACATAGCAAAGGATATTTTCAACATCTTTCTTTCTCTTTTCATCACTGCCGTTGAGATATATCTTTGAAAGTTCGATATACCAGTCACAGAAATTATACCAGATAAAATCATAAATTTTCTGAGCTGCAACACCCATATCAAACTGTTCCATATTGTAGGTAACTTCCTTGATAAGATTATTGAGCTTTGAAAGTATCCATTTATCTTCAATAAGAAGGTTCTTGGGTAATTCAACCTTATCAATGGTCATATTCATAAGCAGGAAACGTGAAGCGTTCCATATCTTATTCGTAAAATTACGGACATTGATTATCTTGTCATCAATGTAACGCATATCATTTCCCGGAGAGCTACCCTGTACAAGCATGAATCTCAATGCATCCGCACCGTATTTTTCGATAACCTCGAGAGGATCAATACCGTTTCCAAGGGATTTAGACATTTTTCTGCCCTGACTGTCACGAACTATACCGTGAATAACTACTGTATCAAAGGGTGCTTTGCCTGTATATGCAAGTCCTGAGAATATCATTCTGCTTACCCAGAAGCCGATTATATCATAGCCTGTTACAAGAGTACTTGTCGGGTAGAAATATTTGTAATCCTCAGAATCAGTATTCGGCCAGCCTAAAATTGAGAAAGGCCACAACGCTGATGAAAACCATGTATCAAGTGTATCGGGGTCTTGTGTAAGATTTGTGCCGCCGCACTTCTGACATTTGCAGGGAGCAGATTTTGCAACATTCGTTTCACCGCAGTCATCACAGTACCATGCAGGAATCCTGTGTCCCCACCACAACTGACGGGAGATACACCAGTCACGGGTATTTTTCATCCAGTTGAGATATATCTTTGTGAATCTTTCGGGAACAAATTTTATTTCACCGTCTTCAACGGCTTTAACAGCAGGTTCAGCGAGTGTTTTCATGCGTACAAACCACTGTTTTGAAATCATAGGTTCAATAGTTGTATGGCAACGGTAACAAGTACCGACATCATGCTTTAAATCTTCTGTTTCTTTAAGCTGACCGAGTTCTGTAAGGTCTGCCAAAACAGCTTTTCTTGCTTCAGCGGTAGTCATGCCTGCATATTTTCCGCAGTCCAAAACTTCGGGTTCATCTTCCGCAGCGTGACCGCTTTCCATAAGCTCATTGTATGCCTTTACATCAGCAGCACCTGTCATATGACCGTCATATGTGAAGCATCTTACCATTGGTAAATTATGACGAAGACCTACTTCAAAGTCATTCGGATCATGTGCAGGTGTAATCTTAACTACACCTGTACCCTTTTCCATATCAGCGTGTTCATCGCATACAATGGGAATTTCCTTGTTTATGAGAGGGAGAATCGCATGACAGCCGTGAAGATGTTTGTATCTTTCATCTTCGGCATTTATCGCAACGGCGGTATCACCGAGCATTGTTTCGGGACGTGTTGTGGCAATTTCAAGAAATTCTCCTGTTTCCTTTACTTTATAGAGGATATGCCAAAAATGTCCGTTCTGTTCCTCATATTCAACTTCTGCATCTGAAATTGAAGTGCAGCATTTCGGACACCAGTTTACCATTCTGTTGCCACGATATATTTTTTTCTCGTTATAGAGCTTCGTGAATACCTCAAGAACGGCATTTGAACACTGTTCGTCCATTGTAAAATGTTCTCTTTGCCAGTCGCATGAAGAACCGAGAGTACGGAGCTGTGTAACAATTCTGTTGCCGAATTTTTCTTTCCAAGCCCATGCTCTTTCCATGAATTTATCTCTGCCGAGGTCTTCCTTGGTGATACCCTCGGAACGCATCTGTTCAACGATTTTAGCCTCAGTTGCAATAGCTGCATGGTCTGTTCCGGGAATCCACAGGGCTGAATAGCCCTGCATTCTCTTGAATCTGATAAGAATATCCTGCCATGTATTGTCAACGGCGTGTCCCATGTGAAGCTGTCCGGTTACATTCGGGGGAGGCATTGCTATTGAATACGGTTTTTTCTTGCTGTCGGGTTCAGCCTTGAAACAGCCGTCCTTTTCCCACTGCTGATAGATCTTACTTTCGATATCAGAGGGGTCATATGTTTTAGGTAACTCGTTCAATTTATATGATCTCCTTTAATTACATTTTCTTTGTATTTATATTTACAGTTCTGCCGTCATCATATTCAATGTCGTATGAACATTCAGGTGAATCTATAACGGCAATTTTACTCAGTGTTTCATTGCAGATATAATCCGTCCATGCTGTCGGGTAATCGCCCTTGAGTTCAAGGAGAATATTATCAGTAATTTCACATTCCATCTTACGTCTTGTATCCTGAATACTTCTGACGATATCACGGACAAAGCCTTCATCACGGAGTTCATCTGTGATAGTGAGGTCAAGTGAGACAACTATGCCCTTGTCACTTGAAACGTGCTGACCTTCTTTAGCGTGATATGTCACGAGGATAATTTCACTGTCAAATACTTTTTCTTCACCGTTTATTTCGAGTACTGCACCGTCTGACGTCAATTTAAATTTGTTTGTCTTAACGGCTTTGATGATATTCGGGATATTATCGGGATAACGGTTTCTAATCTCGTTGAAGTTCGGTGCATATTTTACTTCCGCAACACTTCCGACATCTTCAAGTATCTCAACATTCTTTACATTGAGTTCCTCGGCTATGATATCCTTGAAGCTCTCAACAACAGCGTTGTCTTTCTTGTCTGAAAGAATTACCTTGAGAGTGCTGAGTGGCTGACGGTTTTTAACTTTATTCTTGTTTCTGATAGAACGTGCAAGGTAAATTACATTGCGGACAAGTTTAACGTGTTCAAGGAGTTCATCATCTTTGAAGTTTTCGGGAATTTCGGGGAAACTTGCAAGATGTACGGAAAATTCGCCTGTAAGTGTCTGATAGACTTTTTCTGAGATGATAGGTGCAACAGGTGCAAAGAGCTTTGTCATGTTTACGAGAACATAGTAAAGTGTTTCATAAGCATTTTTCTTGTCCTGAGTCATTTCCTTTTCCCAGAAACGTCTTCTTGAACGTCTGATGAACCAGTTAGTAAGACCGTCAACGAGGTCGATAAGTTTATCGACATATCTGTTTACTTGATAGTTGTCCATGTTTACGGTGATATAGTCGGTAACTTCATAGAGCTTTGCAAGCATCCATCTGTCAAGCTGATTGTCGCTTGTCGGAGGAGTGAGAGTTTCGGGGCGGAAGTCATCTATATTTGCATAGGAGATGAAGAAGTTGCAGGCATTCCAGTAAGGAAGGATTATCTGCTGATAAGCATCCTGAATACCCGCATCATCAAACAGCAGGTCACCTATAAGCATTGCATTAGTTTGATAGAGATACAAACGGAATGCGTCTGTACCGAAGTTTTTCATCAAAAGCATAGGATCAGTATAGTTCTTTGAGGATTTGGAGAGCTTTTTGCCGTCTTTTGCAAGGATAGTACCGTGAACGATACAGTTTGAGAAGCACGGCTTATCAAAGAGTGCAACGGAGAGAACATGGAGGTAATAGAACCAGCAACGAATCTGACCTGTATATTCAACGATAAAGTCACTCGGGAAGTGAGAATCAAACCATTCCTTGTTTTCAAATGGATAATGCTTCTGAGCAAAGGGTACTGAACCGCTTTCAAACCAGCAGTCGAGAACTTCGGGAACACGAATTTTAGTACCTGTACAGCCCTCGCAGGTGCATGGGAATGTTACCTTATCCATGAACTGTCTGTGAAGGTTATCAAGGCGGATACCACTGTACTGTTCAATTTCGTCAATGCTTCCGAGAACAGTCCTGTCACCGCATTTGTCACATTCCCAGATAGGAATAGGAGTTGACCAGTAACGATTACGGGAGATATTCCAGTCACGGGCATTTTCAAGCCATTTGCCGAAACGACCATGCTTTATTGTTTCAGGTATCCAGTTTATATCTTCATTATATTTGATAAGTTTATCTTTTATTTTGCCGATATTGAAGTACCAAGCGTCCATTGCCTTGTAGATAAGAGGACGTTTGCATCTCCAGCAGTGCGGATAGTTATGCTCGATAGTACCGTCTGCAACGGCTTTGTTATTGTCATAAAGGAAACGGATAACTGTCGGATTCATCTCGATGACATTCTTTTCACCGTTTTCATCATAGAAATCTGTTACTTCTTTTGTAAATCTGCCTTTTTCGTCAACAGGGTTTACAAGAGGGATATTATTGTTTTTGCAGGTCCAGTAGTCATCTTCACCGAATGCGGGAGCTGTATGGACAATGCCGACACCTTCATCTGAGCCTACATAATCGGCTGTAACTACTTTGAAGGCTGTACCCTTGAGATTCTCAAAGTACGGGAACAGGGGTTCATACTCTCTGCCTACAAGGTCAGAGCCTTTGCACTCTTTTACGATAACAGGCTTGTCACCGAAAATCTTTGTATATTTCGGGAGTACATTTGTGCAGGCAATGAAAATTTCATCACCGACATCAACGAATGAATAGTTGAGGTTTTCGCCTACTGCAAGACAGAGGTTAGAGGGAAGTGTCCAGGGAGTAGTTGTCCATGCAAGGAAATAAACTGTTTTTCCTTCAATGACTTCATCTGTTTTGAATTTAGCGATAATCCATCTGTCCTGACGGGGGCGAGTTGAGTCTGATTCTCTTGTATCAGAGATAGAAAGAGAAGTCTCACAGTGAGTACAGTAAGGAGTTACACGGTAATCCCTGTAAATAAGTCCCTTGTCATAGCACTGCTTGAATGCCCACATAACGCTTTCCATAAAGGTCGGGTTCATTGTCTTGTAAGCACCGTCATAGTCTACCCAGCGGGCCATCTGTTCAACGTATTCCTTCCAGGCTTCGTTGTTGCCTGAAACTATTTCAAAGCACTTGTCATTGAATTTGTCTATGCCGAGAGAATTTTCGATAATATTCTTGTCGTTGATGCCGAGCTGAACCTCAGCCTGATTTTCTATCGGCAGACCGTGGCAGTCCCAGCCCCATACACGGGGAACCTTGTAGCCACGCATGGTCTGATAACGTGCTATCATATCCTTGATAAAGGATACGAGAATAGTACCATGATGAGGTTTGCCTGTGGGGAAAGGAGGTCCGTCATAAAAGACCTTTTCACCCTTTGATTCTTTTTCTACAGATTTTTCAAAGACCTTGTTTTCCTTCCAGAAATTGAGGACATAATCCTGAATTTCGGAAATATTGGGTTTTCCTGCAAGCTGTTCGTATTTCATTCTTTCGATCACCTTTTTCTTTAAAATAAAAATTTTTTAAAGCACTATGCCATTATCTTATTTTATAACTATGAAGTTTTTTTGTCAAGAATTTTAGCCGTAAACGCAAAAAAACAGGCATATTTTCAAATGAAAAACTGCCTGTTTTGGTATTATAGGATGTTTTGTTTCAATCAAGCTTTTTATTTTTGAAAAATTTATAGGTTTTTATACTGATTCCGACAAGGAAAAATGCTCCCAAAGCGAACATCATTATACTGAAAAACATATCCTCTGTAAATAAAGCTATTCCAAGTACAAATATACCGACTATAACAGCAATGACAAAAAGTATTATCAAGCCCAAAAGCGGATAGCGAATAGTTTTAGGCACTTTGATATTTTTACTTAATTCGAGAGTTCCTTCAACAAAAAGTTCAAATAACAATTCCAGTATAAAATCCATTGAGTTCACCCCTTTTGATCATCTTTTATGACCATATCAACAGCATTGAGAATTTCATGGTACTTTTTGAGCATAAATTTAAGATGTTCCCTGCCCGAATCGGTTATAGCATAATAATTTCTTGTACGGTGATTTTCGGTTATCTCCTGAGAGTATTCTATCACATATCCCTGCTGCTGAAGGCGATATAACACGGGATAGAGAAAGGTCATTTTGTAAGTACTGTTGCTTCTTCTTTCAAGCTCCTGAGAGAGCTTGTATACATACATGGGTTTTTCGTTGAGTATGAAAAGAGTCATCATAGGACTTGCCGCCCTTTTCAGACCGTCTTCAAATGAATCTGCTGCTGCTTTATTTGCATTTCTGCCCATATAATTTCACACTGCCTTTTTTGTTTAAATTCCGAACTATACTTGCAGATATTATAACAAAAATAATGCCCGAATTCAACTGAATATGGGCATTATGAATGTAAAAAAAGTGTTAATTTAACATTGAAATTTTTTAAGAAAATCGTATAATATACTATATTTTCGGAGATAGCTCAGGTACATTATATCAATAAAAAGACAAAGACATTATCTCAAAAATGGAAACGGGTTTATTCGTCATCCTGTTCCTCCCAGGTCCTTTCACTGATAATATATCTCGGTCTGTGTTTTACCTCCATATATATCTTGCCTATATAATTTCCGATAACCCCGAGACTGATAAGCTGTATACCGCTGACAAAGCATATTATACAGGTCATACTTGCCCATCCTGCCACAGTATTTCCAATGAAAGACGAAACTATCGCCCAAATGACACCGATAAAGCTCAACAGGGCAACAAAACAGCCGAACATTGTTATCATCTGCAAAGGCTTGACACTCAGACTTGTAATGCCGTCAAAAGCGAGATGAAGCATTTTTCTGAGAGGATAGTGTGATTCTCCTGCAATTCTTTCATGGCGTTCATAATAGACAGAAGTGCTTTTAAATCCCACAAGCGGTACCATGCCACGAAGAAACAGATTGACTTCCCTGAATTCTGCGAATTCCTGAAGTACTCTGCATGAAATAAGCCGATAATCAGCATGATTATAAACGACTTCTGCTCCAAGATAATTGAGTAATTTGTAAAAGCTCTCAGCAGTAAATCTTTTGAAAAAGGTATCAGTATCTCTTTTGCTTCTGACACCATAGACCACTTCACAGCCGTTATGATACTCGTCAACCATAGCTTCCATTGCGGAAATATCGTCCTGACCATCGCAGTCGATTGAAATAGTGATATCAGCCTTATCCTTTGCTTCCATCAATCCGGCAAGCACTGTATTCTGATGTCCACGGTTCCTGCTCTGGCTTATGCCTATATAGTGACTATCAGACTTTGAAAGCTCCGTAATGATTTCCCAAGTTTTATCCTTGCTTCCGTCATTGACGAAAAGTATCCTGCTTTCGGGAGATATTTTTTCCTTTGAGATAAGCTCCTGTAATTCCTTGAGAAAAAGTTCCGAAGTGATAGGCAAAACGCTTTCTTCATTATAGCAGGGAACAACTACCCATAATATAGGAATTTTTTTTACTTTCATTTTTTTGTCACATATCCTTTCCTGAAATACTGTATATATAATAACATAAATTTTATCAAAAAAAAGAACTGACTAAAAAATATTTTATATTAATCTATACAGAAAGCCTGTCAATATTTTCGGCTGCTTTGTATGAACAGAGCAGATAGCTTATGATATTGAGTATCATGAGTAATATAAACAGCATTATGATTATTATAAGTGAGCCGAGAGAGGTGAATCTGAACAGCAGATATGCACTTGTACAGGTCACGGCTTCAAGAAGCATTGCAACTGCCATGTTGAAAAATACATTGTAATTTCCACGCAGGGCATTCAGTTCATCATCCCATATCAGCTTTGGATTAACAGAATCCATGAATATACCGAAGTATGAAACGAATGAAACTGAAAGCAGGCTCACAAGACAGCAGAATATTGTTATCTTTATTCCAAGGTTCAGATATATTGCAGCGGCTATCACATATATTATCATTCCCAAACCGCTTATGATGATACTGACAAGGGCTTTGACATTTATCTGTGCAATATACGAAAGAGGGATATATTTTATAAAAGCGAAATGCTTTCCCTCACGGGTAAGTGCTGATGAAGCAAT
The DNA here is from genome assembly GCA_902800065.1 of uncultured Ruminococcus sp. Classification (GTDB taxonomy): domain Bacteria; phylum Bacillota; class Clostridia; order Oscillospirales; family Acutalibacteraceae; genus UBA1213. The sequence continues at coordinate 21,179 of CADCDE010000007.1, forward strand.
ACAATTGGCGGCTGTTATAAGGACAGACAAGCCTGATATTGCAAGTATAAGAATAAGTACACTTTCCTCATTTCCCGTATGTATGCCGTATATGAATCCTTCAAGGAAATTGGTCTTTCCGTTGAGGAGATAGACTATATACAAAAATACAGGCCACATGAGATTTATCATGATACAGTTGGTGAAATATGCAGGAGTCCTGAAAAGCAGACGGAATTCCTTTTTGAGATAGGTCAAACAGGGACTGTGCTGCTTAAGTGAAGCTATCACCTTGTCGATACTCTTTGTCCTGCCAGAAACACGGTTTATCCCGACAGCCGTTCTGAAGTATATAGCCTGTGCCACGAGCAGAAATACGCCTATTGCAAGACCGTTGACAGCTATATAGAATATCAGGTTTACGACTGTATTGTTTACCATTGAGCTTACAAGAAAATGCACCTGCGGAAATATTAGATTCATCGTATTGACAAGCTGATTGTTTGGATCAGAGAGTGCCTCGACAAGATGATCGGAATCAAGACCGCCCATATTTGAAACAAGCACAGCTATACCGACCACCACTGCAAGTGTCAGGAAACCTGTTATTTTATTCACGGTATCCTTATTTTTAATAAAACCCGATAAGAGCATTATCAGCATACAGATTATCGCACAGTATATCAGCGGAACTATCGGAAGTGTGACCATTCCGACAAGAGCTATTATCCATGACCAAAACGGTCTCCCCGAAGCTATGATATATCCCGCAAAGGCGGCTATGATAACTATAAATTCCATGATACTTTCGCTTATGAGTGCTGCCGTGAATTTTGAGGCGATTATCTGATACGGCTTCAAAGGCAATGGAAGGAGATTTTCTATATCCCCCGAAAAATAGAATACGCTGAAAATAACATTGAGTCCGAATATGAATGAAAATACGGATATGAGATGCAGAAACAATTCAACAGCATTCTGACCTGCACCCTGACTTACAAGCGGCTGTGTCAGGGCATATATCACTACCCCCACAAAAAATGCCATTGGAAGCATTATTCCGCAGACTGCAATAAATCCCATAACTCCATAAAAGACTTTTTTATAATTTTTTTCTTCGGTGCTGGGTTCAACGGTTTTGATTAAGGCACCGACAAGTTTCAGATAAATACTCATTTGTCCGTCAACTCCAAAAAGATTTTTTCAAGGGATTCATTTTTATTTGTGCTTTCGAGTTTTTCGAGAGTTCCGTCATAAAGAATGTGTCCTTTCTTGATAATAATTACACGGTCACAGAGCTTTTCGGCAACTTCAAGAACATGAGTTGAAAAAAATACGGCATTTCCGTTTTTTGCGTGTTCACGCATCATCTCTTTGAGTTCAAAGGCAGATTTCGGGTCAAGTCCAACCATAGGTTCATCAAGTATCCATACAGGCGGGTCGTGCATAAGTGCCGCAATAACCATTATCTTTTGACGCATACCGTGAGAATAGCTCATTATCGGAGAGGAAAGTGCTTCCGTAAGCTCAAATCTCTTGGCAAATTCCTGTATGCGTTCCTGTCTCTTTTCAGTCGGAACACGGTAAATATCTCCTATCAAATCGAGAAATTCTGTTCCCTTGAGTCTCAGAAACATATCTGGACTGTCGGCTATATATCCGATAGATTCCTTTGCCTTAATAGGGTCTTTACGGACATTGAAGCCGTTTACGGTTATTTTTCCGACATCTGCTTTTATAATGCCCGTCAGCATTTTCATTGTAGTGGTCTTTCCCGAACCATTGGGACCTATGAATCCGACTATTTCACCGCCCTTTACACTGAAACTGATGTCATCAACGGCTCTGACAGTCTTGTTATATACCTTGGTGACATTCTCGAATTTTATCATAACTTAAAACACTTCCCCAATTTATAATTTTATAAATAATAATACACAGTTTTTTATCTGTTTGCAATATATTTTTGTTAATTTTTTGTAAAATATTATCATAATAACATAAATCGTCAAAAAGCACTATTTACAAAACGAAAAATCAAAGTATAATAATAATATAAATTCGCATAAACGGAGGAAATATAAATGAAAAAACCTTTATTTGTAATAACAGAAATATTTTTATCGGCAGTATTCGTGGCAGCCGCTGCCGCCGCCGCTGCCGTTGCAGTCGATATAAAAACCGATATGTTCCATATAGACAAACTCGATCCGCTGAAAATAAGCAGTATGTTTTCATCTTCGGAAAAACAGGAAAGCAGTTCAAATAATTCCGTCAAAAAAGAGGTCTCTGCAATGATTCTTGATGATGAAAAAAAGACAGCAAAAACAGAATCTTCCGTGAAAAAAGATGAAAGCTCTGCAGAAAGCGGAGATGTATCAGAAGGTGAATCTTCTGAAGATGAAACAACAGAAAGTTCAGGAGGATTCGTTGATGAACCCGAATATCTCGAAATACAGCCTGATGAGCTTGTTGAGCTTGCAGAAGCTTATGAATATACATTTGAAGACGATCTCAATGGAAACAAGCTCCTGCTCATTGAGGCTGACAATTCATCAAGCACCTCAAAGGCAAAAATATACTGCTATGACAAGACCGCTGACGGCTATTGGTGGAACAGTCTCGGTGACGGCAATACTATCACCGAAGATGCCTATATAGGTGAAAACGGTTCAGGCTATGATATAACGGCTGATTCAAAGAAAACACCTTCGGGTATATGGACCTTGGGCAAGGGCTTTTATATCGGCGAAAAACCCGATACAGACTATCCCATGTTCGAGATAACAGAGAATACATATTGGGTGACGGATGAGAAATCAAAGTCCTTCAATAAAAAAGTCGAGGGAACAGATAAAAAAGACTGGAGCAAGGCTGACCACATGATAACATCAGAACAGTCATATAAGTACGGTATCGTGGTCAATTACAATACAGACGAGCCTGTAAGCGGAAAGGGCTTTGCTATATTCATGCACTGCGGAGACAAGCCTACAGAGGGCTGTATAGCAGTTCCGGAAGATACCATGAAAACTATCCTTGAATGGCTTGACAAGGACAGCAAGCCCCTCATTTGGATAACCGTATAAAGAAAATTTTTGGGAGTTTTGGAAATTGGAAATATTTTTTTACATACTTACAGGTGTAGCTTTACTGACAGTTCTTTTCGTGGGAACAAGTGAGTTTGTTTTTGAAGGAAAGAAATTCAAATGGTATCATTATGTACCCTCCGCTGTCATAAATACGGTTCTCGGACTTCTTGGTCCGTATCTGCTGATATTCATGTTTGAAAATGCAGGCGAAGCAAGAGGCGGAGTTTTAGCAATAATATATCTTTTCGGCATAATCCTGAATAATCTTGTATTCTTTCTGATATTCTTCAGAAAAGAACATTTCAGTACCAAATTTTATTTCACTTCCGCAGTATTCTTTCTTTTTGTTATATCCTTTTGGGTATTTGAGTTCGGTATATTATAATAAAAAATGCTGTACGGCTTTCTGAAAACCGTACAGCTTATTTTTTTATTCTTCAGATTTTTCTTCTTTTTTGTCTTCCGATTTCGTTTCGGCAGGCTTGTCTTCTTTTTTATCCTCAGATTTTTCTTCGGCAGGCTCGTCTTCTTTTTTATCCTCGGATTTTTCTTCGACAGGTTCATCATCTTCAAAGTAATCATCTTCGGGGAGAGTAAATGTTTTATCGGCAGCCTTCAAATTTGATAAGCTGAATACAAATGCGTAGATGCAAAGAGCAATATCTCCTGAACAAGCAAGAATATTTAAAAGTGTCGGCATTACTATCTGTGAATCTATACCTGAAACAGAATTTGACGGCATGAACATTTTTATGAACAAGTCGGCTGCAACTGTCAAACCAAGTGAAACATACAACATTCCGTATACCGATGACTTTCTTACAGCAGATGTGTTATTGAGACCTGCAAAGAACATTGCATGATAGAACAGAAACATAAGCAATGCTCCGCAAGCCAACAGATCAAACATTTCAGTGGCAACTATAGACTTGTGTGTGTATTCCGTGAACATCACGAGAAATCTCGAACAGCACCATATCGGTACGGCAAGACTCAGAACAGGTATTTTTGCCAACGTATTATGACCTGTGAACGATACACATGATTCAAGCAAAAATATTCCTCCGCCAACAAGTGAAAGGATACAATGTGCTATGTTTGGAGCTTCTGAAAGAAATTCGATTATTCCTCCGCTTATTATCGCAAGTGATGCAATAAATCCAAAAATTCCACAAAGGACATTTCTTGACGGTTTTACATCAAAGACTTTTTTAATATCAAGGATACTGCATATCCAGCCTATTATCAAAAGCAATGCGGCTGATACCGACAAAATCGTATTGCAGACCGTTGAATTGAATATGAATCCGTCTCCGTAGACATTGAACATGGTGTCGCATATTTTTATACCACCGCCTATGAGTGTCAGTATAAGCATCGGTACCCAAAGTTTTTTCAGCGTCATAGATAAATAACTTCCTTTCTTTAATTATGAATTTCGTTGAGCGATCGGTATATATCTCTTGCTTTTGACCATTGAACGATATGCAGGACGTATTATTCTTCCGCCATAGGCAGCTTCTTCTATTCTGTGGGCACACCAACCTGCTATTCTCGATACAGCAAAAAGCGGTGTGAACAATTCGCTCGGTATTCCAAGCATATCATATACAAAGCCCGAATAGAAATCCACATTTGCACAGATGACCTTTGAACTGCCCTTGACATTCAGAAGTACATCGGGTGTGAGCTTCTCCACTGTCTTATAAAGCTCAAATTCCTTGAGCATATCTTTTTCTTCGGCTAATTTTTCGGCTGTTCTCTTGAGGATAACCGCACGGGGATCGGAAAGTGTATATATTGCATGACCGAAGCCATATACAAGACCTGAACCGTCACCCCTCTCCTTTCTGACAAGAGATGCAAGATAGCTGTATATCTCATCTTCATCAGACCAGTCCCTGACATTTTCCTTCATATCCATCATCATTGAGCGTACACGCAGATTTGCACCGCCGTGACGTGGACCTTTCAGAGAACCTATTGCCGCTGATATTGCCGCATATGTATCAGTTCCTGAAGACGAAAGTACTCTCGTCGAAAAAGTAGAGTTGTTTCCGCCGCCGTGTTCTGCATGGAGTATCATGCAAAGGTCAAGCAGTTTAGCTTCTGAATCCGTGAACTGCATATCCGGTCTCAATGCACGGAGGATAGATTCACTCGTTGACAGCGAAAGGTCTATGGGGTGAAAAAACATACTGTCTTTGTCAAAAGCCCTTTTCTTGACCTGATATGCACAGGTCATAGCCGTTGGAAGTGAGGCTATCAGCTTTATTGACTGCTTCATTATATTTTCAAGAGAAGTATTATCGGGGTCATCATCATATGAATAGAGTGCAAGCACTGAACGTCCCATTTTATTCATGATATCCTTTGACGGAGATTTCATTATCATATCCTCGACAAAATTATCAGGCAATTCACGCATACTTCCGAGAGTACTCTTGAAATTCTCAAGCTGTGCTTCTGTCGGGAGCGAGCCGAAAAGCAGAAGCCATGCAGTTTCCTCGAAGCCGAAGCGGTTTTCCTCGATACAGGCATTTATAATATCATTGACATCAATGCCCCTGTAGGTCAGCTTTCCCTTGTCAGGCACACGTTCACCGTCCGCCATCATAAAGCCGTGTACATTGCATATATTCGTAAGTCCCGCCATAACACCCGTACCATCAGGATTCCTCAGACCACGCTTTACGTTATATGTCTGATAATCGGAGCTGTTGAAGCCGTTGTGACGGCGGTATTCCTCGCATAAATACGAAAGATTTTCCTTTTGCACATCATTCTGGACTGACATTTTGTCATACCTCATTTCAAAAATCATATACTTTAAACATATACAGTTATTTTATTCTTTTTTAATGGTCGTGTCAAGAAATTTGCAAAGAATTATAAGCGGAGGCGTTGAATTGTGAAAAAACGGATAATAATTTCATTTCTCGGACTCGTAATTATGGCAATATTGCCATTCATTTCAGTGGGAAAAATTTTTCCAGAAAATGAAATTCCCCAAAGCAGTATGCAGAAAAAAAATATTGATACAAATAAATTTCTTGTTCTTGATACATCAAGCAATAAAATCATAAGCATAGATGACAGGGAATTCTGTATCGGTGCAGTTGCATTTGAAATGCCTGCAAGTTTTGAGGAGGAGGCTCTCAAGGCACAGTGCATTGCCTGTTACACACATTTTTCAAAACTCCGTGAAAATTCCAAGGAAAAATATGATTTTTCCGCTGACCTGTCAAACGGTGAGTTCTACAGGAAAGATATATCAGATGAAAGCCGTCAAAAAATTTCAAGTGCTGTTGACTCTGTTTTCGGACAGGTACTCACTGACAGTGACGGCAAACTTATAGATGTTGCTTACCATGCCATTTCATCGGGACAGACTGAAAGTGCAAAGGATATTTTTGGCTTTGAGAGTGAATTTTTACAGCCTGTTTCAAGTGCGGGTGATGTGAATGTATCGGGTTATCTTTCTCAAAAAGAAGTATCGGCTGACAGATTTAAGGAAATAATGCTCGGTGAGAATATAAAATTAAGCGGAGAACCCGAAACATGGCTCGGTGAATCAGACAGAACACAGTCGGGGACTGTCAAGGCAATAAAAATATGTGATACGAGCATAAGCGGAGCAAAAATGCGTGAATTGTTTGATCTAAGAAGTGCAAATTTTGACATTGAGTATAGCAAAAATAAATTTATACTTACAGTATACGGTTATGGTCACGGTGTAGGCATGAGCCAATACGGTGCTGACAGCATGGCAAAACATGGAGCAGACTATAAAGAGATACTTCACCATTATTACGGAAACTGCAATATAAAAACTGTATGACATAACATCATACAGTCTTAAAAAACGTGAGTTCGATAAAAACGAAAAATTATTATACTGTCATTCTGAGGAACGACAGCGACGAAGAATCTTTTAAAGATTCCTCACTGCGTTCGGAATGACAAGTTATTTGTGCATTTTTCAGATTTGCTCATTTATAGTATCAAAAATATTTTGTTTTTTCGGCTAAAATAAGTGTCAGCAGAAATGAAACGAGAGATATCACCGTCACGGGATATACAACGGAATCTCCGTTTGTCTTGGGAATATCCGAGATACTTGTTTCAGTCAGTTCATTTGCCGAAAATATCCATTCTATTTTCTGATAGGTCGAATTGAGTTGCTTTGACGCTTTTGAATTTATGTGCATACGGAGCTTCAGAGATTTTTCCTGACCGCCCTCAAGCTCACACAGAAATATTTTCTGAGACAAATCATTTGATGATGAAATGATATTTCCCGACTCATCAAGCACATAAAGCGAAATCTGTTTCAGCAAAGGCTGATATTCAGTTTTAACAGCTCTTGCACGGATATATATCTGTGCATTTTTTGTACTCGGATCATGAATCTCAAGAGTTCTTGTAAGGTCGATATTGGGATAAAGGTCATTGAAATTCCCGAAAAGAAAGCTGCTGTTTTTAATCTCAATGAAATTTTTGGCGTTCCCCTCGAATATGACATCACTTCCTATAGCCTGTACATTTGAAAATGTCAGCAATATTCCGACAAGGACAGATATACTGCATATCAAAACAGTTTTTTTCACAGACAGCACCTCCGCTTTAAAAGGCAATAATTACATTCTATTATCTCTTAATGAATTATATGCTCCACGGTCACGGAATATGCATACATGAAAAAACAAAAAAAGTTGGATTAAATGTAATATGGTGTTTTATACTTAATAGCGGTCAAAAAAATGTGTAATTTGACAAGTAATTTTAAAATATATACAAAATTTTAATCGTTTCATTATGCAAGTTTGATAAATAAAGCTATTGTTTTTTATAAAGAAAAGTGTTAGTATATAGCCGTAGGAAAAAAGGAAACTCAGTTGTTTATGCCACAGGCAGAACAGGAGGAATGATTTATGTTTTACACAGATGCATATATAAAAGGTGAAGGAAAAGTAGATACTGTAAAGATCGTTACACTGAATGGTACTGATGCAACAGCAGAGTACAACGGTGAAAAATGCGACTCCGCCTATGATAAAAAATCAAAGATGTTTTTTGTAAACAGAAATAAAGATACAGATGTTGTCATAGACGAGAAATAAAAAATGAATAAAACGGGCTGTTCTTTGAAAGAACTGCCCGTTTTTTGCTTTATTCAAGCCCGTTTTCGATGACATCAACGGCTGCTTCAAGAGCCTGCTGCTCATCTTCGCCTTCACATTCGATCTCTATCTCGGAACCACATTTGATACAGGCGAGCATGATATTGATGATACTTTTGGCATCTATCCTTGTATCATTGAAAATTATAGTAGTGCTTGACTGAAAATTGATGGTTTTGTCAATAAGCTTTTTTGCTGTTCTCAGATGAAGTCCATCGGCATTTTTGACTATTACTTTACGGCTTACCATTTTTATCATCTCCCGTTTTTTATTATACACTCTCAAAACAGAAAATCAAGTTTTACGTCAAATAACATTTTTTCTATAAATAAGCAAATTTACAAATTATTCGTCATCATGCACAATAAAATACCGCATTTTGTCACCCTGAACGAAGTGAAGGGGCTTTTTAAGATTCCTCGCTACGCTCGGAATGACAATTTGTTTGTGCATTTTTCGGATTTGCTCATTTATAGATTTTTTGTTGATTTGTTATTGCAATAATCTGATAAAAGGAGTAAAATAAAAATATTATGTACTGTATGCGAAAAGGGGTTTGAGTGTGCAGTCAAGGAAAAAAGAAGGAGGTTTTTTTAATGGCTTTAAAATTTGACAGAATATCGGGAAATGATGATATATTCAAAAATCCCGAATATATTGCAGATTCCATTATATTCAATTCAATAGAGTCTGCAAGAAATGACGAAAGCTATGAACTGTATTCGGATCACAAGAATGTTATAATCTCTACCGCTAAAAAAGGCAACAGGGTATGGATATGGACATCATCAAATATCAAGAACGATACAGCAAAGCTTATTGATATATGCAGATTCCTGCGTGACTGCAATATTCCGAAGGTGGAAATATATGTAAAACAGGATGTTTCGGGAAACCTGTCAGACCTGTATGCACTTGCTTCACTTGATCTGGACTATGTTGTCAAGGATGAATTCTCACTCGCTGTATTCACTCAGAAAAACAAGGAAAAATCTGAAATGCCTGCTCTCAGCGATGATGAACAGATAATAAAAATCGACAAGGATAATTCGGAGCATACAAAGCTTGTAAGGGAATTTTATGAACAGTGCAGGGAAGAATTCAGATGGAACGAAAAATTTGAACGCAAGGTCGAAGAATATCTCAACAGCGAGCTTTATGCACTTGTCAAAAATAAAAAAATCGTGGCTGTTGCGGCTGTCGGAAGCAAAACAGATGATTATATCAGAATAAAATCCATTGCGGTACTCAAGCCCGAAAGAAACAAGGGCTTCGGTACAAAGATGTGCACATTTGCTTCAAATGTCATAAAGGACAGAGGACATACTCCAATGCTCTATTCTCATGTCGGAAATCCCTCTGCAATGGCTCTCTGGAACAAAACAGGCTTTAAGCTCAATAACAAGCTCTATCTTCTCAAAATAGAAGACAATACCTGACAAAAAATCATCAGCGGATATATTTTTATGATATGTCCGCTGTTTTTTATCCCAAAATACGTCAAAAAGTAGCATATCGGTAGCATTTTGTATGATATAATACGATTTGAAAAAACTTTTAGGAGTGTGTGAATATGCAGGATAATGACGATAATTTCGGATATAAAAAAAATGATTTTTTTATATCCGATCTTGACGATATATTCAGCAAAATACCGTTTGATCCAATAAGATCATCTTTTAAAAATCTTACACCGAGGGAAAAGGAGGTACTTATATTTGCTCTCAAGGGCTTTACAAACAAATATACCGCAAATTCTCTGCACATAAAGGAAGGTACAGTAAAAAAATTACTGCATAACTGCTATCAGAAGCTTTCGGTAAATTCCAGGACAGAATTGATCAGTCTGTTTATTTTTACGGGTAAAAATTGACTAATATTCACAAAAGTATTTGACATTATGCAACATAATTATTATAATCACAATTGGCACCGAATCTATTTATATCACATCGGAGGGCGATCAATTTGAGTATACTGAATAAAAAAGATATCCAAAAGAAAAAAATTTGTTACTGCGAAAACATAATCATAAAAAAATATAATGTCAAAAATGAATTTGTTATTTGCTCACCTGAAAATGAAAATCCGCAATTTGCTGATTTTATAGAAAACAATCAGGACAAGCCATTATCACTTTTAGTCGGTGAAGACCTTTCAGACATCTGGAATAAAAGCAAGAGCGTGAAGGTGACCGCTTTCGGTAATTTTGAAGTTTTTGTTGATGACCTTGCAGTCGATTTCCACAGCTCAAAGGCAAAGGAACTTTTCGCTTTATGCATTGACCGCATGGGCAGGAGCGTAAGCATCGAGGAAGCAACAAATATTCTCTGGGAAAACCGACCTTTTGACAAAAAAGTAAAAAAACTCTACAACAAAGCCGTCAGAACCATAAGCAATACCTTCAAAAGCTATGATATCACAGATGTTTTCTATACCTCGAGAGGCTACTGCAAAGTGAATAATAATTCTATCAATTGTGATTATTATTTATTTTTAGACGGCGACAAAAAAAGCATCCTATCATTCAACGAGGAATATATGTCACAGTACAGCTGGGCTGAAGGAACTCTTGCAAAGCTGACGAGGATCGCTGAGCAATATTTTTGAAAAATATATCCAAAACTCTTGATAAAAATTCCGATTTGTTATAGAATTGAAATATTATCAAGGAATTGGAGGAATGTTTATGCAAAAGCATAATGGTGAAAAGTATTACATCACTACACCTATCTATTATCCGTCAGGCAATCCGCATATCGGTCACTGCTATACGACAACTGCCTGTGATTCTATCGCAAGATACAGACGTATGCAGGGCTATGATGTGATGTTCCTGACAGGTACTGACGAACACGGTCTCAAAATTGAACAGAAGGCTGCCGAAAAGGGCGTTACTCCCAAGCAGTATGTTGACGAGATAGTTGAAATATTCAAAAAACTCTGGAAATACATGAATATAAGCTATGACAGATATATCCGCACAACTGACGATTATCATGTGACAGCCGTACAAAAGATATTCAAAGACCTCTATGACAAAGGCTATATCTACAAAGGCGAATACAAAGGCAAGTACTGTACTCCCTGCGAGAGCTTCTGGACGGACTCACAGCTTATAGACGGCAAATGCCCCGACTGCGGAAGACCTGTCGTTGAAGCCAAGGAGGAAGCATATTTCTTCAAAATGTCACCATTCGCTGACAGAATAGAAAAACTCCTCACTGAAACGGATTATTTACAGCCGAAAACCCGTGCATTAGAATTAGTTAATAACTTCATCAAGCCGGGACTTGAGGATTTATGCGTTTCAAGAACAAGTTTCAAGTGGGGCATACCTGTTACATTCGACACAAATCATGTTGTCTATGTATGGATAGATGCTCTCTCAAACTATATAACCGCTCTTGGCTATGACAATGACGCATACAATGACTATGACAAATTCTGGCCTGCTGATGTCCACATGGTAGCTAAAGATATTATGCGTTTCCATGCTATCATCTGGCCTGCTATGCTCATGGCTTTGGATTTGCCTCTGCCGAAACATCTTGCCGTACACGGCTGGATAACCTTCAACGGTCAGAAAATGAGTAAATCTCTCGGAAATATAGTCGATCCTTTCATCTTGGGTGAAAGATACGGTGCAGATGCTATCCGCTATCACATCATGAGAGAAATGGCTCTCGGCTCGGACAGCTCATTCTCAAATGAAATTATGATAAACCGTATAAATACCGACCTTGCAAACGGTCTCGGAAATTTAGTTTCAAGAACTGTTGCAATGGTTGACAAATATTTCGGCGGAACTCTCCCAGAACTTCAGCAAAACGGTGAATTTGATGATGACCTCATTGCACAGGCAACGGCTCTCGTTGGCAGTGTTGACGAATTTATCGACAAGACTCAGCTCAACAATGCCCTTGCAGAGATATTCAAGGTAGTATCCCGTGCAAACAAGTACATTGATGAGACTGCTCCATGGGTACTTGCAAAGGATGAAGCAAATAAACCTCGTCTTGCGTGTGTACTTTACAATCTTTTGGAAACAATAAGAATTGTCTCAACTCTCCTTTCAGCGTTCATGCCGACAACTATGCCCATAGTATGGGAACAGATAGGTGCAAATGCAGATGATGTGACTTATGAAAGTACAGCGGCTTTCGGAAAACTCCCCAAAACTGTCACAGTTCACAAGGGAAATATAATATTCCCACGTATTGACGTTGAAAAGGAAATTGACGAACTAAATAAACTTATCGGTTCACAGAAAGAAGAAACCAAACCCGAAACTAAACCCGAAAAGCCTGAAAATGTCGCATTGATAGGCATAGATGATTTTGCAAAGGTCGAACTGAGAGTTGCAGAAATAACAGCGTGTGAGCCTGTCAAGAAAGCTAAAAAGCTCCTTAAACTTACTCTCAATGACGGTTTCGGTGAAAGAACCGTTGCAAGCGGTATAGCAAAATATTACAAGCCCGATGAACTTGTCGGCAAGAAAATCATCCTCGTTGCAAACTTAAAACCTGCTGTACTCTGCGGTGTCGAAAGTCAGGGAATGATACTTGCAGGTGAAAATGGCGATGACGTTAAGGTTATATTCGTTGACGGTCTGCCTGCAGGAAGCAAGATAAGATGAAAAATAAAAATTTTTTGTTAAAATTTGCATAAATCCCTTGTAATTTTTCCCAAAATATATTAAAATATATTAAGTAAAAAATATTAGGAGGTAATTTCCAATGTCAGTTAAAGTTGCTATTAATGGTTTCGGTCGTATCGGTCGTCTTGCTTTCAGACAGATGTTCGGTGCAGAAGGTTATGAAGTTGTTGCTATCAACGACCTTACAAAGCCTTCAATGCTCGCTAATCTCTTGAAGTATGATACAGCTCAGGGCGGTTATTGCGGTAAAATAGGTGAAGGTCTTCACACTGTTTCTGCTGATGACGAGGCTGGTACTATCACAGTTGACGGCAAAACTCTTACAATCTACGCTAAGGCTAACGCTGCAGAGCTTCCTTGGGGCGAACTCGGTGTTGACGTTGTTCTCGAGTGCACAGGTTTCTACTGCTCAAAGGCTAAGTCACAGGCTCACATTGATGCAGGTGCTAAGAAAGTTGTTATTTCTGCTCCCGCAGGCAATGACCTTAAAACAATCGTATTCAGCGTAAACGAGAAAACTCTCACAGCTGAAGATACTATCATCTCTGCTGCTTCTTGTACAACAAACTGCCTTGCTCCTATGGCTAAGGCTCTTAATGACTATGCTCCTATCCAGAGCGGTATCATGAGCACAATCCACGCTTACACAGGCGATCAGATGATCCTTGACGGTCCTCACAGAAAGGGTGACCTCAGACGTGCAAGAGCCGGTGCTGCTAATATCGTTCCTAACTCAACAGGTGCTGCAAAGGCTATCGGTCTTGTTATTCCTGAACTCAACGGCAAACTTATCGGTTCTGCTCAGCGTGTTCCGGTTCCGACAGGCTCAACAACTATCCTTACAGCTGTTGTAAAGGGTGCTGACGTTACAAAAGAAGGCATCAACGCTGCTATGAAGGCTGCTGCTTCCGAGTCATTCGGCTACAACGAGGATCAGATCGTTTCTTCTGACGTTATCGGCATGAGATACGGCTCACTCTTTGATGCTACTCAGACAATGGTTGCTAAAATAGCTGATGATCTCTATGAAGTACAGGTTGTTTCATGGTACGACAACGAGAACAGCTACACAAGCCAGATGGTTAGAACTATCAAATATTTCGCTGAACTCGGCTAATATATAAACCATTAATAGAAAAATCGAAAAATTTGGAGTGTCTCGGCATTTTGTCAAGGCACTCCTTTTTTAACGGTAAAGTTGAAAAAATCCGACTTTCGTATTGAAAATATCGGAGAATATAATATTGAATTTATATATTTTTTAATATAAAATAAGCACAGATAATATTTGAGGAGTTGAGGACATGGAAAAATACATAAATATTGCAATAGCGCTGACATGGACGGTATGTATTCTGATAAGTTTGTTTACATCACCGATTGCAATTATTCCTGCCACAACTTTTTTTATTGCTTTGTTGCTGTGGCTTCACCTGTATCTTAATCAGGTTTCAAATATCATAATTTTTGATGATACAGTGGAATTTCATTTTCACTCACAAAAAACACTGACTGTACCAAGAACAAAAATTTCAGTTAT